>JAUWZW010000064.1 GCA_030615165.1 Candidatus Aenigmatarchaeota archaeon
TCCTGCAGCTTTATGGCGCTTTCAGGAGAGTATTTTTTAACCCATTCGGCTGCGTATGCTATCCTCTCTTTGGCTGATTTTTCTTTAACTCCCCTGCCTTTGGGTACCTGTGAGAGCGTAACGGCCTGGCTGAATGATATGATTGGCATCCTGGGTTTTGAAATCTGCGATATCTCGAACAATCTTTTCATGTGCCGCTCTTCTTTCTTATTCTCAAGCTTCTTTTTACCAAAGTAAATCGCAGCATGCTCATCAAAATCATCGTAAAGCTTTGGTAAATCCTTCCACGAGAAGCTGCGCGTCTTCATGAGCTTCTTGTTGTAGAAGAACCTGAGCAGCTCGGGCGGGGCGCATTCAAGCCATTCCTTTGGGTAGATGACATTGCCCAGGCTGGCGGACATCTTTTTGCCGTCTATCATCAGATGTTCATAGATTATGGGAACAACCATGGGAAAGTGAAGCACCTTTTCTACCATCTCCCCGTTTATCCACAGCGCGCTTCCAGGTACCTGATACTCCTTTCCAAAACCCTCGGTTACTGCTTTCCAGTGCGCCCACTGTGCAGCCAGCTCCCCTTTGTACATGAGCTTGCCGTTGCCCTTTGCGGGGTTGTCCACACCCTCATAACCACACCCTTTTGCCTTCTCTGTCTTAAACTGATAATCCCTGCAGACATATTCGATCCTGCCATCTTCCCTTGTCTTTGTCACCCTTGGTGTTATAATCTTCCCGCACTGCTTGCATATAGGTTGCCATGGGCTCCAGTCCGGACTGAGTTTCCTGCCTTTCTGCCGGTACTTGTTCTGTATGTCCACCAACAGCTTGGTATTCTTCAGAATCAGCAATATTTCCTTCTTGAACCTGCCCTTCAGATACTCTTTCCTCATGGAATATGTCTTCATTTCATCGTGTATGAACTTGAAAACCACATCCAGGTAAGCAGTTCTGTGGTGCTCTTCATAGCTCTTGTGGCATCCCCAGGGATCTGGTATGTCAGTTACGGGCATGCCTATATACTGCCTGTAGCTTGCCGGAACACCTTCAGGTATCTTTCTCAGGGGGTCTACGTTGTCAGCAGTCCATATGAATTCCGCCTTGTATCCTGCATCCTTCAAAGCCCTGAAAACAGAGTCGCACCTTATGGTGTCGCTCAGCCTTCCTATGTGCAGAACACCTGAAACAGATGCAGCGCTCTTGACCACGTATCTTTTAAGCTTAGGAACACCCTCATTAGTGAATCGGAATTTCTCCCTTCTTACGATTTCTTCAGCAATCTTGTCAGCCCAAAAAAGCGAGTATTTATCCTTTACCATAAGAAGTTATTTGTTTTTATTTTTTATATCCTTGGCTACCTGCTCAAGCTCTTCCTTTACCCTTTCCTTTTCCTCTCCAAAATACCTCTCAAACTCCTGTGTGAGCTTCAAAAGCTTTGTCCTGCCATGGGGCTCTCTCTTAATCAGCCTTCTCCTCTCAAGTGATTTTAAATAGGAATATGCTTTGTTTCCCTGTATCTTTATCAGTTCTGACTGCTTTAGGGGGTCCTTATAGACTATCAGGGCCAGTGCCCTCTTGCATCCCTCTGACAGGTCGGAGTAAGGGGTCAGGTGCGCAACCATAGGCAGGAAGTCCTGTTTTACCTGCATCTGCCATCCCTCTGATGTGTTCATAATCTCGATTCCCCTGTCAGCATACTCCTCCTGCAGTTTCTGGAGCAACCCTTTGAGATAGCCCAGGGAATTAACCCCGGCAACCCTTGCCAGGTCATCCAGCATTAAAGGCCTTGGCGATATGAATAGTGCAGCCTCAACAACAGACAAAACATTCTCCCTGGGTTTCTTGGCATCCCCTTTCTTTTCCACTTTAGCCTTGGATTTCCCCCCAGCTCTGGCAGGCTTTTTATCACCGACTATCTTCGCCTTTCCTGCTTTATCCTTCTCGACTGTTATTATCTCGTCAATATCCATATACTTCGCCTCGCGAACTTGACGGAGACATAGACGAAGTCTATGTCTAGTCCTGCCTTCTTATATAAATCTCCTGGAACATCCCATCCTGCCTGCACTGGACTTTCCCCTGATTATCCAGATAAACCAGGGGAAGGAATGTTTCCACAATCCTCTCCCTTTCCCATTTGGGAACAAGCTTGGAGAACATGACCTCTTCCCCTTTAAGTTGCTTAAGCAGATCATTTATCCTTTTATAGAGCTCCGCAATCCTTTCTGATATATCCTCATGCCTTATCTCTATGTCACCCCTTACCCTGAGCATCCTCTCCCTTTTCTCTTCTGTCCTTAAAACCCTCCTCAAGGCAGCTATCAGCTCATCAACCATTACCTTTCTCCTTGTATACCTCTTGGGAGGAGTTGTTATGGGTGTGACATCAAACCTCTGCGGTTCAGTGGTATGTTCCTCAACACCAGTCTCTATCTCACTCTCAAGTCCAGCCATTTCATCATCCTGTGTTGTGCTCAAATCAATGAACTGCAGATGGTCTGACTTCATCCTTAAAAGAACAGCAGCAATTATTACATACTTCGCAGGCACCTTGAAGTCCAATTCCTCAATCTTTACCAGATACTCCATAAAACCCATGGAGAAGGCAACAAGGTCCAAATCCCAAGGGTCCAGACCCTCCCATGCAATAATCTTGTGGATAACCTGCTCCCAGGAATACTCTGATGTTATAAGCTGCATTATATCATTCTCTTTCATATGAACCTCAAAATAACTGAGTAAGTCCTGTTAGTTAATATATTTAGGGCTGAACGTTTTTATAGGTTAGAGAAAACTAAACTATACCTAGTTGCCACAACTGAAGATACCACCTGTGCTGCACGCAGTTGACCAATCACCGCAGGCCTCAGTGCAGCTTTTTACTTCACCAGCAACTTTGAAGCTCTGGGCTGTCCATAAAGCAGGCGCAGTAGGTACCTGATCACTCGTTAGTCCAGACCTCATAGCACATACTGAGGTTCCCATTGCAGTGCAGTATGACTGTCCCTCTGTTATAGTTGCGAAATTCTGAATAGTTATCCCGAATATACTTATCACAACCAATGCAACGACCACTATAACAACTGCTGCAACAACAATCCATAATGTATGAGAAATGCCTTTCATAATTTATTTATGGTTGTCTGCCCTTATAAATATATATGGTCAAGATAGACTTCACGAAATTCGGAGAGGTTTCTATAAACGGGAAAATCTATTACTCTGACATGCTTGTGTGCTGGGACGGTAAGGTTGAATTCAAGGTGAAAAAACACATATTCGACATGGATGATTTTGTAGCCCTTCTGAAAATGAAGCCAGAGGTCATTGTTATAGGCACAGGGCAGGAAGGCATTGTTAAGGTTTCTGATGAGGTCAGGCAGGCTGCAGAGGACAAGAAGATAAAGCTTTACGTTGACCCCTCACCAAAGGCTGTAGACATGTTCAATGGTCTTGTTGCACAGGGGAAGAAGGCAATTGCATTGATTCACACCACATGCTGATTTTTATATCAGGTGTCCAATTCTTTCTCATGTCTATAACGGTTCTGAGACTGGGACATAGGATACACAGGGATCAGAGAATCAGTTCGCATGTATTTCTGGTGGCCAGAGCCTTTGGCGCCCGGAAAGGAATATATTCTGGTGAAAGAGATAAAAATCTCGAGAATTCCATTAAAAAGGTCGTAAAACAGTGGGGAGGGCCCTTTGA
>JAUWZW010000058.1 GCA_030615165.1 Candidatus Aenigmatarchaeota archaeon
ATCCCTTCAGCATCAGCTCTATAACATTCCCTATCCTTTCCCTCTCCCTGCAGGAAACAATGTCCCTTGTTGCTATATTCAGGGCGGGCTTTTTCGGATTCAGGAATTTCTGCAAATCAATACGCTTTTCCAGCATAATAAACTCCACAGCCGCGCAACAATTATTTTAATAGAGAACAAGAATATAAAACTATGGGTAAAGGAAAGGGTATTGATATCCTTGTTAGAAATGCAAAACTTAAGGATTTGCCCGGGGTTGTAAAAGTAAATCACTCACTCCATTATCCTGAAAGAAAGGATGGTTTTTTAATTCAGAAAAGACCGGTTGAAGAATTCAAAAAAATTTTAGGAATCTGCAAATACTTCTTTATTGCAGAGGTCGGAAGACGGGTTGTGGGATATTTAATAGTCATGGATGAGACAGCAGATTTCCTTGATAATGAAATTTTCTCATTCTATGTGGGGAGATACAAGAATTTTGTGTTTATTGAGCAGATAGGGGTTCTGCCGGATTATCAGAGGAGAGGTATAGGAAGAGCATTATACAAAAAACTATTGGAAATAGAAAGGAAGAGGGTTTTGGTGGATTTTATGATCAAGCCCAGAAACAGCCAAACAATCTCCTTTCATAAAACAATCGGTTTCAAATCCATAGGAGACATTATTCACCTAAAAAATGGCTGGAAAGCCAGGGTTTATGAGTTTAAGGGCAAACGAATTTGACAAATCAAACCAGTCTTTTTTAATTCACAAACCCAATACTTAACCATGGGTATAGCAGACGGGGTACTAAAGCGGGTTCTGAAGAAGATAACCCCGACAAAGAAGGAGAGGAAAGACCTTGAGGCGGTTATAGACAAGGCTGTGAAAACAACAGAAAATATAATAAAGCCGCTCGCGCTTCGGCACACCCTTGCAGGCTCCTTCACAAGGGACACATGGATGCCTGATAAGAAGGAATTCGAGATTTTTATCCTGTTCCCAGAGGATTACCCGAGGGAGAGACTGGAGAAGATGGGACTGAAAATAGGGGGGGAGATTGTAAAGGCCCTTAAGGGAAGCAGCAGGGTTGCTTATGCGGAGCATCCGTATACAAGGGCAAAAATCCTTGGGTACGATATTGATATAGTCCCCTGCTACAAGGTCAGCTCTGCTTCCAGGATTAAGTCAGCAGTGGACAGGACACCCTTCCACAACAAATGGATTTCACTGCATCTCCCCGAAAAACTCTCAGGGGATGTCAGGCTGCTGAAGCAGTTCACAAAGGCTTTGGGTATTTACGGCTCTGACACCAGGACGCTCGGCCTGTCCGGATACTTGTGCGAACTACTGATAATCCATTACGGCTCTTTCCAGGAGTTTGTTCAATCAGCCTCGAAATGGGAGGCGGGAAGGGTTTTTATTGATTTGGAGACCCATCATAAGACAGGGAAAGTCCCGAAAAATCTCAGGGAAAGATTCAAGAACCAGCCGCTCGTGGTAATAGACCCTGTTGACCCGAACAGGAATGTAGCGGCTGCATTTTCCCCTGGGAATTTCATGAAACTTGTTAAGGCAAGCAGGGATTTCCTCAGGAATCCCAGTGAAGGTTTCTTCTTCAGGAGGCCTGAAAAGCTAAACATAGGGCATTTGCAGAAGCTTCTGAAACTCAGGCAGACAAGGCTTCTGGTAGTCAGCTTCAGGAAACCGGATGTGATAGATGATGTCCTGTGGCCCCAGCTCAGGAGGACCTCCCGCAGGTTAAAGGACATACTTGAGGAATACGAGTTCCTTGTTATGGGATATGATGTATGGTCAGAAGAAACGGGGAAGAGCATAATCCTCCTGGAGTTGGAGGTCTGGAAGCTTCCTTCAGTCAGGAGGATTACCGGCCCGCCCATATTCATAAAGGACAGGTCACAGGAATTCCTCAACAAATACAAGCCCCTGGGAAAGACATGGGTTGAGAGCAACAGGTGGGTTGCAGAGGTCAAGAGGCAGTGGCAGGATGCAGAAAAAAAGCTCAAGGACAGCCTTTCCGACCCCCTTAAAGGGCTGAAGGCAAAGGGCATATCCTCCTATATTGCCAAATCCATATCAGGTAAGAAGTTCAAAATCCTGAAAGAAAAGGAAATCCTGAACCTGGCAAAAAAGAAGCGGGATTTTGGCTTGTTCCTGAAGCACTATCTTGAAAAGAGGATATAGATTCCTACCCAACAAAAACGGTTAACCATCGAACTCCCTTTCCCTGTCTAACAGGAGCCTTCTCTCTGTCCTTGCTGCGGTGTTTCTTATTTCCTCCAGGGCGTCCATCTCTGCAGAGATTGAGTTAATTCCCAGCTCTACCAGTATCTTTGCCATCTCAGGGTTGCTCCCTGCCTCCCCGCAGATAGAGATCTCAACCCCGTACTTCTTGCACACCTTTATCACGTGCTTTATAAGGTGAATAACAGCTGGGTGGAGCTCTGAATACAGCTTTGATATGTTCGCATTGTCCCTGTCAACACCAAGGACGAGCTGGGTAAGGTCGTTAGAACCAATGGAAACAAAATCTATTCCCTCCCTGCAGAAGCTTTCCATATCCAGGGCTGCTGCAGGCGTCTCAACCATTATCCCGAGCTTTACAGGGAAATCAATCATCTCCTTTGCCTTTCTCAGTTCCTCCACACTTATGACAAAGGGCAGCATTATTCCTATGTTATTCATGCCCTGCTGCTGGAGCCTCCTCAATGCCTCAATCTCGCACTTGAAAACATCCGGCTCTTCAACACTCCTCCTTATACCATGCCAGCCAAGCATGGGGTTTGCCTCTTCCGGCTCCTCCTCCCCACCCTCCAGCTCCCTGAACTCATCTGTCCTTGCATCCAGGGTTCTGTACCAGACAGGCTTGGGAAAGAAAACCTTTGCAATCTTTCCAACACCGTCAACTATTAACTGTATCAGCTCCTCCGGATTTGTCTTTGCAAGGTGAACAGGATGCTTCCTGCTCTCCGTGAGCATGTGCTCCACCCTGAGCAGGCCGACTCCATCGGCCTTTGCAACAGCTTCCTCTGCCCTGTCAGGAAACGCAAGGTTCACCTTTATTCCCGTGGCCGTGATTTTATCAGAGCCTGGTATATGCTCCTTTACTGCTTCTGTTAAGGGTTCTGTTGGTTCAGGGATGGGAAGAGTTTCAGTAGCTTCAACAGCCTCGAAAATCTGACCGTTTGTGGCATCCACTGTTACCCTCTGTTCCTCCTGGAGTTCGGTGGTTGCGGTCTCTGTCCCCACTATGCAGGGGATTCCGAGCTCCCTGCTCACGATTGAGGCATGGCAGGTAGAACCGCCATTGTCTGTCACAATAGCCCCGGCCTTCTTCATCATGGGAACCATTGCAGGCGATGTCATCTTCGTGACAAGGATGTCTCCCTGCTCTATCTTCCCCATTTCATCCAAATCATTGATTATCTTAACAGGCCCGCTCGCAACACCGGGCGAAGCCCCAAGTCCCTTGAGCAGAACAGGACCCTGGGGTTTTGGAGCAGGAGCCTCTGGAACCTCTTCTCTCTCTGCTGGCTTTTTCAGGGTTGTAACAGGTCTTGTCTGGACAAGGAATATCCTGTTCTTCTCCTCGCACCATTCTATGTCCTGCGGGGTCCCGTAATGTCCCTCAACCTTCCTGGCAAACTCCCACAATTTTTCTATTTCCCCGTTTTCAAGGACCTGGGCATCTATCCTTTCCCTTTCCACACTGTCCTTCTTCAGCCCGTAAACAGGGTCATACCTCTTCATCCAGAGCTTTCTGCCAATCTTCTTCTCCAGAAGGCTGCCATCCTCCTTGTTAATAACATACTCATCTGGTATCACCAGCCCCGAAACAATTGCTTCCCCGTATCCCCAGACAGCTTCTATAACAATCTGGGATGTATCATTGGTCATGGGATTTGCTGTGAATATAACCCCTGCCTTCTCAGCATCAACCATCTTCTGCACAACAATACCCATTTCTGGGAATTCATCAAAGCCCTTGTTCTTTCTGTAGAAAATCACCCTTGCAGTGAAGAGGGAGGCCCAGCACTTCTTTACAGCATCCATCAGCTCCCTGTTGCCCTGCACGCTGAGGATAGTTTCCAGCTGCCCAGCAAAACTCGCAGAGGCAAGGTCCTCCGCAGTCGCAGAGCTCCGGACGGCAACAAAACAATGGGTTCTTCCGGCCTTTATCAGGTCCAACGCAGCCCCGCCAAGTTCCTTTACCTCCTTTCCAACAGAAAGCTCGTCATAGGCATCCTTTATAGGTTTCTCTATAAAACTAGGCATCTCACCTTTCAGAATAAGGTTTCTAATCTCTGCTGATTTCTGCTTCAGGTTCTCAACATCATCAACATCAATCTCGGAGAGCAGGGATTCAATCCTCTCCCTGAGCTTGTTGTAACCGAGGAACTTCTCATACCCATCAGTTGTTATCACAAAGCCGGGCGGGACCGGGAGTCCTGCCTTGACCATCTCCCCAAGGTTTGCGGCCTTGCCCCCAACACCTTCCCTGTTTTTATCAACCTGCTCCAGTTTAACAACAAAAGCCGAGTCATTCCCCATAGGTTATATATAATCCTTTATAATTTATTAATATCATATGAAACCGGAAAAACCAAAAACTGAAGCCAGCCTGAAGCGGGAAACCGCTAAGTGGCTCGCAAAGCTTGAAAGGGATTTAAAAGGTGTGAAGAGCACAGGCAGGCTTCCGGACAAGCAGCTCAGGGAGGTCATGGAAAACATAAGGGCCTACATAAAGGACTGCAAATACTTCTCAGATGAGGGAGATTTGATTAAAGCCTTTGAGGCGATTGTATATGCCTGGGGTATTTATGAGACGTGTCTTAGAACCGGGCTTATTTCTAAGAAATGATTAGCCGGAAGAGAAAATAAGTCTGCTTTATCTGTCAGCAAAGATTCACATCTGAACAGATATTTAGCGCTTCCGTGCATTCAGTACTGGGCTGTGCAATCACAGGGCAGCTAACCTCACTGCCGTTGGGTTTGATTACTTTATATCCAGCACCCATAAGTTCTGATACCACCCTGTATGAACCATCAGTACAGGAAAAAACAGCACTTACATTATCGTCCTGGCAT
>JAUWZW010000061.1 GCA_030615165.1 Candidatus Aenigmatarchaeota archaeon
ATCAATTGCCTTGGCCCCTTTCTGGTCTGCAAAGTGACTCTCAATAGTTCCCTGCAAATTTGTTATCTCATTTAAGACAGCATTAAGGTAACCTGGCTCTCCTCCCACCTTTTCCTGTAATTGCCATAAAACCTTCTCTAGAGGTTCGAGTTGCTCCAGAACAGCGGTAAAATCCGGGGATAACCTTGTTGATGACACATAATAATTTATCTGGGATTTGTTAGCATCCAGGTCTTCGATCAATACTTTGATTTCTTCCCTTTCCTTCTTTTCTGTCTCTTTTCTTTTAAGCTCTTCCTGGTCCGTTTTTTCCTCGGGCATTTAGCTACCTCTGAGCAACCAAAACCTTCTCTTCTTTGGTTTCTCTTCCACTTTTTTCTTTGTTTCCTCCAGGGCTTTCCTGGTGGCAACTATTTGATTGCTCAGGTTATCCACGGTCTCCTGTATTTGCCTGTCCATCCTGAGAACAACTTCCCCCTCTTTTTCTGAGCGCTCAAAGAACATCCTGAACTTGTTTGACTCTTGCGTTGCTTTATCCAGTTTTTCTTCAAGGTCTGTGGTCATTTCATCAATACCCGCTAATTTAAACTTCAATGCATCTGCCTGGCTCTTGAATCTTGCTGCATTCCCCTCTGCCTTTGTATACATTGTTTCCAGGTCGTCACTTGCCCTTTCGAGTATTCCGATTCTCTCTTCCTTTTCCTGTATTAAATTATAGGTTCCGGGGTGTAAAAAGTTTTGCCGGGTTAGCCCAAGGAAATCCTTTGGGTCTATTATCAAAAAATTAGCGGTCTTGTTTGCTGCCCACTCCAGATTTTTTATTTGATGAAAAGGAACCTCAACTGTTCCCTTTGGCTCTGTATAAACCCTGGACCCTGTCACCTTCCCCTCTGCCTTTACCTCTATTGGCACTTCCTCTGTCTCTCCATCAACCTCCACAACCTGCATGAGTTTGACATTCCCGTAAGTTATAAGTGCAGCAGGATCCCCCTCGGCACTCCTTACGGGGTCAATATAAAGTATGCGCCCCCTGTCTATGTTTGGCAATTCTATCAGCCTGAAACCGAAAAATTTAGTTCCAATTATCATCTCCGGATATACTTTTCTCTGCAGTTTTTCTGCTAAAACATCCTTCGGGGTTTTTAATTCTCTCTGCATTGTTTCTTCTACTTCTTGCTTTAATACCCCGCCTAATTCAGCTTCTAATTGTTGCCTTTCTCCTGGTTCCAATTGAATCACCTAATGCACTTTTTGCATATGATCTTCTAGCTCTTCTTTTGTATCGAATGGGGGTATTGTTGTTCCGCAGATAGGGCATGGGAACTTTCCAGCGCCTTCTGGTGCTTCTTCTGGTTTTGTTTTTTCTTCAAACAGTATAGAAACAGTTTTTTTCAAAGAAGAAAGTTCAGACTGTAATTCTTCCAGCTGCTTTTCTGTTTTTGGCTTTTCTGGCTCTTCTTTGGTTAAGATATCTACTCTTTTAATGAGCAAGTTTATGTCCGCTCTTATGTCCCTGTCTTCATCTTTCCGTTCCAGTTCTATTGTTTTTAATTTTCCGCCGAATTCGTCAACAGCGTTCCCCAGTTCTATTACATCTATTTTTGGCTGGTAAATTCCATGCTCGTCCTTTTCTATCAGGCCTGTTTTCTCTACAAGTCCCAGTATCTTTAGTATGCTGCTCTGCAATTCATTCAGATTTCCTTCTATCTTCTTTTCAAAAACCCCTATCAATCTACTGACTAAATTTTCGCCTACCATTCAACCACCTAATACCTCTCTAAGATTTTCACTTTCCTCTGTTGTAATAGGAACGCCTTCCCTTTTTTCTGGTTTTGAAGGCTTCTTTCTTCTCTCTTTCTTTCCGAAAAAAACATAAACTAACATGAGCACTACTAGAACAATTATTACAATTATCCCCATCACCCCAATATCAACTGCACTTGGAATTTCTGTTGGTTCAGAGGGGGCAGAAGGACAAATAGTAGAGATGTTTGGTATTTGGATATCCAACTGCACATCTTCTTCTGGAATTAAAATCAGGGGAGCTGAACCCATTTTGTAATGCTTTGCACCCAGATATATATCAGCAAAAGTTACCATCTCTCCGGTTGGTTTTCTGACCAATAAAGTTATCTGCGGAAATGTTATGTTTGTTACGTTTGTTATGTTTCCTGGACAAACCCCGTTTTCTGGGCACGGTGGGCATTCTGGGGGTTTTCCGACATATAGTGTGTATCTTTCATCGACATCAAGAGAAATAGTTTTGGTATCAATGTGTCTGACAACCAGCTCATAATCTCCCACTTCTGTAAATGTTATAAGGTAGGTTATGATTTCTCCATCCTTAGTAAAGGTTATACTAGATCCCTTGGACGGAAAAACGTCTATCATCGGTATTCCGCCAATGAAAGTAAATGTTATTGTCTGGTTGAGTGCTATGCTGGTTTCCTTGGATATTGAAGTGCTGTATATGATGGGTGCTGGCAGCTTGCCGTAAAGAATTAGTGCTGTCTCATTGTCCGCTTTAAGCAGTGCATAGTAGTTGCCTGTTTCATCAGGTTCTATAATCGCAACGCTCAATTCTTTAGATATGTTTGCAGGAATTGTTATAGAAGCGATGAAATAAACTGCCAGGTTTCCTTCTTTTAAAATATCAACTGTTATGTTTTCGTCCAAGTTATTTTCCAGGGTGAAAGTCACGGTTGCTGTACCGGCAGTAAAAGTTGGCACAATGTGAGTTGGTGTTATTTTCAAAGCATGGACCGCCGGCAAAGAGAAGATTAATAGAAAAAATGCTATAACCAGTATTTTTTCTTTGGATTTTGATTCTGTCTCAACAGCCTTTTTCCTTCGTTCCATAACGCCCTGCGGACAAACTCGGACTTGTTTTTTATTATTTTCAAAGCTTTCAAGAGATCTATAATTTCATCTATTTCCTTTGACAGCCGGGTTTCCAACCTTCTGTTTAAAACCATGTTAACCACCTTTATTTACTTTGTCCGTACAACTCCCTGAAAAGCATCAAAGGGTCGTCATAAACAAATACTGTATCGTTATAAGTTCCGCAGTTTATGACAGCGCCCCAGAGTTTTGGAGCGCTTAATATAATAATTGTTGCATTGCATCCTGTCTTGTTTTCAACCAGCCTGGCTATTTCGCTTGGTTTGTGTTGCTGAAGAATTAAGCTTTCTAAATAGTCATTTTCATATGTTAAATTTATATTTTCCAGTGCTGTGAATATAACTTCCTCTTGCAGTTTACTGTTAAAATTTGCAAGAAAACCCGTGACTACAAGTAACGCTGCTATGCACAAGACTGCAATTAGATGTACAAGGTTTATTTCAATCATTAACTTCACCTTCTTCAAAGTGTTGCTGAATTTCTCCGGGCAACACCAATTTTTTTAAGTTTTTTGTTTACCTTATCCATGAGTTCCTGGTATTCCTCTTTGGATATCCTTTTTTTGTACCTTTCGATAAGTCCTTTGATCGGGCCCAATCTCCGTGAATCGTTTTTTTCGTCAATCAGCTTGCTGTATTTTTTAAAGGTTTCTGAATGTTTTTGGGGAATTGCCTCTTCTTTTGGTTCTTCCGGTTTCTCTTCCTTCTGTTCCCCTATACTGTCATCTATCAGTTCATCAAGCTCTTTCTCTATGGGTTCCTTCCCGGGCTTAGTTTCTGGTGGCGTTGCGCCAGCCTTGGCGCCAAATATCTGTGCAAGGGGGTCTGACATTTTAGCAAGGAATTTCATTATTGTTTCGTTCTGGTTTAGCATCTCAATCAGTTTCTTGTTCGTTGCCTCGCTGGTTGTTTGAATCGCATCTATCTTGCCATTCAAATCAGTAATTGCGTTCATTCTATCTATGAGGTCCTCAAATTTTGTAACTACCTTGTACAGCTGATTTATTATTTCAAATGCCTGCCTTACCTCTTTTGACTGGTCTTCTTTGGGCTGTGGTTTAGGCCTCTCAAAATTCACCTTCTCTAGTGTCTCGTATTTTTTCTTCAATACCTCTAGTGCCTCCGACATGTTTTACCTCCTCTGATCAAGTGATTAAGCGCTTAAGCGCTTAGCTTTGTGATTGCTATTTGTTTGAAAGCTTTATCAGATAATTTGACCATGGCTTCTTTTCCTATCCGTTTCTTTTCTATGGGTAGTTGAAACGTCTTAATTAAATCGGAAACATACCCTCTAATGCAAGAGGGGGAGAGCCCAACCTGCGTTGCAATATCGCTATAGGTCAGCCAGTTTCCCCTGTTTTTTCCTAAACAATTTAATATGTTGATGTGCCTCTGATTGAGCATATCTAGTTTTCCTTTTAGCTGCTCAACTGCATTATCCAGAGATTTTGGTTCTTCTGCTTGACAAACGCTTAAGCGCTTAACTTGTTTCTGCTTAAGCGCTTGATTACTGCTTAACACTTCTTTTAGTGGCTCTACTAGCTTGTTTATCAAAATATCAGGCATTTTGTTGTGGTGTTCATTGACTAAAAAATTGTGATGTTTTTTCAGCTGTTCGCTTAAGCGCTTAATCACTTCAAGCACCTTTGTGTTTGAAACT
>JAUWZW010000019.1 GCA_030615165.1 Candidatus Aenigmatarchaeota archaeon
ACAGGGGACGGGAGGATTAATATCTTTGACCTAGCTACTGTGGGTTTGAACTATGGGCAAGAGTGTGTTTAAGCTTTTATTTCTTTACTCTAATCTTAAAAAATGGGGAAAATCTGGGTTTTGGTCTTTGGGATTTTTTTATTTTTGTTAGTTCCTTTAGTTCAAACCCAGGAAGTGGAGATAATAAATAATACAATAAATTCTTCAGCTCTATACAATAAATGTCGAGGGGTGGTGAAAACAAATACACTGGAATCTGGGGACAATCTTATTCATGGATTTACATATTACAATGGATACTTATGGGCTTCCACAAGAACTAATCCTGTTAGAATACTAAAGATAGACCCATCTACATTGAGTTATGAGAGAATTGTATTGGACTATGGTTTAAATGAAGGAGAAGATTTAATAGAGGCTGAAGGTTCTATTTGGATTATTCTTTACACATCCCCGTCAAAAATAATAAAAGTTAATCCAGAAACCTTTAACTGGGAAATAGCTATAGACTTTAATTATGGCGAAATTAGATATGGAGGTTCTTTGGAGTATGCATTTGGTTATTTATGGGCTGGTGGGTATGAAAAAATTGCAAGAATTAATTTGAGTAATATGGATTATGTTATTTATGATTATTCCTCTGTTGTAGGTTATAATCAGTTTCATGCATTGGTTAATGGTGGAGGATACTTATGGGCCTCGAATCCTAATGCCAAAAAGATTCTGAGAATAAATCCAAACAACCCTCTAGATTATGATTACATTTATAATTTAGGACTATCTATATCAGATGATATAGCATATGCTAATAATCACTTATATGTAGGGAATGAATTATTACCTTCTTATGTATATAAGATTGCGAATGATTTGACATATAATTCAACAGTTGCTACTGACACAGAGAATTATGCTATGGCTTATAATGATGGAAAAATTATTGGAGCTTATGTTGGGACACCAGGGAGACTAGCTTCACTTGATTTGAATTTAGGTATCAACTATGTTTGTGAACTCCCTGATGGCTTTAACCATGCAAATGAAATTGCATTTGATGGAAATGGACACATGTATGTAACATGTTGGGAGGAGCCTGCAAAGATTGTTAAAATGAGATTGGATATACCAATATATTGTAGTGATGGAACCCCCTATGGTCAATGTTCAGTAACAAAACCCCTTTACTGTAATAATGGAATATTAATTGATAATTGTCAGATCTGTGGATGTTATGATGGTCAAGCATGCAAAACCGATGGTATTTGCAATTGGATACCAAATATAACCAATATACCAGACAAAAAAGTGAGCGAAGATGCAAAACCACCGGTGAGATGGATTGATTTGTGGCAATATGCATCAGACACCGAATCCTATGATTACGAATTAAATTTCTATATTGAATCACAATCAAACCAGAATTTGATAAATTGTTGGATAGATGGTAACAGATATATAACCTGCGGGATACCTGCGAGAAGACAAAGCGGGTATTCTGATATCACTGTTAAGGTACTTGACACTGATGGAGCTTCTGATATTGATGTGTTTAGAGTAAATGTATTGTCTCCTAGTATAACTATACTTATTATCCCTTTTGATTGGGATGGTTCATATCAAAGTTATTCAGAAAGGGCAGATGAAATAGCATCGTATTTCTTAGAGAGAATCCCTCTTTCAAACTGTCCAGAGGAGTTTAAGTATATAAAAGTGAGAGAAGATGAAGATTATAGCTGGTTCTACTGGGCTGATTGGAGATGTAGGACATTAGGTACGCGTATACCCTTTACCCGTTGTTACTTTGGGGCTTTACAAAGAATTTATAGATGTGCAGAGAGCTATGTAGCATCAGAAGATGAAGAATATGATTTTGTTGTCGGAATAACTGATAACGATATAGCCCTTTCAGATTGTAATTATAATGTTGCTGGCTGGAGTGATGGCGAAGGACATTTGCCTTCTGTAATTGCAGAAACAACTATACCAGGAATAGTAGCGCATGAATTAGGGCATGAGTTTGGTCTAAAAGATCAATATTGTGATTGTAGTGGCACTCCTTATGCTAATTATTGTGGACCAACAGCACCAATTAGTCCTTTAAGAGCAGAACTTGGTTGTGAAGCCGGAGTAGGAAATGGATGTTGTGAGAATTATGGCAACGGACCCTATGACCCTGCGTGTGGTTGGTGTCTGGGAAATTATGACCGAATGTGGTCTCTGGGAATTGAAGACCAAAGAACTACAATGTCAAATCTTATTTTGCTAGGAGAAACAGGACATTATGATGAATACGAATATATTCATTTACAAGAACAAGAGCTGCCAAGGCTTCATTGCCAGACTGGGCCAGCAATTAGCAGTATGTCTATGCAGACCTTCTCGGAGGGGAATGAATCAAATTTCAACTTAGGGATGATGTTGAATATAGATAAAAATGATAACGTAACACTTATAGGATTAAATTTTACTGAACTTGAATCATTTGAAATAGAGAGTTCAGGAGAGTATTCTTTGAAAATTTTAGACCAAAGTAATAACACTTTGTATCAAAAAAACTTTTCCGTTCACTTTATTGTTTTTTCAGATCCCCCAACATTTGTAAATGAGAGTATAATTTTTGAGATATTTAAACATCAAGACCCTATGAGAAAGTTAGAAGTTTACCATAATGATAATTTAATATTTTCTCATGATATACCTTCTTTTTGTAATAACAACAGCGTATGCGAAGAAAACGAAAATTATATCTCTTGTTCGGATTGTAAGACTAATGCAATAGATGATATTTGTAATAGAGAGAGGGGAGATGACTGTGATTTTGATTGTTTAGAAGGGCTTGATCCGGATTGTGTAGATTTAATTATTTTTAATGTTAGTCTGAATGGGAATCTTTCAGAAGGAAAAGAAACAGAAATAAAAATGAATATAAGTAATGTAGGTATAAGAAATGCAACATTTGAAATCGGATTATTTTCAAATAGTGTGTTAGAGACGAACGTCAATGTTAATGTTTCTGGGGATTTTTCAGATATTATAGGATTTAATTGGACACCTCAACAAGGATGTGTAAGAGATTTGATTTTTTCACTTGATTTTACAAATATTATTAATGAGATTAATGAAACAAATAATGAATTAAGTATAGAAAACATCATTATAGGTTTATCCGGAGATGTTGTGATTGATTTTAAGATTGACATTTTCGATTTAGCAAAAGTTGGATTATGTTACGGCTGTTCTCAGGGAGAGGGATGCTGGACTGACTGTGAGCAGGCAGACTTGAATAATGATAATATAATTAATATCTTCGACCTTGCAACCGTTGGTTTGAACTATGGTAACACCTGCTAAAAACACGCAAACTTTTATTTCTTTGGTTTAAACTTAAACTATGGGGAAAGGGGTTTTTCTGGCTTTGGTAATTTTTGTTGTTTTGATTAGTTCTGTGAGTTTGGCTTCCTTGACTTCAGTAAAAGCAACTAATTTTGTTATTGATAGATATGGCAAAGGATACTTAGAAAATGTTGATGGTTTGCTGGTTCTTCATTTAAAAGGCTCCCCTTATGAGATGGGTTACCAGCACGGCGTGTTGCTCAAAGAACAGATCCAAGAGAATGGTCAAAAATATCTTTATGACACTATCATAGGCAATTGGGGTTTTTCTTATGAGTATCTGCTTAGCTGCTCCAATACAATGAAACCATATATCCCTCAGGAATACAAAGATGAGATGCAAGGATTGGCAGATGGGGCAAATGTTCCCTACACAGATATACTTATCCTGCATACACATTTGGATGTAGTAAGATATGGTGGTGGTTTGGGTTTAGAGTCAGCATCCGAAGCCATGCCCCAGCTTCTTTGCAGTAATTTTGCGGCTCTGGGTCCCGCAACTGCTGACGGGAATGTTTACCATGGATTAAATCTGGACTGGACCCTCGAGGGTGGCATACAAGAGAATGCCGTTGTAATCGTGTATGAACCGGATAATGGAAATGCCTTTGCATCTGTAAGCTGGGCCGGGCTCATAGGGGCTCTTACAGGAATGAATGAGAATAATATTTCTATCGGACAGATGGTTTCTGAAACAACAGACCAAACTTTAAACGGCATGCCTCATATGTTTCTGATTAGGAATGTGTTGCAGTATTCTGATAATCTGAACGATGCGGTAAATATAATAACCCAAGCCCACAGAACAGTGGGCTGGAATATCATGCTGGGAAGTGCTACGAATGCCCGCACTTTAGAAATCTCTGACAACCATGTTAAAGTTTTTACGCCAGGTGACCCTGCAGAGAACAATCCTCCATATTCTTCCAGCATAAACAATGCTCTCCGCAGAACCAACCATTATACTGACCCTTCACTTCAGGCGCTCCAGGCAGCATATTATGGAGTAACTTATCCGGAACCTTTCCTAACCTATCTCTTGTTGGGTGATTCATGGTCTCGTTACGATAAGTTGAGGGTGCTCATTGTGGGTAATTACGGAAATATAAATCCCAGCAAAGCCATACAATTTTTACAAACATCACCGGTTAGTGCAGCAGAAACTTTGCACAGTGTTGTGTTTGCTCCTGGAAGCGGGGAATTCTGGGTGGCAAATGCAAAAGGCAGTATTCCTGCACATCAGCAAGAATATATTCATTTATCACTTTCATCCTTACTGGAAAAATTACCCGGTGATGTTGATGGCAACAGTGTTGTTGATATCTTTGACCTAGCAGCGGTTGGTTTATGTTATGGTCAATCCGCTGTGGGTGAATGTGAAAGGGCTGATGTAACAGGAGATGGTGTGATAAACATCTTCGACCTTGCAACCGTTGGGTTGAATTACGGCAGAACTTGTTAGAAATCGAAAACTGAGAATTTCACCGCTCTCAAAACAACAAAGCAGAGCGGCAGAAACTTAAACAATATCCTTCTCTGCGACAATCACGAAGTCGCCGACGGATTTTACTGCGGAGAACGGGACAAGCACTCTTTTCTTGTCATCTTCCTGTAGGTTCAGCGTGCTTGTGTGGGCGGTGGGTTCAACAAGAACCAGATTTATCAGCTCGCCGGATTCTGTAACATAGTCTATGTCACCTATAACGCCGAACTTCTTGCCAGTTTCCTCAGAAATCAGTATCTTCCCAATAAGTTTTTTGCTTCTTACCCTCTCTTCCATCAAGACACCCCATAAATTAAATTTCAGCCCCTAGGCTTTGCTATAATATTGAAAGTTAGGTATTTAAAGTTTTTGGGGCAATTAAAAACGTGAGCATAGGGTGGATTGGATTATGAATGCTGAAAAACTGCTGTTTGCTATGGCTGTATCATTCATTCTTGTAATCATGAGCTCTGCCCCTGTTTTTGCTGTTTGCAACAATGCAGATATAAACTGGGACTTGGAGGTTGACATCTTTGACCTGGCAACAGTAGGTCTTGCATTCGGCTCAGAGCCAGGGGATTTTAACTGGAATCCTGATGCTGATGTGAAAAAAGACAATCAAATAGACATCTTTGACCTTGCAGGTGTAGGATTAAACTATGGATGCAGCCTCAGCCTGGAGCAGCCAACACCAGCCTCCAACTGGGATGACCTTTATGGCTGGATTAAATGGAACATAACAGGGCAGGAAGTTCCGTCAGGTTACAGGATTTGGATTCTGGATCCGGATGATGTACCCTGCGGTATGTTTGATATAATATACTCCGGCATGCACGGTTTTACCCATGTTTATAAGGATGATTCTACAACCCCTAATATTGATGAGGGAGCAAGCATTGGCGATGAATTGTTCGTTGTTGTAGAGAATCTTACCAGCCATAAAATCTACAGGGCATGGTTTGACAGACCCATAATATTTCACGGCGACTGGGGGAGATACGAGGCAAATATTTCAGTGAATCCGTGAGGTGTGGGAACAAGAATTAAAATCGAGATTTGGTTACTGGGTTAAGGTTAAATAATGTCAAGGTGCAAAAATGGACAGAATCGGAAGGTATTTGGCAACGCTTGGTGTAATTGGCACATTAGCTGTTGGAGTGGCTGCAGTAAAGAAGGCAAAGGCAGACCATTTCCCAGACCCAACACCAACTTGGAAATGGGTTGATATATATTCCCCAAACTCCCCAGACCTGGATCCAAATGATGAAGTAGCTGTTTATGCTGGTGACCTAATTATAGGGAAATTGAAAATTACAGTGGACAATCAAATAAAACCCTTCCTTCATGCATATGGGGACAGCGACCCAAACGATGGTGTACAAGATGGGGCATATCCTAATCAGATTATGAGTTTAAAGATATGGAAAAATTACCTGAAACAGGAGTTTAATGCAGTGACAAACCCTAATGAGGTCAGGTGGACAGAAACTTATGACAGGATTCAAGTGGATGTTGCAAAGGGGGAACTGGTATCCAAGCCCTGCGGTGGATATGACCTTAACGGGGACGGCATAGCTAATTTCGGTGATTTTGCGGAGTTGGCAAACTGGTGGAAGGGGGAATGCGGTTCATCCAATAATTGGTGTGATTTTTGTGATGGTGGCATAGAGGGCAGCGGATATGGCAGCAGAGATGGTATAGTTGATTTCCTTGATGTGGCTAGGTTTACTGAGCATTGGCTTGAAGAGTCCCCTTGAATAGGGGGAGAGGTGAAATATGTTTTCTAGCAAAATCCTTGACCTGGTAATTATAATAATTGTATTTGTGCTTGCAGTCTTTGCAGTGGATTTCTATACAGAGGGGGGAATAAGCGGATTTTTTCTTGGAGCCAGGCAGCCCGCAGAAGAAGGGCTTGGGTATATAACCCCGGGAAATGTTACAGAAGGTCTAACAGTAGGCCCTGGACAGGAAATAGGTGAGGAAGAAACGCAGCAGGAAACTGAGGAACCGGAAGAGGAGACCGAGACAAATGATACCGATTTGAGGATAACAGGCGGATTTTATGGAGGTGGTGGAGGAACCGGTGGAGGAGGTTCAAGCCCGTCGCCAGAGGAACCTCCTGAAGAGCCAGAAGAACCCCAGCCACCTGAAGAGCCACATTTCGTTTTGGATTCAAGTTATACCAACAACTGGATGGATGTTTACGGCAGCCTGACAATTGGTGGAGAGCCTGCACAGGTCGGGGATGAGGTTGCTGCGTTTGACCCGGATGGCGTGCTTTGCGGGATTTTCAGGGTTAAAACCGAAGGTATTTATGGTTTCCTTCATATTTATGAGAACGATACCCTCACACCAACAATAGATGAGGGTGCGGAATTCGGTGATACAATAACCTTCAAGGTCTATGATTGGAGCGAGGATTTGGAAATCAATGTCAATCCTGATATCAATCTCATATGGATAGGGAACAGAGGAAAGGCCATGCTTGATATTTCTGTGTAGTTCCGTTTTTTACCCAGGAGCAGCAATAATATAATATGCTGCGTGCAGAAGCGTTCATATCCCTGATTTTTGCCTTGGCTCTTGGCTTTTCTGTTTTATTCACCCCCAGTGTCATGGGGATAGAGGCGAGGCATACCCTGGTTAGAGTAGAGAACATTACACTCTTTCTCCTTTATTCCGGTGAGGAGCGCCTTTTCATAATAAATCTCTCGGATTCAAACAACTTCCATGGTCCTGGCATTCCCTTGCATGTGGGGGCTTCATATGAGTGGGCAGGACTGGAAGCCAGAATCCTTGACATGGAAAATAACGATGTGACGGATTTGTTCTCGGTTGAGGTCATCCCGCAATCCATTCACCTTTCACCCATTGATTTTGCGCACTACTCAGATGGGTTTATTGACCTGGAGCTGCCGGGATGTTATGATATAACAGATGAAGTGCTCCCTGAGTATACAGCAACAATACACAGGTATGTTTTTGTCAGGGTATCACAGCAGGCGAGCATACAAAGCGGAACATACAAGCTCTTTGTGACTTACCATTCAGAAAGTCAGGACATCAATGCCACTGGAGAATTCGGAGTTCTGTCGAAAGCACCATTCTCCATCACATCCAGCCATGCTGGAGAAAAGGCAGGCGAGCTTGGTTTCTACACTGGAGAGCCGGTGCAGATTTATCTGGAAGGCTATCCCTATTTTGCAGTGAATGTTTTCAGTGATTCGAACAAGACGGAGTTAAAGGGTACTGCAATAATAGACGGCCAGAGCGGGGAGTTTGTAACAACAAAAAACTCAGAACCGCCTGTTATTGAGAAGATACTCGTTGTTGCCCTTGCCTATGACGATTTCACGGATTTTGGCCAGGACCCTTCTCTTATAGAATTGAGGGGTAAATGGCTCAACACAACCACCTATTACAAAAATATTTACGACAACTGGAGCGCGCTCGAATCCGACTGGCAGAAAGAGATTTTCATGGATGCCATGGTCAAGTGCCTGAAATTTACAGGCGGCGCTGTGGGAACGCTGTTTGGCGAGGCCAGTCTGATTGCCAGCCTGATAGCAACCGCTGCAGGCCTTTTGGGGTTCACTGATATGAACCCTGTAAAGCTGATAATAGGCACCTGCTCTTTATGGGCAAAACATTCCGAAGCAACAGTAGCGAGGCAGATATCAGAACAGGAATTAAATCTTTCACAGCATGTTCTGGAGGCTCTCTCATCTTATGCAAATAAGCCAAAATCGCTTGCAGCCACAAGGGAGATTCTCTCATCAGCCCATGCGCTGAGAATGCTGGACATCCAGTATATAAGGTCAATCATGAGGTACATGCATTACATAAAAGAAGATAACAAGGATAATCCTGATTACCATGTTGATGACGGATTCTTTGCAAATGTATCCCTTGCTGTGGATGAGCTGAAGAAACTCAGGGACCCATATGATAAGGTGTTAGAGCAGATAGGCGTTGGTGGAAAGAGGAATCTTGTCACACCATTCAAAATATACATCAATGCATCCTTTGACTACACATATTACCCTGGTCAGTTAGCAGAGCTGAACATCACATGCGAGGACCAGTACTCTGACAGGATAGAAGGGACAACCCTTCTATACAATATTAATAAGGGGGATGAGCATGTTTTGGGAGGCATCATCCCCCAGGTAGGGGATGGATACAGCACAACAATAGACATTGACAGCCTTGGCATAGGCAATTTCTCCCTGGAAATCACAGCAGAGAAATTCGGCTACCAGAAGGGAAATACAACGCTGGACTTTGAGGTTGTGTGCTCTGCTGAGAGGATAGGTGATGGGGATTTTCCAAGCATAATCCAGCATGAAGGTGTTTTATATGCCCTGTGGAAAAACGGTAACTCCCTGCTATTCAGGAAATCAGAGGGTGGTGGAGAAATATGGAACACAAAGAGAATAATAAGCAGCCCTTTCTGGTTTAATGGCTTTCCTGTGAGCAGCGTGGAGAAACCGAGGATTGGCATAACCTCGGATGGTGTCCTGTATATCACATGGAATATTGCTGTTTACTGGTATGTGCCAGGATTCGGGAACGGCTGGTGGCATGTACTCCATTATGCAATAAGCCATGATAGCGGAAATGTATGGACATCTGCCGCAGCGCTTGGGGGCTTGGATAACAGGAATTGTGATTCCAGCTCTGGTGTCCCTGATATTCATATTGTATGCGGAAGCTATTACCATTATGATTATTTCCGTTACATTAAAAGCACTGACAATGGTCAAACATGGTCAGGTGATTACATAAATGTTGATTACTGTAGAGACCCTGAAATAGCAGCAGACAGTAAAGGAAACGTGTGCGTTCTGTGCCCGCGTGGTTCCAGAATTGATTATCAAAAAAGCACTGATAATGGGGAAACATGGGACAAATTTGGTCCATATTCCATATATGACGAAGGAGAGATGAAATTCCCGAAAATAACAGTGGATGGTAATGGTGTTTTTTACCTAGTATGGCAGGAGAAGATTGGGGGGAAGTGGGAAGTCAGGTTCGGGAAAGGAAAAGCCAGACCTGAGGGCTATCCATATATATGGGAAAATACCATAACACTTTCTTTAGACGGTTCTGACTCTCTCAATCCTGCCATATCTGTTAGCAGGAGCGAGAAAAACGTTTATGTTGTATGGGAGGAGCAGGACGGGCTGTACTTTGCAGCATCAGGGGATGGTGGGGAAAATTTCTCACCTCCAGCCAGGCTGAGTAATGTCCCAGGGGGCAGACCATCCATCACCCAGCATGGGAGCATGGTTTACATCCTGTCTTCTGCCAATAACAGGATATATTTTCTCAGGATGAACTCCACACTGGGTTCTGAACTGCTTGGCGATGTTGACGAAAACTGTGCAGTGGACATCTTTGATTTGGCAGGGGTTGGACTTTGCTATGGACGAAGCGCAAGCGTGGATTGCGAGAGGGCTGACTTAACGGGTGATGGCAAGGTGGATATTTTCGACCTTGCAACAGTTGGCTTAAATTACGGGAAAACATGCTAAGTCAAAAATTTAAATCTAACTGTTAAAACCTAGATATGCGGGGGGAATTTTCATTTTCTGGCGTTTTTCTTGCGGTTTTGGTTACGTTTTTGGTTGCTTTTGGAGGGGCAGCAGGAGAGGTAGCTGCTGTAGAATGCTCTTCAAGTCCCTGCACAGTTGATAACAATATAAATCTCTTTTATGGTTATATTGGATACCCGGTAGCTTCTGATGAATGTGGTTTAGATGATCCTTGTAGTACTACACCAATGATACATGTTGGAAAATATGGAGGGACGTGTCTGGGCCTTAACAAAGTAGAAGATATGAGGGCTGGTTTTAATGGATTAGGTGGTTGGGATTATTCAAGCGGGAATTTATATATAGAGTTAAGCGATCAAGCTTCTAGTGGCAGGAAATCTTTTGCAACTTTTCTGATAAATGATGGTATAAATGATTGGAAAAGATATGTTACATATCCTAAAGACAAAGCATGGCTTGAATCAAATGGTTTACTTGAACCAGATCCGTGGTGTTCAGGCAATAAATATTCTTATTACATCTATTTTTGGGATGACGGATGGTGGGGTGATTGGCAAATTAAAAATACATATCTGTATTTGTTGTATAAAAGCAATTCCTACACCACAGAAAAAGTTACATTCTCTGTTCCTGTGAGTCGGATAACATCAGCAGAGCTCGTTTTTGATGTCACAGGCTCAGACCCTGACGATATACTTGCTCAAGGAAGACTTAAGGTATATGTTTATGATGGTTCTAAAGAAGAAATATTCAATAATTGGATTACTGGTTCTAAAACAAAACGCATAGATATAAAAAATTACTTGAAAGATAGTGGAGTTTATTTTGAATTTGTAAATGAAAAGAGTTCTGATTATAGAATCAGTAATGTAAGAATAGAATACACGGTTGTATGTTCTGATGGGACACCTTATGGGCAGTGTTCAATAAATAAACCAAAATATTGTGATAATGGAAATTTGGTTGATAATTGCCAGTTGTGTAATTGTTCCTATGGTTATTACTGCAAAGGAGATGGAAGCTGTGGTCAGGACTGTACATCTGGGCCATGTTGTGACACATCAACAGGTAGATATTATGAGCCATCAGACAACCATAAATGTTCTGATGCAGATTCCTGCTCAGGTGATGATTTATGCACTTACAATATATGTGATGGCTCTGCAGCTGACAGTTCAGCCTGCACAATTCCGAGAGGCTGTACAGATTGTGGCAACAAGGACTGTGATGTAAACAATTATTATTTTATTAGTGGAGATAATTCCCCAGAAGGAACATCTTATTGTAAATACAGGGATTATGCAGATTGCAACAGGCCTTGCTCTTCTGCTGCCTGCCAGGATTGTTCCTGTGATAGTTATTCTGATTTAACACAGGCTACAGCAGGTATTTGCCAGTATATAGATGACTGTTCTGGTAGCACATCTGGCACAGTAAAAAATTATCCACAAAGGACTTCCTGTGGGATAGATATGGAATGTGATGGTAATGGCAACTGTGTTGAAAAATGTGATTGCACTGAATGGGTGAATAAAGGATGCGGACAAGGGGTGTGCTCACCAACAGAAATGTATCAGACAAGAACATGCGATCCAGGTGGTTGTGATTCTGAGTCACGATGTGTAGAGTCCCTGGTATGTACGGCAGAGAATATAGTATGCACTTCGGGTGATGATTGCGGAACAAGTGAAACATGCTCCAATGGTATATGTTCCCCTGTTGCACCTGAAATAGTAGTATGGAAAGACAGTTCTCCGCAAGACAAAACCTATTTTGATGCCTCAAAGGCAATCAACAAGATAATGAAAATGAAACATGATCCAGGTGATATAACTTGGTCTGATGCTCGTATTATAGTTAATATTTACAGTGTTAATCCTGGATACTCTACCGAAAAGATTTATTTATATCCATGTAAAAAGTTTTCTCCTACAGAATGCTTAACCCAAGGTACAATGCCTGTGGTTGCGCACAACAGGCTTTACGATGAGCTCCGTTTTTATGATATATCAGAGAGAGAAGGGATAGCAACATATCCACAGATAGCAAATTTGTTAACCTTTGTGAAATTAAGAGGTCCTGATAATAAAATAAACTGGGTTGCTTTCTGGGATAAAATAGAAAGAACGGACTATAATTTCCCTGCCCCTTACCATCATAATTACAATCTGGATATTTTGGAGTATTATGAAAAGAATGAGAGTTTGACAAGGGGTATAAAATACTTTATTGATAATAGGTTAATGGTTCCGTTCAACAATGATTGGGTTGAGAAGGCTGTTTTTCAGGGTGTAAAGAGGGGAAATGTTGTAATAGGCAATGTTTATAATCTGTATGCAATTGGAGCAAGCGGGGCAGAGCTTGATAATGAATTAGAGACGTTTGATATTGCAGTTACTAACACAAATGAAGTAACAGCCATTAATAAAGATTATTACTTCGTTTTTCCGAATTCAACAAATGGAAAAATAGCAAACCCTTTAACCCTAAATCTGAATCCGAAATGTATGTCAGATTCGGACTGTGGGAGCAGTGAAATCTGTCTGAATGGGCAGTGCCTGCCACCCGATGAATGCTCAGAAGGGGAGACCAGATGCAACGGATATTATAAACAAGTGTGCGGAAATTATGATGAAGACCCATATTTGGAATGGCCTCTAAGCACATCCGGAGAAGGGAACTACTATTGCTTCTATGGTTGCGAGAATGGTGAATGTATATCATGTGAATGTTCTTCTTGGTCAAATCGGGGTTGTGGACTGGATGTTTGCTCACTAACTAAAATGTATCAGACAAGGACTTGCACACCGAGTGGATGCAATTCTGAGTCTAGATGTATAGATGATCCTTCGTGCCAACAAGAATGTACAGGCACAGACACGTCCTGCGGTATTTATCCAAATTGTGAAAATTGTAATGCTCAAGATGGCTGCGGTGGTGATTACTATAAAGATTATTATTGTGTTAGCAATGAAGCTGGTTGTGATTACATTTCAGATAACTGTAATGACTGCTCCTGCTCGTGCGGCGGCTATAGTGTAGAAGAGTCAATAGCGAATGGGAATTGCGATGATGGGAAGGATAATGACTGTGATAACAAAACAGATTCTGCTGATCCAGATTGCTGTGAAGATGAATGCTCTTCGGGGCAGAAAAGATGCAATGGAAGCTATGCACAAACATGCGGATATTATGATGAAGATACCTGTTTGGAGTGGCCGATTGATACAAGCGGTGCCGGAAACGAATACTGCGGCGAAACAACCTACGGAAACTGGACACCACACTACTGCATTGCAGGCACTATAATGCATAACAGAACAGTCCATGAAAAGGGATGCTCTGATGGTGAATGCTATGCAAATGAAACGCTTGAAATAGAAATTATAGAGATTTGCGAGGGTGACACAACAAAGGACTGTGAAGTGAATGTTTTTGACCTTGCCAGGGTTGGGTTATGTTATGGGTGTGAAAACAAGCAAGCTTGTTGGGACGATTGTCAGAACGCTGATGTAAAGCCTGACGAAGTTATTGACATATTCGACCTCGCAGCGGTCGGTCTGAACTACGGGAGAAGCTGTTAGACTTGTTGGATCGGTAGGAGAATACCTTATTTTTGTGAAATCTTTTTAATTATAAATTCTATACATTAGAAGGATGGACAATAAAAAATCAAAACCAATCCCAGAAGGAATATTTAGAATTAAGACTAAAGACTTAAAGGTTTACGAAAAAACAAAGACTTCCTGGAAAAAATCATCCAGGGAGTTTCCGGAAGCAATGCAAGTAATCAGACTCTTCGAGGCTCATAATAATTTCGATGTTCTCATAGATAAAAAAAATCCAAAATTTCTCAAAGGGCAGTTATCACCTGAAGGAAAATGC
Organism: Candidatus Aenigmatarchaeota archaeon; assembly: GCA_030615165.1. Taxonomy (GTDB): domain Archaea; phylum Aenigmatarchaeota; class Aenigmatarchaeia; order QMZP01; family QMZP01; genus JAUWZW01. The sequence continues at coordinate 14,320 of JAUWZW010000019.1, forward strand.
CAGGGTGCAAGAATTAACATTTTACCAGACAGAAGAAAATTAGATAAGGCCTATTCACTATTTGCCATGCATTTAACAATTCATGATGAAACTTCAAACGATCATTGGGATGTATTGTACCAAAATCCTGGCGGTACTTACTCTTACGTTTACACTCTTGAAAAAAAGAATCAGTCAGTTAAAAGGAAATACAAAGCGGTTGAAGAGTTTGGAAAACGTTACCCGAGACTCAAACGCAAAGTCTCCTCTGCCTTAAAGGACAAAAAGGATTACATGGCAGTTCCTATATATACCCTGCTGAAAACTTACATGAGGGTAGGGAATGAGATTTATTATAAGGCTCACGGTCATAAGGGTTTAACAACATTGAAGAAGAATGACATTTCAATTAACGGTAACCGTGTAATATTCAATTATCTGGCAAAAGACGGGGTGCCAAGAAACATTACAAAAAAATTTCCAGATACATACATAATTAGATTAAAGGAAATGCTACAATCTATAAAAAAATCATCGTTCATCTTTGTAAATACAATTACCGGACATCCGCTGCGAGATGGGGAGTTCAAGGAGGCGTTCAAGCGGTACTGCGGCAAAGAATTTTATCCTCAGGTTGTGAGAGCCCATTACGCAACTGTAAAAGCAAGGGAATTCCTAAGGACACACAAGTCAGCAACCAAAGAGGAAGTTCGCATATTATTTTTATCGATTGCTGAAAAACTCGGTCACAAGAGATTCATAAAGAAAAAACATGCCTGGAAAGAGAATTATAATGTAACCATCCATCATTACATCCAGCCAGAACTTGTAGAGAAAATAAAGTCACTTGTCAATTAGCTTATCAAATTTTAGTTATTACACGGGTATTTTATGAAGAAGCTGTTAAAAAACTTTTTATTTCTTTGTTTTTAAAATTAGCGCATGGGGAAAATTGGGGCAATATTTTTTGTATTTTTGGGATTGGTTCTTGCATTAGCCATATTCCAAGCACCTGCACTTGCCTTATGCTGGGATTGTAACGATAATAACTATGAAACAGCTGATAGACAAGAGTATTGTGATTGTGACGAATGGGAAAAATGTAAAGATATTTATGTGAAAAGCACTGCCTATGAATTTAGCGGCACCGATTCATCTGGTACGGACTACTGCAGTGATTCGCAAACACTAATGGAGGCTTATATTGATTGTTATGCATGGGATGAGATAAAATGGTATGAATTTGACTGCGACAGTCTGAGTACATATGACCCTTTTGAATACTATTGCTCTGGGTATTCTATATACAAACACAAAAAGAAATACGACTATGACTGCGGAGATGGTGCTTGTTTTTATGACGGTTGGTATTGGGTTGATAATACATTCGTGGAAAATTGCAATGATAATGATGGTTGGTACTGCGACCCCGGAAATGTAAAGGAATACAGAGATTATTACTGTTCTGGAGGGTCATGTTATCATACTGATTCAAACAGATATGACTGCGACAATTATGACGAATGGGTATGCGACGGTGAAACAAAGAAATACAGAAACGGTTATTGCTCCGATGGAAGCTGCTATACAGAGTACACAGACAGTTACGATTGCAACAACGATAACTACTATGGGGACTGGGTATACTACTGCTCGGGCAATGACAGGAGAAAGCACAGGAAATACTATGATTACTACTGCTCAAGTGGAAGCTGCCCATATAATTGGTGGTGGACCGATGACCAGAAGGTGGAGACATGCTATTATGGTTGTGAAAACGGTGCCTGTAATCCCTCACCCATTATAACATTCCGGGGGACTGTGAAATACTATGACCAGCGCGAGGGCAAATACAAGATCCTGCCCGGTGCTAAGGTTGAGCTGTGGGATAAGGATTTAATAGATGACAACAAGATTGGCACCGGCGAAACAAACAGCCTGGGGAAGTTCAGATTCGATAACATTGATACAGAGTCATGGGATGCAGGAACAGGAGATGCAGCGGATATTTATGTGAATGTTGTGATGGAATCACCAATCGTTGCGGTTTCAGAGGCATGGAACCCTACGATAATAAATTATGAATCAAGCGTGTATTATGATGTCCTGGAGGACAAGGACATAACAATCAATATAGGCTCGTCTTCCAGCCCGGAATATCAGCCAGAGAGTGCTGCAGCAAATATTATGGATGTGATAAGAACTGCATATCTTCTATACAAAAGTTATGACAGTGGATGGTCGAGAAGCCAGATATTCGTTGAGCTGCATAATGAGGATTCCTGGATATGCATGCTTCTTGCAGGTATAGGGATAGGTAGTTGCAGCGGGGCACATTTCGAACTATCATTTAAGGATGAGATACACCTGTACGGGGACAACATATGGAGCGACAGCACAATAGCGCATGAATATTCCCATGCAGTAATGTATGAAGCATACGGGAATGAATGGCCATCAATGCCCGTTCCGTACGGGGATTATCTTAAGGATTACAATTTCATTGGTCTTACCGGCGTCGGTGAGACGGTGAATGGGCATATCGCGTTTATGGAGAGCGGCCCTGGCTTTGCAATAACAGAGGGATGGGCTGAATTTATGGAGGCTGTTGATTACGGAAACAGTGTCCATAACCCGCTGTATGATTCAGAGATTGAACTCACGGCATGGTGCACCTTTGGATTTGATTTCGATAATAACAGTGCTATAGAGAAATACGACGCATTCCATGAAGGCTCTACCCTCGAGGACAATAAATGGTGGATGGGGGAGGATGTATTTTGTTATTCCTGTAGCGACTCAAACTGTGGCGGAACAGAACAATGGAAGCAGGAGGGTATTTCCAACCCAAATGGCAATACAGGCGATATAGTTGAGGGCGCTGTTGCAAGCATACTTTGGGACATATACGATTCTGATAACAGCGACGAGCTGGGTGGAAACGGCATATCAAATGGTTTATCCAAGATATGGTCCATAATAAGGAAGGACCACCCTGATGACATCCTGGAGTTCTGGAGCCACTGGTTCTCAACGAGCGATAACACGCCTACCAATTATGGTGATTTCAACAAGCTTGCCTGTATATATGAGATGCACGGCATAGACAAATGCCCTGATAGTGATAGGGACGGGTATGATGATGATGCCTGCTGTGGTGAGGATTGTGATGATGGAGATAATTCAATATACCCTGGGGCTACTGAGTTATGTGACGGTATAGACAGCAACTGTGATGGTATTGGTGATGAGGTTGATGATGATGGGGATGGTCTGCTGAATTGTAACGATAATTGTCCAAATGAGGGTTATTCCAATTTACCGGGTGATACAATCTGCAGGGACTGGTATTTAGACTATACAGGGTGTCATGCCTATAACGACGCGCCAACTTCTACTGTTTGTGGAACTAAGGATTGTGATAATCTTGATACTATATGCAGAGACTATCATGATGTCAACAGATATTGTGATGGTTCTGGAGGATGCGGCTCCGGGACGTGCAATTCATATACAAACGCACCCAGAGGCACGCCCTGTGAAACAGACAAAGAATGTGACGGGAATGGAAATTGTATGGACATCTGCACAGATGAATGTTCTGCTGGAGAAACACAATGTTCAGGAAGCTTCAAGCAAACATGCGGAGATTATGATGAAGATTATTGTCTGGAATTCCCTTCTTCCACAACAGGACCTGGGAATGAGGAATGCCCATGC
>JAUWZW010000033.1 GCA_030615165.1 Candidatus Aenigmatarchaeota archaeon
TAATTTCCCATCTAGATAAACTTTCATATCTTTATTATCATAAACCATCACTAAATGATGCCAAGTGTTAAGAAGAGCGCCACCTGTTGATGTTGAAACAGATGTAGTACCAGAACATGATTTTTCTATTCTAAACTGGTACTCAGTACTACCACCTATTTGGTAACCAAATTTACCTGAAGTACAACCAGATGACCTCATCTTACTAAGCACATACCCAGATGCTTTGTTTTTACCCCAAAAAGATATAGAAAATGCATCATACTGATTAAATCTTAAAGAAGGGTCATCATTTACTTCAACATAATCCCCATTACCGTCAAACTCCATCCCATACCCGAACCTGCCTGGCTTGCCCGGCTCGATGAACTTTGCCCTGCCAGCCTCATAGTGCGCATTTATCTCGTCTTCTGTCAATGCCTGATTGTAGACGGCGACTTCGTCTATGGAGCCTGTGAAACCATAATGAAGAAGATGGTCTGCTCCAATGCAGAGGTGGTTCGGACTAGTTACAATTGCGCCCGATAATATTTCTGTATCTGCTTGTGCTACTCCATCAACATATAGTGTTAAAAAACCGCTTGCATCTCTTGTTCCTGCAATATGTTGCCATCTTCCTGTTGGTGCAGAATCACTATCACAACTAACAGAAGCTCCTTCAACATGAACAATAAACTCCCATCTATCAGGTGCTTGCAATAAACAATAACCACTGGGACTGGCAGCATATCCACCACGTTTTTGCATAATAAATCCTTGAGTATCTAATTCGTCTGGTTTTGCCCACGCCATAATTGTAAATTCATCTGCAAAATCTAAACTGCTACCAGGATGATCAACTAAAACATAATCAGCTGTTCCGTCAAACTCCAGGCAGTTGCCTGACTGGCAGCCGCCCATTTTCCATGTTGCGCCATTTCTTCTGCCATCATTGTCATAAGAGGTTTCATCATATGCCCCGAGCCCGCTGTCCTCGTCAAAATGCATGAGCAGGACAGTGTCACCGTAAATACTGCCGTGGTTGTTGCCTGCTGAATCCGCCATTGCATTGCCGTCTTCCTCATTGAAGCGCCATGCACCCACTGCATCTTCGTGGTCGTGGAAAAGCCCGAGCATTGCCATGCGGTCAGAGTTGTTTATTACTGACTGGCCTGGATTCCTTATGACCAGTGTTGCCTCGTTTCCCCTGCAGTAGGCACTGCCTAGCGGGATATCAATAACCTTCATCATTGTCTCGAAATAGCCTGATATGTAAACCCAGCCCCCACCGACAAGGGCTATTGTTATGAGAAGGAGAACTATTATGGAAATAACTGGTGTGATGGCTTTTCTCATATTATGTATTATTGGTTTGATTGATTAAAAATAAGGCTTTAGTAGTTGGCAGCAGAAAACCGTCACAAATTTAAACCCCCAGTACAATATATTAATTGACCATTTCATCCTCTATCTTGGAAGTGGTCTCGTGGGATTGTTATGGCTGAGGAAGAGCAGGCGCAGGATGCGGTTTCTGGTTCTGGTGAAGATATTAAAAAAATCATTGAAGCTACTTGCAAGCATTCCGGCAAGACCGAGGCAGAGGTCAGGAAGCTCATTGAAGAGAAGCAGGATGAGCTTTCCGGATTGGTTTCTGAAGAGGGCGCTGCATACATTATTGCAAGGGAGCTCGGGGTGAACCTGCTCAAGGCAGCAAAGAGGCAGCTGAAGGTAAAGAATCTTATTTCTGGTCTCCGGTCGGTTGAGATTGTAGGGAGGATTGTCAGGATATTCGAGCCAAGGGAATGGGAGAAAGAGGGGAAGAGCGGGGTTGTCCAGAATTTAATCCTTGGGGATGAGACAGGAATGGTTCGTCTTTCTTTATGGAATGAGGAAACGGATTTGGTCAAGATAGGGGAGATAAAGGATGATGACACAATAAGGATTACCGGAGGTTATGTAAAGACAGACAACAGGGGAAACCCTGAACTGAGAATAGGGAAGGGCAAGCTTGAGAAGGTTGAGGAAGAGGTCACACTGCCTGACACAAAGGAAATCAAAAGGGATTTCGGCACAGCACATAGAAAGAGCCTTGCTGATTTGAAAGAGGGGGATTTTGCAGAGGTAAGGGCATGCCTTGTGCAGGTGTTCAGAAGGAACCCGGTGTATGAGGTCTGCCCAACATGTGGTGTTAGGGCCACGGAAGATAAAGGAAAATGGACCTGCAAGGAGCACGGGGAGGTAAATCCAGAATACAGGATGGTTATAGCAGGTGTTGTTGATGATGGTTTTGGCAACATAAGGGTTGTTTTCTTCGGGGAAATTGCTGAGAAGCTGTTAGGGAAGAATGCAGCAGAGCTCGGCAAGCTCATTCAGGATGGGAATGAGCCCATGGCTATATATGAGGACTTCCCTGCCCTGGGAAGGGAATTTGTTATAAAGGGAAGGGTTAAAAAGAATGATTTGACAGAGAGCCTGGAATTTGTTGCAAATGATATTGAGGATATTGACATCAAGAAGGAAGCTGGGGATTTGATTAAGGAGTTGAAAGGTTAAGCCAAGAAAGCTTAAAAATTATAAATTTAATAAATTGGTGAGAGATATGGCACTTGAAGATGAGAGTAAAGAAACAGAGGTTAAGGAAAAGCCCAGCACTGGGGATAAGATTGCAGACCTGCCGGGTGTTGGGGAAAAGACAGCTGAGAAGATGAGGGAGGCAGGATATACAGACCCTATGGCGATTGCCGCTGCTTCTGCCGGGGAACTGTCCGCTGCATGTGGTATAGGTGGGGATACTGCCAACAAGATTATTGCAGGTGCAAGGGAAAGGATGCAGATGGGATTTGAGACAGCAAGCTCTGTCCTGAAAAAGAGGACAGATATAGGTAAAATAACCACTGGCTCCAAGACACTGGATGAAATGCTTGGGGGTGGTGTGGAAACACGGGCCATCCTGGAAGCGCATGGGGCTTTTGGAAGCAGTAAATGCGTATCAAAGGATACACCAGTTATATTTTTCAATGATGAACATTTTCATTTCCAGACCATGGAAGAGATATATAACATTTATGGTCAAGGCAATGAGAAACAATATGATGGAGGCCTTGTTGTACCTGTAAAAAACATAAAATTACTGAGCTTAACAGAAAGGGGTATATCCAAAGCAAAAGCATCTGCCATATTCAAACAAAAGGTTAGTGAACTTGAAAATATAATGACAAAAAGAGGTGCAGATCTCAAAATAACTCTTACACATAAGTTATTGACTGTTAACAAAATGGGGATGATATGGAAACCCGCAAATCTATTAAAGAAAGGGGATTGTATAGCAATACCGAAATCATGTGATTTTGGTTCTGATTCCAAAATAGATGCGGAAGATGCGTATTTTCTTGGATTTTTTGTTGCGGAGGGAACCTCAAATCCGCTTTCAATATGCACATCTGATACAGCCATAAAGAAGCACATTGTGAGATACATAAAAAAAAGGTTCGGGTTTAAAGCAAGAGTCAGGAAGGATAGCAGAAATAATACTTACGTGATACTGATAAGAAATGCAGTAAAACCTCTTTTGGGCAAACTTGCAGATAGTAATTCTGAAACCAAGTTTGTACCAGAGTCTGTTTTCACGGCAAATAAAGACGTTGTTTCAAGTTTTCTTAGAGGGTACATAGATGGTGATGGCTGTATTGGAAAACTCGAAGTGACTATGACCACAAAAAGCAAAACACTATCGTCACATCTCTCATATCTTTTGAGAAAGTTGGGAATAAATTCTTCTATAAGGGTTCATCATGGATATGGAAAATATAGAGAAAATAAATACTATACTGTTTCTGTTGTTGGTACGGACAGGGAAAGGATAGCAAATATAGTAGGAATGAATTATAAAACAGTTAATTCCTTTTATGGATACCCATCTGGCATTTTGGAATTTCTTAGAAAATTATACAGAGAGTCAGTCGGCGGGAGCAAGGGAAATTTCAGAAAAAGACTGGGCAAAAGATCATTAGGTGAGAATAGGGCTTACAGGGTTCTCTCAAGAAACACTGAATGTACATTGAATGAAAAAACATTCTGCAACATAGTGAATATTTTCATAAAATGTAAAGAGGATTTGAAAAAGGCAAAAGGGTATGCAACCAGATTTGAGCAGTTATCCAAAGAAGATCTCAAGATCCTGAACTCTCTGATACCCTTCTCTTATAGGAGAGCGGCACTGAATGTTGGAGTTCCATACTCAACTGCCGGAAACTATTTTTGGAGGGGCTTCCCCAAATCCAATGAATCTCAGAATATAGTTCTCAAGATTAAAAATGCTCTTCTTAAAGAAACAGAGAGAAGGCTAAAGAAACTGGATTTAGGACTCTCTGTATGCAAGAACATACATAATCTTTCATGGGATGTTATTGAGCGAAAGAAAACAATCAGGTACAATGATTTTGTCTATGACTTTATTGTGCCAAAATGGCATTCATTTGTTGGGGGATGGGCACCAATTATACTTCATAATACACAACTTGGTTTCCAGCTTGCCGTTAATGTTCAGTTGCCAAAGGAAAAGGGAGGCCTCGGGGGCAAGGCGCTTTTCATAGATACAGAAGGTACATTCCGGCCCCAGAGAATAATAGACATGGCAGAAGGTATGGGACTGGACCCGAAAAAAGCGCTCGATAATGTGCTGTTTGCAAGAGCTTATAACAGCGACCACCAGGTTCTACTGGTTGAGAAGTCAGAGGATATTATAAAAAAGGAAGGAGTCAGGCTCCTTATTGTGGATTCCCTGACCTCTGCATTCAGGTCAGACTACACAGGAAGGGGAACCCTGGCAAACAGGCAGCAGAAGCTCAACCGTCACCTGCACAAGCTCCAGAGGCTTGCAGATGTTTACAATCTGGCTATTTATGTAACAAACCAGGTCATGGCAAGACCTGATATCCTGTTCGGGGACCCGACAACCCCGATAGGCGGGCATATATTAGGTCACCAGGCAACCTTCAGATTGTACCTAAGGAAATCCAAGGCTGAGAAGAGGATCGCAAAGCTTATTGATTCCCCAAGCCTTCCAGAAAGCGAGACTGTTTTTAAGGTCACGAAAGAGGGAATTCGTGATATGTAGAGTTTCTACACAGTGATGTGCGCACAGTTTTAAGTTGACCCACTCAGTTATTACTATGAACGCGATTGAAATCCAGAATCTGAAGAAGAAATTTGAGGACAAAGAAGGCACGACCTGGGCACTTAAGGGTATAGACCTCAGGATAAGGAAGAACCAGATATTCGGCCTGCTCGGGCCGAACGGCGCGGGAAAGACCACGCTGATTTACATACTTTCCACACTGCTTTTGCCCACATCCGGCACAGCACGTGTGCTGGGATATAATGTCACAGAGCAGGATAAGCAGGTGAGGGAGCGCTGCGGGCTCTGCATGGGGGGAACCTATTTTTACTGGGATATGAATGCAAGGGAAATCCTTGATTACTACGGCAGGTTATACGGACTGAAGCGCTCGGTACGGAAGAGGAATATAGACATGCTTATCAGGAAGCTCGGGATTAAGGGTTTCGAGAAGAAGAGCTTTGGCAACTTGTCTACAGGCATGAGGCAGAAAGTTGCAGTTGCAAAATCGCTCATAAACGAACCAGAGGTTCTTTTCCTGGATGAGCCCACTGCAGGGCTTGACGTGGAGGTTGCCATGGATGTGAGGAACTTCATAATGGATATGCTGCAGGAGAGGGACATGACAGCCATACTGACCTCTCATCACCTGCAGGAGGTCGAGCAGATGTGCAGGAAAGTTGCTATAATAAACAAGGGTGTACTCGTGGCGCACGGTGATGTTGAGGATATAAAGAAGAGGCTCAAGGTGCCTGACATAATCCATCTCTACCTGAACAGATATGAAAACCTGGAGTTCCTGCGCAAGATGCGCGGGGTGATAAACTATGGGGTGAGCGATGGTTTGTTCATAGCTGTGGACTCCGGGCTCAAGAGGCTGGATGGCATAGCCAGGGAGCTGAAGAAAAGGAAAATAGCCATTTCTGATATGGAGATAAAGAAGGCCAGCCTGGAGGATGTGTTCCTGAGCATTGTGGGCAGGAAAGAGAGAGGGCTCAGATTCGGGAGGTTCAGAAGGGTCGGCTAAGGCGAAGCCTTAGCATCCGTCAAGTTCGCGAGGCGAGATGATATGTGGACAGAGATTAGCGCGCATGTGTACAAGCACTGGAAGATAATGTCAAGAAGACCGGGAGAGATTGCATGGATACTACTGTATCCGTTCATTGGCATCCTTTCAATAGGCATACTGGCGTTTTTCCTCATATCAAAAGGCGCTCCGCTGGAGTCCATGATGTTTGTTTTTGTCGGCGTTATAGTATGGAACTTCTATGGCATATCGCAGAGGGGAATAACGTATGGAATAACCTTTGATATATGGAATAACTGCCTGAAGCACTCATTTGCAGGAAAGTCATCTATCGGGCACTTCATAACAGGGAACTCCATATTCGGGTTGCTAAGCTCATTGGCTGCATTTGCGTTGGTCGGGGTGGTCGGGTTTATTCTGTTCGGCTTCAATATATTCGCTGTAGGTGCTTTCCTTGTGAACCTGTTCTTTGTATTCCTGTTTGCAACAGGTGTAGGGTTAATGATAAATGGATTGATGGTAGCAAAGGGCGAGAAATACATGTCGATTATATGGATGGGAACAGGCATAATCATGGTTTTTTCCGGTGTATACTATCCTGTTTCCATACTGCCCGGTGCTGTGCAGGCAGTCTCATATGCCATTCCCGCGACCCATTCCATTATTTCAATGAGGGCGGCGCTCGGGGCAGGCCTTGACATCGCAGTGGCAGAACTGGTGATAGGTGCTGCACTGTCATTAGTATATCTCGCCATTGGCGCACTGATATTCAGAAATGCTGTGAATAGGGGAAGGCGCAGCGGCATGATAACGAAGTATTAGAAATTTTATGCATCACAGAACCTGTCCATCGCCATTTCGGTTGCTGCTCTACTTTTTTCCCCTAATTGTTTCAAAAATCTTCTCCAATGCCTCATCTGTACCCAAATATCCAAAAACACATTTACCCGCAGAACTGCTGCTGGGGGTAAATACATCGAAAACATCTTCACCTACAGAATCCATTTGAAGACCTTCTCTTAACTTCGGGTCAGGTCCTTCTGGTACATGCGCCTGTTCCAGATAATCTGGAAATAGACTTAGTACCTGATCTTGGAACTGCTCAGGGCTGGTATATACGATACCATCCCTTGGTTGCAGGTATTTGAAAATAGCTGGCAGCTCTGGGTATTCATCATTTTGTTTGAATCCAACCGGCATATCTACCCTCAACCTGAATCGGTAAGTCATTTTATCATCTGTCATAATGTTAACAATAAGGTTTTAATATTGCTTAAGCTTTTGTAAGAAGCTTGAAAAGGCTAAAGGACATGCGGCCGAAAAAAGGGGCCGCACATCCTGCCTTATTTGGAGGGGTTTGGGGTTTGCTGACATGAGCATTCTATCTTCTGGTAGCGGTAATCAAAGTTTTTCACACCTTTGAAATGATTTTCGCAAAAGCAAATGATAATGTCCTTTATCGCATAAAAGTAACCTGACCCGTTTCCGTTACCGCAGATTATGCATGACATAGTTAAGCATTTGCGGGGTATATAAAATACTTTTCCCAAGTTTTTCCCCAAATCTGTACCAGATTTGTTCCTTTTCTTGATTAAACTTCTTTTTAATTTTACATTTTTAGGTAAAGTAACTCGCCTCTCGTTGATATCTGCATACCCAACCAGCCACTTTATCTTTTTTCCTACACGCTCTTAGAAATCTTGCCACGTCTTTTTCATCAGTACAATAAAATTTAGATCCTGTTATCAACCCGGGTTCTGCTGTTTCTACCACAGCTACAATGTAGTCTTCACCAGGTTGGGCTGTTTCAAAAATATCATCAGGATTTCCATGTAGATAATTCGAAAGAAGCCTGTATTGGTCAGCTTTCTCTCCCTTATAAAATTCCTCAGCTATTTCTACCGTTTCTGTCTTTGGGTCTTGTGAGGCTTTTGTTGTGGTAGCTGTGCCCAATAAACCTAAACTTAAACCTCCTATAACCAAACCTGTTCTTTTCAAGAACTCTCTTCTTGTAGATGGGTAATTCTTCATAGTTTAGTTTTAACTATACAGATTTATAAATTTACTTCCAGGTCACGTACAGAAGGATTATAAGGCCTATCATTTCAAGCAGATTGACCAGAAAGTGTATCATGGTAAAGCCCAGGATGGACTGGACAACCAGGGAGTTGTAGAAATAGAAATCAACAATATTTTCCACAAGAAATGCAAAGGCAAAGAACAGCAATCCCAGGGTGAGCTTTGAACGCACAAGCTTGTGGTTCCTGTAATAGATTATCATCAGTATTAAAGTCAGAATAATATTCAGCCCTATGATGGAAAGTGTAACCACATCCTGTATTGCCATTTTTTCACCTCTTATTTTCCTTGAAAATCTTTTCCCTTATCTCATTAAACATTCCCATTCCCTGCTCAAACATTGGGGAATAGAAATATATCGTGCCGTACTTTTTTTCTTCGGGTACTATTATTTTATTATCTTCTAATACTTTTATATGATGCAGAACAGTCTTGTAGTCCATTTTAAGCTCTCTGCTTAACTGGTTGATGTTGTACGGCCTCTCCTTGAGCTTGTCCACTATCTTTATTCTGCTGTTTCCTCCTCTCGTGGCAAAGAAAACATACCAGAGCACCCGCTTAAAGGCCGGATTGAAATCTCCGTTCATGTAATTAATTATTTACTGTAAGGTTTAAATGAATAATTGTAGAAGCCTTCAGTTTATTAATTTATTTATTCAGCCGTGTGTAAGTATAAATATGGTTTCAGAATTGCTCGTAGCATCAGAGCTTATTGGTATATGGTATAATGAAATCAAAGAAATAATACAGGGGTTTTGTAAATGATCGAAAGTGTATTTATTGAGTTGAGCATAATTATAATTCTTGCAGTTGTTATTTCTGGGCTTATGAAGTTGCTCAAGCAGCCCCTCATAATAGGCTACATAATCACAGGTATTCTTGTAGGACCCCTTTTGTTGAACATAGTCAAGTCTGCTGACATGGTGGCAACCTTTTCTCAGTTTGGAGTAGTGTTCCTGTTGTTTATAGCAGGGCTTAGTCTGAATCCAAGGGTGATGAAAAGCGTTGGAAAGGTCTCCCTCGTAACAGGGGCAGGTCAAGTGTTGTTCACCACCATCATAGGATTTTTCATAGCAAAATTTTTTGGGTTTTCTGATATCGCTGCTCTGTATATTGCCATAGCGCTGACTTTCAGCAGCACTATTATAATTGTAAAACTGCTTTCGGACAAGGGCGACCTGCAGACCCTGTATGGCAGGATATCAGTGGGCTTTCTTATTGTACAGGATGTAATCGCAATACTGATTTTAATGATAATATCATCTTCCGCTGGCGGATTTAATATCATGACCCTTACTATAGAGACCATTTTAATTGGAATAGGGATATTATCATTTATCGGACTCTTCAGCATTTTTGTCTTGCCAAGAATTGTTAAAACAGCCGCCAAATCCCAGGAATTTTTATTGATCTTTTCTATAGGATGGCTGTTATTGTTGGCTATTATTTTTGGCTATTTAAACTTTTCAATTGAAATCGGGGCGCTGCTTGCAGGGATATCGCTGTCTGTATCTCCATATCACTACGAGATTAAATTAAAAATGAACGTGTTAAGGGATTTCTTCATCCTTTTCTTTTTTGTTTTACTCGGCTCGCAGATGATTTTTACAAATATTTCAGACTTCCTGTTGCCTATTGTAATATTTTCAATATTCATTCTCGTGGGAAACCCGCTCATAGTGATGGTTCTGATGGGCTTGCTTAAATATACTAAACGAAACGGGTTTCTGGCAGGCCTGACCGTGGCTCAGATAAGCGAGTTCTCGCTGATACTGGTGGCTCTGGGGGTGAAAATGGGACATGTTTCAAATGAGATACTGTCAATGGTAACTGCAATAGGATTAATGACAATACTCGGCTCCACATATATGATAATGCATGCGAATAAATTATATTCACATATTTCCAAATATTTGGGTGTTTTTGAGAGAAGGGGAAGAAAAATCGATGAGCATATCCATCATAAAGGCAAACGTTATGATATTATTTTGTTCGGATATGACAGGATAGGTTTCAGTTTGTTTGAATCTATCAGTAATCTTAAGAAAAAAATCCTTGTTGTTGACTATGACCCTGAAATAATAACTGATTTGGCGAAAAAAGGTTGTGAATGCAGGTATGGTGATGCAAATGATACAGAGTTGCTGAATGAGCTGAATTTTTCCAGAGCAAAAATGATAATTTCAACAATCCCTGATATTGAAACCGATTTGTTGTTGATAAAAAAAGTCAGAAATGTCAATAAAAAGGCAATAATAATTGTTGTGTCCCACCAGATTGAGGGGGCACTAAAATTGTATGAGAGTGGGGCAACATACGTTGTAATGCCATACTTTTTAGGGGGCGAGTACGCTTCAACATTGATACAGAAACACGGAATTAACTTAAATGAATTCCTTAAAGAAAAAACGAAACATATGAACCATTTGAAAATGAGGGATAAATTAAAACATGAACACCCAAAAGCCGAAAAACACAAGTAATTTGCAAGTGGCGGACTTTCCGCCTTCACAAGGCTCATCGCTTCTGTGCAATCCGGGCTATAGGGCATATCATAAAATAAAATTAAGGCTTAAATATTTTGGTTCTAAATCTGAAGCATGGGGTTCAGCAGAATTCTGGGGTTATTTCTATTTTTGGTGATTGTGACAGGGGTTATTGTATCGATGGGTGTTGTTGGTGCGCCTGGCAAAGGAAATTTTTCAGTCAGTTCAGTCCATGGTGAAAGAGACAGTAAAACTTTAACCCAGACTGAAATTTTATGTTTTGATTCTCCGTGTATGATAGAAAGAGAAACTTGTGTTTATTACTATCATACAGAGCATCTTGCTTACGATTCCTATTATGGTTGCGGCAGCGATTTTGTCTGCCAGACGCCAATTTATGATTTGGCTGTTAATTGTTTGGATTTGTATGATGTTTATAATTTTACGATAGGTTTTGATGCCATGCCTGGTTTCACATTTAGAGATCTCAACATTTATATTGATGACCAAGATGTGTATTTCGATACAACTGATTGGGAATGGTACAGATTCTGGGAAGATGATTCTAAATTATTTGCGGTCTTGGCAGCAGAAGGAGCAAGCCTTGAGTGGGATTTTTATTTAACTGAATATGGGCCTGTGGATGATTATTTACTATTTCCTCCTGAAAAATATCTTCCCAACCCTGATATAAGCTGCTATTTTGATTGTTACCAGATTTACGAAGAACCGTATTGCTATTGTAACAATTCTGACTACCTTGCCTGTGATGCGTATGGGGATTTATATTCATATCTTATTGATTTTGAAGATGCTGTTGGAGATGGGAGCTATTGGTCAATTAAAAATGTTTACCTTTATCTTTTGCATGATTCTGACCTGTATGAAACATCTCTAATTAGATTTTCTAATATTAGCCAAGTAGAATCAGCAAAGCTCGTTTTTGATGTTTCAGGAAGCAACCCAGATGAATTGTATGAGCAGGGAAATCTCTATGTAGAGGTTTACAATTCATCAGATAATCTTCTCGGAACAATATTAGATGAGCTGATAACCTCTTCTGTTACAAAAAATACTGACATACTTGGATTTCTTAGAGATGAAGGCATAAAATTTCTTTTTGGAAATGATTTTGGTTCATACTATGTTATTGAAAACCTCAGGATAGAGTTTGTTGCAAGATGTTCAGATGGAACAGTTTATGGAGAGTGTTCAGTTCCAAAACCTCTTTACTGCTCAGACGGAAATCTGAT
>JAUWZW010000030.1 GCA_030615165.1 Candidatus Aenigmatarchaeota archaeon
AACCAAAAGAACAAACACGCAGACTAAGGCAGCCCCCGCCGTAAATATCCGTGGTATCTTTTTGCTGAGGCCTGTACTCATCGCTATGACCACAGCCGCAGTTATGAAAAGAAACACGGACAGTGTAAGATTGCAAAACACGGGGCTCCACCAATAGGCCAGTGACATTTGCTGGTCATGCCACCACATGTGAATGCAGCCAATCCCAGATCCTATGGCAAGAAGTCCAAAAAGAAAACCTATAACCTTCATAATATCACCTCCTTTCAGGCTTACTGTTTCCGTGAGCAGTCATTTGCCGTGCACCTCCCGTTTTTGACAGGGACATTCCTTCCCAGGGTTAACAATTTCAATTATCAAAGAGCCCCCCGCCTTGGGGCAAAGGGGGCTCTTATGTGTTTCTGCGGTTTGCGCATCCTGAACACCTGTTCAGAAGCTGTGAACAAGGCTGAACAGCAGGCCGCGGCCGGATATAGTCGCGCCTTCGCCTGCAAAGTCAGGCCGGTATTTCTCCTGGAAAAAGGAAAGAAGGAACCTGTTTCTGTCATTAAGCTTCAGGCCTATGGTTGCGGCATATCTCATGCCGAAGCCCTTCCAGGAGTCATGCTGGACAGTCTCCCAAGAACCCCACCGGTCATGGCCAGAACGTGCCTCCCATTCCATGTAGGGGAAGCCAATGCTTCCGCCCAGTATGAGCTTTTCCCCGAGCTTCCCTTCAATTCCGACAGAGGGTATCAGGGTGAAAGCGCCCGGGATAACCTGGGTGAAGACAAAGGAGCCTGAGGACGGGGGCCTGAAGTCTGAAACCTGCTGCCTTGCGCTGTATATGCCTTCCCTGTAGCCATCACTGTGATGCAGGGGATTCCATCTCCAGTCAATTCCGCCGACAACCTTCAGGTTTTCATCTCCGAGGGTGGCGAAAAGGCCCAGCTTCGGGGCAAAATCCGTGTGGTCGCTGTCATAGCCGCTTGGGGATGTTGTTGTCTTGCCGGATAAAAATGTTGAGTCAGCCGGATGCACGGGCGTGGTGGATATCTTCTCCCCCAAGTCGGGGTTGTAATTAACGATATCAACGCCAAGCCTGCCCTCAAGCCCGAATTTGGGCCCCGGGTCCAGGGACTTGCATCCCCCAAGATAAAACACACTCACCGCAAGAAACACAAATAACAGGATTTTAGGTTTGTTTTTCATAATCAATACCTCCTTTCTTTCAAAACCTTAATCCTTCTGCTTTTTGAACTGTTTCATTCAATTTTTCCCCCATGCAATGAGATACTTGTTTGGTTCGGGTCTTTCCGGATTCTCAAGTCAAGGACCATGTCTTCGGTTATTTCATGGCAGGGGGCCTCTTCTATAAAAGGTCTTTCTTAGCAGAGGGGATGGGGCCCTGATAAACAGGGCCCGCCCTCTAACATACAAGCTCAACCCGGAACTCGGTTTATCTAATCGTCATCCTGCCCGGTCTGGCTTTCTGCTGCAGCATCCTTTTGCTTTTGTTGCGCTTCGGCCAGTTTACTGAGGATTATCTGGTTCGGTGTTTGTTGGTCGATCTTATTTTTTAGTTTATTCACATCCGCACCGTGCTCTTCAAGCCACCCGTAAACCTTTGTTAAGCCTCTAATTGCTGCAAGATGGGCCAGGGTGTTCCCACTGCGCTCATCTGTCACCTTGTTGATGTTGTCTTTATTTAGGACCATGATAAACCAGAGTCTTTCGAACAGGCCGGTTTCGTCCTCCTTTACTCTTGTGAGACAGTTAAAAGCCAGATCTTTCGGTGTGTAATCATGTCTATCTGCTAAATCAACGTTTCCACCGTTTTCCACAAGCAGCTCAAAGATATCTATTGCCCCGGCATCTGCTGCGAGATGGAGCAGGGATCTCTCCCCTTCAAACCACTTTTTGTTGATGAGTTCCTTGTCAAGGAGCCCGAGCTTCAGCAATTCCTCCAGCTTATTTTTGTCCTTCTGTTCCACTGCATTTTCCAGGATATCCTTGATCATGTCTTTGGGTGTATGTTCGTTGTCGTTCTTCAAATTAAAGTCTGCATTTGCTTCTTTAAGCAGGTTCAGTAAATTTACCATGTTCCTGTGTGCTGCAAGATGGACAAGGCTGCTTTTCATCTTTGTTACCCTTGCATTGACATCAGGATAGAGACCGGCCTCCCGGAAAAGCCTGAACATTTCACATGCCGTGTCTTCTTCGTTCTCTTCCACGACCTCTTTCAGGCGCTCCCTGGCCAAATCCATGGCTGTTATCTTTTCCTCATTCGCCTGGTCAAACTTCAGGGTGTCCTTGTATTTTTCACAGATCCACTTCACTGCATTCAGAGAAAACGTGTCCTTGAATAATGCGATGTGGAGCAGGGTGTTGTTTAGACTGTCCATCGGTGCATTAACATCACTAGGCAGGGGCAGGAATTCGAGGCTCTGAAAAGCTTCCAACCTAACCCTATCACCTGCCTTAAGGGCATTCCTTATTTCTTCGATGAGCACATCCTCGGTAAGAAGCATCTGCAGGATTGCTTTGTTTTCCTTGACCGCTTTAGTCAATGCCGCAAGCGTGTCTGGCAAAGCACCCAATTTATTCAGTTTTTGAAGTATTAATGAGGTTCTGTCCGAGATTCCTGAATTGCTCCTGCACAAGCTCTCCACCCCCATGTTGACCTTTGATATCGTCACTGAGAGGAGACACACAGCGACGAGGGTTATAAGCAGAACTACTAACAACGCAGTCAGCATCCAGATCACTGCTTCTTTGAACAGTTTTCCTTCTGCCCTTTCTTCTGTGGCTTGCGCTTCCGGCTCTGGTTCAGTGGCTTTAGCGGATATCTTTCTTACCTTTTCAACAATAAGAGGGACGGGTATTTCATCTCCCTTTTCAGCAATGGTCTGGGCCTCCAGGGGCTCTTCATCCCCGGGTGGTGGCTCCTCCTTTTCGGCCTCAGCCGGTTCTGCCTGAGCCTGGTTTGGGTTTTCAGGGGACAGGCTTATGGTATGTTCCCCTGCAGGGTTATCCGCTTGCGCAGGATTTCCTGTCCCTGTGCATAACGGCGAAAACATTGCAACAAATAAACCAATCATCACCACAGCAACCATTAACCTTGTAAACGTATTTTCTTTTCTCTTTTTCATTTCAAGTTTCCCTTCATTAAAAATAGAATTTTTTTACAACATATGTTTTATCACATTGTTCATTCACACGTGTGTTATTCTCTGTGGCATTGGCCTTGGCATGGTTTCCGGGTTTTGCGCCTAGGTTTGTCATCTGTCCTCCCTGCTGCCGGCTCATCAGGCGGCGGATCTGGCAGGGTAAGCGCAAGGTTCCTGACATCACTGAATGGCCGACGAATGACAGCCATCTTGATGAGCGCCTCCCTGTCGTCGACTGGCAGGCCTCTGCCAAGCGTGGTGATTTCCCTATTGAGCCTGGTGATTTCGACTTTGAGATCCGGCAGGGTTTCCGGTATCGCTGTCAAAAGCTCTTTTACGGCGTCCAGAACGGTTTTCATTATGGGGATTTCAGCAAGCCAGCTGTCATCAGTGACAACGTGCCCGAGAAGCCATAATACGAATTCTTCTGCTCCCTTGGCGACGGCTTCCCTAACATCTTGCTGGGCCGCTTCGCTTTTGATGGTTTCGCAAGCCTCCGCATCAGGGCAGGTGTCGCATAGACCCGATGTTTTGGTTTCAAGCATGACTTTCAGCCACAATTGTAAAATCAAGCACATTTGACCTAAAGCGTGCCTATTTTTATCACTGAGCATGTCAAAGCCTTTCCTGAGTTCTCCAGCAAGAATCTTTTTAGCGGCCCGCGAATCTGATTGCATCTGCCTGAGGCTTTCAAGCCTGTCTATCATGGGCAGAAGCTTCTTGACCCTTGCGACGTGCTCTGTTGTTAACAGCACTACCCTTTTGCCACCGGACCCGGTTTGCGTTGCGACCATTTCGTCGGGATATTCAGCGGAAAGTAACCGCTCTTCGGGAATTTTAAGTTCATCTTTGTCTCCACGAAGGCTGCTGCATATCGGGCAATCCGGGTCATTGCAGCCAATGACGATGCCTGGCATGCCGCCGGAAAGAGCGCCAAGCAGTTTTAAAAGACTGTTGATTTCGAATATTGTTGTTTTCATTCTGTAACCCTTTCTTGTTTGGTTCCAATAATTCGTGCGCCGCATCACAGTAATGCGGCGCGTTGTTTTTGTTTTAGGTCTCACATGGATTTCAATGATTCCGCGAGAATTCTGGCTTTGCTATCTCTGATGTCGTTGCTCTAAGCAGAAACTGCCGGCGCTTGGGTACTCCTTTACAGAAATGTTTGATGGGCCGGAGTGGATATTGCGCTTTAGTGAGGAGAATGAAAAACCCCCACACACTCCGGCCCATAAGCTTTCAACACTTTGCATCAACTCTCACCCGAAACCACGCCTTTCCTCAGAATGATGTTGGCATACAGGGCTTTTTCGCCAGTGGCCACGATTGCAAAGGCCTTTTTGGCTCTCCCGTAGAATGCAGATCTTTCGACAAGTTCGAACTTCTTTTTGCTTGTTTTGGTTATCTTGAGATATTCTGCCCAAATCGGTGGTTCGTCTTTTACATTTTTATCCCCTTCCACAACCTTCATAAGTGCAAAGGGTTCGTTCACATATATGTCCAGAGGGAAGAATTTCATGATTGCTCTAAGAAGCTCGGGGATGCCGTGACCGTCACACCTTACCAGCCCGAATGCTGTCTCTTCCGCAATGCTGGCGGCAGGGAAATTGCCATCAGCCAGGACAAGCTCATCGCCATGGCCCATCGACATGAGCACGTACATGAGCTGGGGGGATATTATGTTTGGAATTCCTTTAAGCATTTGTGTTTGTACCTCCTTTCCTGCGCATGTGCCTGTGCAGATTCAATAGAGCATCTCTCTCTGAACCTTATTCAAGGGAGGAACTCGCTCAATTGTTTGAGTTTGTAAGTTCTCTTCTCCTGTTCCAGAGCAGCATGCGCATCCATTATTAATAACTATAATGTGATGGTGGACAGGATTTTTCAGGATGCTCCTTAGACTGCTGTTTATCTCATCTTTCAATCCAGCCAAAAAAACCCCTGTTTCCCTTCTAATCATCCTATTATCCAGTAGGACTCTATGTTGTTTTGTTTGTTTTCTCGTTCTACTCATTTCAGCACCCTTTCAAAAGCAGAACAGCAGTAAACTGATAGAATTTAAGCTTGCACCATCTCCCTTACATTGCTATCTTGTCAAAGACCTTTTCCTCAACATATATAGGAACTTTCACAAGTGTTGCAAGAATCAGACCATCACTCGGCCTGCAGTCAATCTTCACAAAGCCGCCCTTGGGTTTCTTTATTACCAGAGTGCCGATAAAGATGTGATTACGAATGTCTGAGATAACAAGCTTCTCAATAGCACAACCCAGCCCTGATATTGTGGAGATTATCAGGTCAGGTGTCATGGGCCTGGGGGGTTTTACATCCTTAATTGCACAATCGAGTCTCCAGGCTTCAGATATTCCTACTACAATCGGGAATTCCCTCCGGGAACCGTTTCCCTTTTCAGCAACAACTATTACTTGACCATCGCTGTGTTCGTTTATTATTATTCTCTTTACTTCCGACTCTATTTCCATGGTCACATCCTTTCTCCTGAACACGGAATTTGTTATTTCTTCTTGGTTTCCGCCTTTATTTTGCCGCAACTCTCGCACCGGCCGTTGGGCTTGGTCAGGGTTCTCTTGTCACAATGCTGGCAGTGCGTCTTTTTGATACGTCTATTTCCTATGTTTTACCTCCTGTTTTTCTGTCAACACAAAATTTGGTTTGTCCTTTTCCTGCCTACTTTATACCTCAGTAAAGCAGTAATGGTGACTGATATCGGCCATAAAGCAGCATATAATGAAAACATCAGCCATTGCGCAAAACACCTGTACCAAGGAGAGCCGTAGAACTGGTCGGGTTTGTAGTGTTTGATGTAGTAAAGGACAAATAGTGAAATGACCATATAGCTGCTGATTATCACAAAGCGTGTCCAGGAAAACATTTCAAGGATTAAAAGAATCTTACAAATCCCGATTAAAAGCAAGTAAAAGAAAACCACCTCAAACATAGAGTTAAGAGCTTCTCTCTTGCAAATCTTTCTAAAGATGCCCGTAACAACAAAGAAAATTATCAGCGGCAGGGCAACACAGAACGCCAAAAAATATATCATGTATTTCATCATAAATTCCCATATCTCTTTTCGCCATAAAATCAGGCTGAAAACCATCAGCGCACTGATAAACAGAGAAATGGGGATTACGCAAATGGATGTTAATATATCGTCCAGATTGGCATTGGCTGTCAAAAAGAACCACAAAGGACCAAAAACCCAAGTAGGCAAGGCCGCAGCGCGGCAAAAGAGTTTTAATTTTGTGTATTTTTTCATCTCATTATCCCCCTTTCTTTGGTCATGGACCAGAGGTGTTGGGTTCTCCGGGCTGGGTTACTGCAGCTGATTGTGTTTTTATTTGTTCTGTTTCAGCCATTACCGAACTCAGACCAATTATTGTAAGAATGGCACCGAAAAAAATGAAAAACATAAGAACGGGTTTATACCTGCTCTTTTCTTTCAGCATGTAAAGAAGACTGTTAACCCCCATACATATGGTGCCTAAGATTATCATAATCATTTTTTCTTCTCCTTCCGGGGAAAACCAGCCAAGACAAACCAAAGTCACGCTTGGCTCTATGTTTATGTAAAATTAATACTAACCATCCAGCATGCCTGTGCATTCCGAATTCTCTGGAAAGGCTAGCATGACGCATGTCTTGAGTGAGCATCAGCCAGCCGGTTAGTGATTTTTGTTTATTTAGGAATATGAAGCATTAATAATGTAATGATAAATAGAACAGAAAACAATTTAAGGACTTCGGTAATGCGCAAACCACTCAAATTTAAGCAATCCCTGACAACATTAAATCATGAAACTCCTCGGCGAGGCGCTGCGCAACCTGTTCAGGAAGCCCTTCACAAGGAAGTACCCGAAGGTAAAGCCGGATATCCCAAGGGATTTCAGGGGAAAGGTTATCCATTACCCGGAGCGCTGTATTTACTGCGGGCTTTGTGAGAAATACTGCCCGTCCGGGGCAATACAGGTTGATATCAAGAGGAAAATCTGGACTTATGACTGGGGCAGGTGCACGTTCTGCGCGCAGTGCCAGGAGGCCTGCCATGAGCTTGCCAAGAAGGACGCGATAAGGCTCACAAAGGAATACGAACTTGCAGGGAAAAACAGAAAGGGTTTCTCGGTCAGGGACAGCAAACCTGCTGGTAAATAAATATAACATTGTTATATTTTATTTATATACAATCTGGACAATAATATATATTGTATGAAATCAATTGCACTCATTTTCACAATCCTCCTAGTTTTAGCCATACCAGTCTTTGCACAGAATGAGACTGACCCCTGCGCTGACGTTGTATGTTCCCCTGTAACAGTAACCTGCCCGGATGGGAGTGAGGTAAGTTGTACACCTTCTTGTGTAGATGGAGTATGCGGTACCTGCACGCCACCAGACTGCCCTTCAGTTGACCTCTGTGCTGGTGTAACATGTTCTGATTCAACAACCACATGCCCTGATGGTTATGTTGCTTCTTGTTCCAATACCTGCGATACTGCTACTGGCTCCTGCTCATCCTGTACCCCGGACTGTACTGGCCATGAAGCTCCACCAGAACCAGTCTGTGGCGATGGTACCTGTGAATCTCCTGAAGATAGTAGTACTTGCCCTGAAGACTGTATGCCAGCACCCTGCATGGTACCTTGTCCTCCTTATTCAGAAACAACATGCCCTGATGGCTTTGTTGCTACCTGTCCCAACACCCTTGACTCTGGCGCATGCGTATGCCACTACTGCGAACCAGACTGTACAGGCCATGGAGCAGCAGAATGTATTGGAGAAGGAGAAGGTTATATGCCTGGAGAAGACAAGCAATGCTGTGCTGGCTTAAAAAGTATATCTGCAAGTGTCGGGGACGGCAGAACATGCAGTTTAACAGCGGGTTATTTTTGCAGTGCTTGCGGCAATGGACAATGTGAAGGACCAGAAAGCGCATGTAATTGCCCAGAGGATTGCCCATGCCCGGAGGGCATGACAGAGTCATTTTTTTGCTCTGACCAAGTAACAAGGGTTCCCTGGTGTGCATGTTCAAACGGTAAGTGGGTTTGTGTGACATCTCCAGAAAGTCAATGCCCTGCAACGGTCTGTGGCAATGGAATCTGCGAACCCGGTGAAACCTGGGATAAGACATGGTGCTCAGAGGATTGCCCGCCTGTACCACCACACTGTATTTGCCCGGATGTATATGAACCTGTCTGCGGTGCTGATGGCAAAACATATCCCAATTCCTGCGAGGCAACGTGCATCGGACGTGTTAGCATAGAATGTGGTGGCGAATGCCCGTGTTTTCCGGTTTGCGGTGATGGCATCTGTGAGGATATTGAACGTACTGAACAGTATGCATGCCGACAGGATTGCCCATGCCAATGCCCAATTATGGACGAGCCTGTCTGCGGTACTGATGGCAGGGCATACCCCAATCCCTGTGAAGCAATGAAGTGTGGAGGGGTTGACGTAGCATGCTCTGGCACATGCCCATGCCCTACTCCAATTTGCGGTGATGGTGTTTGTGGCTACAGGGAAGATTGCCCTGTTGATTGCTGCCCTGTTAATGATGTCTGTCCCGATGGCGTGACAATACCCTGCAAATTGGTAGGTTCAGAATGTATCTGTGACAAGCCATGTCCCCTGCCTCCTGAATGCTGGGAAGAGAAAGACCCCCAGGGATTTGTTCATGTTATTTGTAATGTAACAACCGTATGCCCTGTAATACCGATGGGATGGGAAGAGAAATGTATTGATAAGGGTGGCAAGCCAGTCAAATGGATCGGCCCACCACCAAGCAACTGTCCATTTGTAGACTGTATATTTAGAGACATTCCAACAGATCCAATCACACCAATAGAGTGCCCCCCTCCAGAAGAGATTGACGAGGTTCTTGCTAAATGCGCCGCTATGGGTGAGGAAGGTGTTATTATATACAAAGGTGACTGTAAGATTGCCAAGTGCAAATACGACCCGGAGCCGCCATGCCCTCCAATCATTTATGGAATTGAAGAGGAGATGCTTAAGAAAAATTGTTTTGAAGAAGGACTTGAAGTGATTAAGGACTTTGATCCAACAGGTTGCCCGTTCCTGAGGTGTGGGGAACCCGGAAAATTCAGGGAGATTCCCGAAGAGGCGCGCAAGAAATGCATGGAAATGGGAGGAGAGTTTATAGAAAAGCGGGATGAATTTGGATACATAGTTTTCTATGAATGTATCATGCCAGGAGAGCATGAGATTCATATTGAACCAATCAAAAGGGTACCTGATACGACAGAGTTGCTGGATATAGCCTTTAAACTGGAAAACCTGAAAATAAAGCTTAATGAACTTGGAAGAAAGACAGATGAAATTGCAAATTATTATACAGGAATTGGCTCCCCAGAAGCAGAGAGGTTCAGGCGGGTTGCTGACATGTTTTACTCGGCAATGGGAAATGTTGATGAGATAAAAGCAAAACTCAGGGAAAGGCTGGACTTCATAACAATTTCTGATTTGATGGATGTAAAGTATGATGTGATGTACATAAAGGATGTCATA
The DNA here is from genome assembly GCA_030615165.1 of Candidatus Aenigmatarchaeota archaeon. Taxonomy (GTDB): domain Archaea; phylum Aenigmatarchaeota; class Aenigmatarchaeia; order QMZP01; family QMZP01; genus JAUWZW01. Next base: position 9,690 of record JAUWZW010000030.1, read on the forward strand.
CTAAAGGACATTCTGTACCTCATGCTGAGCACTGGTGACGATGTCACAGAGGTAGTGAGAGGGGATGTAAGAGATTGCGGCAGGGACGGGGAATGCTTTGACTGGGCATTCAGGACCTGCAAAAAAGTCACATTCAGGCCAGAAGGTGAGAGTGGGCCAATTGTGGAGATTAAGGGACTGGAGGGAGACTTCTGCATACTGTATGCTAGCCTTCCGGAAGGTGAGGGTCCGCCACCAGGCATGATTCCCGGTGTCTCTCCGCCATACGAGATGACATGCAGGATTCCTGATTATTCCCTGGGTGCTAGAGACCCTGAGCAGGACATATTCCCGTACTGTGAGGGCTCCTTTATGGAGGTAATGAAACATATGGCAGAACAGCCAGGGGAAATTTCAGGCCCGGGGGGCTGCACATCTAATATTGAATGCGAGGAGTATTGTTCAAGACCCGAGAACGTTGAAGAATGTACGCGATTTGGTCAGAAAGAAGGATTCGAGCAAAAGCAATGCTCAGGATGCCTGGACAATGGCATATGCGACCCTGGCGAATGCCCGGGATGCCCTGACTGTCCGACACAAACAGAAGATGAGTTTGACTTGGCATTCAGGGAGTGCAGACCAGGCGTATACGAGCCACCGGGTGAGGGACCACCGAGAGTAGAGATTATGGGATTGGAGGACGGCCTTTGCGTTCTGTATGCTTCTGTATCAGAGGATTTTTCCCGCCCGCCAGAGATATCCCCAGAGCAATGGAATCCGCCATATGATATGACATGCAGGTTTCCTGATTATCAGCTTGGTCCCCCGTCTGGGCCCGCGCCTGATAAGCTATTACAATACTGTGAGGGCTCCTTGTTAGAGGTATTCACGCAACAAACGGCGGCAGGTGAACCAGTAACAGTGGTGCCAGAGGGGGTAACAGATTGCGGCATGGATGCTGGATGCTTTGAAACAGCATTCAGGGAATGCAGGCAAGTGGTATTCAGGCCGCAGCCAATGATGGAAGCGAAGATTATCGGGTTGGAGGACGGTCTCTGCGTTGTGTATGCTACCGTACCAGAGGATGCCCCCTGTTGCCCGCCAGATGTAACTCAAGAGCAATGGAACCCGCCATATGATATGACATGCAGGGTTCCTGATTATCAGCTTGGTCCCCCGTCTGGGGAGAAGATATTCCCGTACTGTGAGGGCTCCATGGTAGACTTAATGATACCAACGGCAGGGCCATCAACAGCGCAAGTCGAGGTAACCCTTGAAACAGCATTCAGGGAATGCAGACCAGGAGTATACGAGCCACCGGGCGGCCAGGGAATACCGAAAATAGAGATTATTGGGGTGGAGAACAGTCTCTGCGTTCTGTATTCTTCTATACCAGAGGATACTCCCTGCCCGTCAGGGATAGCTCAAGAGCAATGCTCAGAGCTATGGAACCCGCCATACGAGATGACATGCAGGTTTCCTGATTATCAGCTTGGTTCCCCGTCTGGGGGAGATCCATACCAATACTGTGAGGGCTCCCTGGTAGAGTTAATGATACCAACGATAACAGGTGGACTAGAGAGCCAGACAGCGTGATAGGAGGAGGATTATGGTAGGAGAAAAGGTTGAAAAGATCAAACTCGAAATCTCAAAATCAAAGCTGATTTGGATATTTGGTATTGTAATTATAGCCCTTGTTATTGTTTTAATAGGCTTTGCTGTAACAACATGGGGAGGGATTCAAAACCTTGAGCAGGCAACCGAGGCAATGACAAATGTAAGTGTTGATATCAGCAGGATTAGTTCTATATTAGAGGATATTGCTGCAGGCCTTGGCTAAAAGCCTAATATCAAAGGAATTTAAGAAATCAATCCAATTATAACATATGCTACTGGAGCTTGTTGTCCTGGCTATACTTATTGCGCTCTCCGCGTTCTTCTCAGGGTCGGAGATTGCGCTGTTTTCCCTGAGCGATATAAAGCTGAAGAAGCTGCTGAAGGCAAGGAAGAAGGGCGCCGGGACACTGAAGAAGTTAAAAACCAAGCCGCACAGGCTGCTTGTTACCATACTGATATGCAACAATGTAGTTAATATAGGGACGGCTGCATTGGCAACAGTGTTAGCCACTAGGGCATTTGGTTCTTCCGGGCTTGGTATAGCAATAGGGGTTACGACATTCCTTATACTTGTTTTCGGGGAGATTACACCAAAATCCTTTTTCCATCAAAGGGCAGAGAGGATGTCGCTTCTTGTTGCACGGCCAGTATATGTTCTTTCATATATTCTGTACCCGGTAATAGTGTTCCTGGAGTTCATAAACAGGGGTCTACTAAAAGTAGGCGGGGTGAAGAAGGCAAAGGATGAAATAACAGAGGAAGAGATCATGGCTGCCCTGTCACTCGGGGCTGAGGCAGGGGTGATAGAAAGGGATGAGGAGGAAATGATAGAAAACATAATAGATTTCGGGGACAGCACCATTAAAGAGGTTATGACACCAATAAAGCAGGTTGTGACCATAAGCTCGGACAAAAAGCTCATGCATGTGATAACCAAGATACTTGAGACCAAATACAGCAGGATTCCTGTATACAGGAAAAAGAGAAACAATATTATCGGGATAGTAAACCTGAGGAGCATACTGAAATACGTGAAAAGAAAGGATTTTGATATCCCTGTGAAGAAGCTTATATATCCTGTCATTCATGTAAAGGAGAATGACAAGCTGGATGATGTGCTTGATTCCCTGAAGGAAAATGCAACCCATATGGCCATAGTGCTGGGCAGGGATAAGAAGGTCAAGGGCATAGTAACCATGGAGGACCTGCTTGAGGAAATAGTGGGGGAGATATATGATGAGTCGGACATCAAAAGGGTCAGGATACACTTCCTGAACAGAAAAACAGCCATGGTCAGCGGGGATACATTCATAAAGGACCTGCAGGAAAAAATCGGTGTGCCCCTCAGGGGAAAGACCTTTACAATCTCTGATGTTGTCTCGTCCCGCTTCAACAACAGGCCCAAAAAAGGCCAGAAAGTGGAGCTCAAGAATTTCATTCTCACCGTGGTGGAGGTTGACAAGACAAACCCCGCAAAGATAAAGAGAATCAAGATTGTCAAGAAAAGGGGAAAGATAAGGAAGTA
>JAUWZW010000035.1 GCA_030615165.1 Candidatus Aenigmatarchaeota archaeon
AAAGGAATTACATAACCCTCATATATCTCCCTGAAGACAACAACCCTTGCCTGCCTCTTCATACCCTTGAGTTTTTCAATACACGCAATGCGTGAAGCATAGTATCCTCCACCCTCCAAATCAGCATACTTTGTCCTGCCCTTGAACGGCTCATACTCTTCCAGTATTTCTGTTTGTTTCAGGTTCTGGGACCACATGCTGCCAGGGGCCCATGCCTCAAAATTCTCGAATTCCCAATTACCCGGCATGAAGAGAACAATGAAATGGTTATCCAGATACCTGGACTCGAAAACAAGGTATTCATTTATTGAAGGGAATCCTCTGATTTCTTTCATCAATTCTTTGGCTATTATATCATCTGTTCCTGTAATACCCCATCTGGTCGGGACTAACTTCTTATTCTCCTCCAGGCCCAACGCCCCGGAACTCAGGATAGTGCTTATCTTATACACATCCAGACCGCCTTCATAGAGCCGGAAACCTGCCTGGTTTGCCTTCAGCTCGTCTGAGACTATTTTATCCACGCGCCTTGGTATGTGCGGGTTCTCTGCAATCCTGAGCTTCTCCAGGGGCGCACTCGGCCCCATTGGCTGGACAATATCTGAAAACGAAACCCTGTAAACAGGCTTCTTTTTGAAAGACATTTCTACGTCTGTTGGCTTACTTGCAAGGACAAGCTCCTGTGTTTCTCCAATAAACCTTGAGCGGGATTTCACGCTTTCCCTCTGTTTTGAGCGCAGCAGGAGAGACCTCAGCTCGATTATATCAGAGTAGTTCATCCCGAACCATTTCTTGGGTGAATCCAGATTCGGCTTGTCCTCAATCGCTGCGAGCGGGCCTATGTTTACATTCGGGTAGCCCTGTCTCCCGACAAAGATTGAATAACTCGGCCCGAAAAATTCCTTTGAAACCTTCTGCATCATTGGTTCTATCCTGAACCTTGGCAGAAGCGGGCATGGGGAATTACCGCACAGCGCCCTGCCTCCCTTGCAGATTAAACACAATCTTGCTGGAGAAACCATATTTAGAATTGGTTTTTTGTTTTATAACCCTTGGGGTTAATCAGAAGGTGTTTCTCCAAAGGCTGAAATATCCCAGATATGTACTGGGAATTCAATCTTTCCTAAATCTGGATCCTCTATTTTTTATTACCAAGATATTCCAAAACATTAAAGTAATATAATATCTGCAAATAAAACCGCTTTATCAATTTTTTCTTGACTAACTGTTTTATATTTTAATAATTCTCCATGATGCTTCCAGTAATCTCTCAACTTTGAAGGCTCTTCCTCCTCGCTAGCTAAAATCACCTTTGTGTCAAAATCCAAAAACATTATTGGTTTGGAAGAGGAGGGTCTTAAGTTTTTAATTAAATATTCTGCATTTTCTTTTATATTTTTTTCTGTTAAAGGATCAAGTTCCCTTTTTTCTCCTATAATATCCAATAAACTTGAGGGATAATCGAAATGTTCTATATCAAAGACCAATTGTACATAATGAAGTTTACCAATATGACGAACTCCTTCATATTTTATACAAATATCAATTTCTTTTTCACCCATTCCTTTTTTCACCTTTATAAATCAAATTTAACAATTAATAATTTAAACTTATAATCCCAAAGAATGAAAACTGTTAAATAAGTTTTTATTTGTTAAAAACCATCTGTATAATATGAACTGCCCCAGATGTGGAACAAAGATAGAGAAGGGATGGAACTACTGCCCCAGGTGCGGGTACAGACCTGGTACTGGCATATTCGGCCAGGCATTTGAGGAGATATTTCCCAAATTTATGAAGCAGATGGAGAAGATGAACAAGCAGATCGAAAAGGAATTTGAGGCACTTGACCTTTCTCCCTTCTTCAGGATAAAACCAGAGACATTGAAGCTGGGCAAGCCTGTGAGGAAGGGTTTCTCCATAAGGATATTCCAGAAGAACAGGCAGAGACCAAAGGTCTTCGTAAGGACATTCGGGGATGTGAACAGGGAAAGGATACAAAGGGAGATTCAGGAGCAAATTGGCCAAAGGGTTAAGGCAGGGCCAGCCAGACCCGAAAAGCAGAAGACAAAACTTTTCTTCCCTTCCCTCAGGAAGCCGAAAGAACCTGAGCCAGAGTATAAGATAAAACTCAAGATACCAAAGGTTACAGAGGAGCCCAAAACAGAGGTAAAAAGACTTGATTCAAAGGTTGTGGTTGACATAGACCTGCCCGGTGTTAAATCAATGGCAGTGGTTGATGTTAAGGAGCTGGAGAATTCTATTGAGGTCAAGGCGGTTTCTGATGGCAAGGCATACTTCAAGATTCTCACAAAGCCTGCACAGTTCAGGCTGACCTCCAAGGATTTCAAAAAGGGGAAGCTGCATTTAGAATTTGCTTAATGGCTTCAGTTCTATCTTCTTTTTTCTTTTTGCTTGTTTAGTTTTCTTTGCGCCGCCATAGAATTCCCTGTTTTCCATACAGATTGTGCAGGTCTCCAGGGAGGGGTCCAGCTTCTTGTGCAGCTGGCATCCTGTCCCGTCAAACCTTATTGCCTTACAGAGCTCGCAGAATGCAATGGTTGCCTGTAGTGGATTCAGCTCGCCAGACGCTATCCTCTTTGCAAGGGAATTGACATCTTCCAGAAGCTTTGGATTCTCCTTGAAAATGCCTGTTTTGAAGCCCCTCAAGTCCCTCTTATACTGGGAAATTGCAGGCTGGCTCACGCCAAGCTTTTCCGCTGCCTGTTTCTGGGAAAGACCGTAATTTACTACCAGCTTCCTTGCAATCATTGCCCTGACAGCAGGAAGCATTTCAAGCGCAATGACCTCACATAAAGGTTTCACAATATCACGAGAATTAATTGAATCAGAAGTTTATAAATATAACAGTGTTATATGATTTCATGAAAAAACACGCCATGCTGATTGTTGTCATAATTTTTGCCATCTTATGCCTTTCAGGATTTACAGGTCTTTTCACAGGGCCCCCAGAACCTACAGGCACATATGCACTTGTTATCAGGGTGATTGACGGGGATACAATAGTTCTGGAAGATGATGAGCGAGTCAGACTTCTCGGTATAGATACACCCGAGAGAAGGCAGTATTACTTTGAGGAAGCAAGGGAAAGGCTGAGGGAGATGGTTGATAGCAAAGAAGTCCTTCTGGAAACAGACAAGGAAGAAAGGGACAAGTATGACAGGCTTTTGAGATATGTGTGGATTAACAAAACCCTTACAAACCTGGAGCTTGTCAGGGAGGGCTATGCAGGAACCTTCATGCTGGAGCCAGGTGACAAATATTATGAAGAACTGGTTGCAGTAGAATCAGCAGCAAGGGAATCCGGGCTTGGCATCTGGCAGTTCCCGGATATTGAAAATTACAGTTATTAGATTATCAAATCAAATAAATATTATGCTCACACCAACGCACATGTTCTTTGCAGTTGCCCTAGCCTATATACTAAAACTGCCCAGGATACCAGCCCTTATAGGAGGTCTTGTGCTGGACCTTGACCTGATTTTTAGTTTAACGGGCCTGGGTTTTCCCTTTGTCCACAGAGGGATTATGCACACGGCAGTTTTCGTAATTGTAATTTCAGCAATAACATATCCTGTATTCAAGAAAAAGTACCACAGCTGTTCCTTTGTGCTTGGTGCTTTCTCGCACCTTTCACTTGATATAATAACAGGAGGGGTGTTGCTTCTTTACCCGCTAGGAACATTTTTTGTATACAATCTGGTGTCTTATGACAACCTGTTTGCGAATGTAGGTATATGCCTGCTTTCAACAGCGGTTTTCCTGCTCTATTATTCCAGGCCGAATTTTGCAGAAACAAAAAACCAAAGGATTATTATGTTTGCAGCAGTTGTGTTTCTATCACTCCTGATATCTTATATAGGCGCCTTTATCCCTTACACAATTTAGTACCCGTTCATCCTATTCTGTTAAACCTTTTAAACCAACGAACAAAACACAGACCTATGAAACAGGGAGACTTCATCTTGATTGATTTTGTAGGCAGGGTTTTGGGTACTGGAGAGATTTTTGATTTAACTAACCCTGAGGTTGCAAAGAAGGAGGGGATTTTCAACCCAAAGCAAAAATATGAACCAGCCCTTGTTATAATAGGTGCAAGGATGGTTATCCCGGGTGTTGAAAAAAGGCTTTTGGAAATGAAGCCTGGTGATGAAAGGGAATTCTCTGTCAAGCCTGAAGACGCATTCGGTCCAAGAAACCCGAAGCTGATAAAGATAATCTCAAGGGCAAATTTCCTGCGCCAGAAAATAAATCCTGTCCCTGGGCTTTTTGTGACAATAGACAGGAGGCAGGCAAGGATACAATCTGTTTCCGGCGGAAGGATCAGGACGGACTTCAACCATCCGCTTGCAGGCAAAGAATTGCATTATAAATTGAAGGTGGTGAAAAACATCACAGCAACAAAGGAGAAAATAGATTCCTTTTTGGATTATTATGGGTTAAAGGGCGAACCAGAATTAAAGCAAGGCACTCTGACCATAAAAACAGAGAAACCCTTGGATAAGATGATAGAAAAAATCATTTCTGATACAATCAAGAAGTGGATTAGGGAAGTAAAGGCAGTAAAATTCGCAAAATCTGCTGGTGCTGAAAAGAAAAAAGAAATTTCTGACAAGGTCCCCTCCTGAAATTGAAAAACATTTTCTGATTTTTCCGACCGAAGGGTTTATAAATCTAACTTTTATAGTATTCTTTACGAAATAATCGCAAGATTTTAAATTAGGAGGGAAACATGGTGGAATCAAACTCTATAGTCAATTCAGTTTTACAGAGAGAAAATATTTCTACTCAACCTTCAGAAATGCCAACACCTACAGAAGCAGCATCCCAGATTGCAAGGGGCACAGAGCTTGATGATGAGCTGAGGAAGATTCTGGAATCCAGGAAGGCAGAGATAAAGGTCGCCGGCATCGGCGGTGCAGGCGGAAACACAATTTCCAGGTTAATGCAGGTAGGAATAGTGGGTGCAGAGACAGTTGCAATAAATACAGATGCACAGGACCTGCTCTACACGGATGCGGACAGGAAGGTCCTGATAGGAAAGGACCTGACAGGAGGTCTTGGAGCAGGTGCAGACCCAAAGATAGGAACAGAGGCAGCAAAGGAATCCAAAGAGGACATAAAGAAGGCACTTGAGGGCGCGGACATGGTTTTTGTTGACTGCGGCCTCGGAGGAGGAACAGGAACAGGCGGAGCACCAGTAATTGCAGACATTGCAAAAAAGCTTGGAGCCTTAACAGTGGGTATAGTAACCCTTCCTTTCACAATGGAGGGAAGGCAGAGGTCAAAGAATGCGCAGGAAGGTCTGGAGAGTCTGGAGGGTGTGGTTGACACACTGATTGTGATACCGAATGACAAACTTCTGGACATAGTACCGGATGTTTCAATAACAACAGCATTCAAGGTTGCAGATGAGATACTAGTTAATGCAGTAAAGGGAATAGCAGAGCTGATTACAAGACCAGGTCTCGTCAATCTGGACTTTGCAGACATAAGGACAGTTATGGGTTCTGGCGGCTTGGCAATGATAGGAATGGGAGAGTCAGACACAGAGAACAGGGCAATAGAATCAGTTGAGAAGGCACTGAACAACCCGCTGCTCGATGTGGATGTTGAGGGTGCAATAGGTGCCCTGATAAACGTATCAGGTGGTTCAGACATAACAATCAAGGAATGCCAGGAAATCGTTGAAGGAGTGAGTACAAAGATAAACCCGGATGCAAAGGTAATCTGGGGAGCACAGATAATAAAGGAACTCGGAGACACTATAAGGGCGATGCTTATAGTGACAGGAGTGAAATCAAGCCAAATTTACGGTCCAGAAAAAACAGTAACAGCAGAAAAGCAGAGAGAGATAGAGAAGGTCCTGGGAATAGACTTCGTGGGATAAAACAAAACCCATTAATTAATCTTTTTTGTTTTCTTAGTTCTAGAATTATCTTTCTAATTTTACACCATTATAGTCAATGGTAGCATCAACTATATACAAACCGGATTTTTCCCATTCACTCTTTACTTTCTCCCCGGTTTCTGGGTCAAAACAAACAGCTATGCCGCAGTCCCCTCCCCCTGCACCTGAAAGCTTCCCTGCTGCCCCGTTTTGGTTTGCAATCTCTGAGAGTGTCTTCAAATCCGGGGTCTCTATATTAACACCAGATTTCTCGCCAAGCTCTTTCAGGAACCCCTCATTCTTCCTAAGCAACTCCAGAACCCTTTCTTTGTTTTTATCCTTCCATATGGGTATGAGCTCCCTGACAAGGTTTGCAATCTGGTCATAGAGCCTTTTATATTCCTCCCTGTTGCCCTCTGCCCAGGTGTTTAATTGCTTGACCATTGCACTTGTGCTTGCGCTCTCCTTTGTCCAGCCGATAATAAGCCTGAAACCTTCGGGAATCTCCAAAGGCTCTGCCCTGAATGCAGGCCACTCCTGGTCAATAATCTCCCTGACACCCTGTCCTGCTTTCAGCTTCTCCTCAAGCCATTTGGGATCAAACCTCTGGTAGACAAAAATACCACCATATGTGCTCGCTGCCACATCGAATGCAGAGCCAATCTTTCCCTGCGCAAAGTAATGTGTTATGGCTGAGAGTTTGTAAATCCTGTCCTTTGCCTCCTTGCTTTCTATGTCCTGACCGTTCAGCGCAAGAATCCCAGCTATTGAAGCCACAACAGATGCAGCGCTCGAACCGAACCCCACCTTCTTTGCAGCCCCGTCAACCTCTATTTGGGATTCTTCACCCCATGAATGTATCCTGAACGCCTTCTTTGCGCTCTCACCCAAGTATTTCAGGGCAGTCTCTATAGAAGCCTTGATGAACTGTGTCTGCTCCTTCTCTGCATCATTCAGTTCGCGCTCCCACCTGAGCTCATTCCCGTCAAAACTTGCTCCCAAATCCCTTATTCCAAAATCATCAATTGAAACAGAAATTTTATCCGATTCTTCAAGCTTTGCAAAAACCCTTTTATTGACAGCAGTAACCAAACCAGGGTTCCCTACCTCTAATACAGCCCATTCCCCTGAAAGGAAAAGCTTTCCTGGCGCGCTTACCTTTATCATATTTTTCACCTAAATCTCCACTTTCAGATGGCTCGTGTCGTTGAACCTCTCCACCTCGAATGCTTTATTTTCATCGCTATAATTTATAACTGTTACGCTCCCATTGTCAGAGTTGAACTTAGCCCTCAGCCTGAGAGGTGTGTTTGTTATTATTGCCATTACCACGGCAATAAAACCGCCATGTGTCACAACCAGAACCTTTTTTCCTTGATTCTCTTTAACAATCTCCTTGAAGCATGTCCAGACCCTTTTCTGCAATTCCTCTGAACTCTCAGCCCCCTTAACACCAGGCAATTCCTTTGAAACCCCATACTCATTGTACACATCCGGTCTCTCCTTCTCCATCTGCTCCCATACCCTACCTTCAAGTTCGCCAAAGTTTCTCTCCTTTAAACCCTCATCTGTTAAGATATCCATACCCTTTGGCTTCACAATATGAGAGCTCTCCATTGACCTCCTTAAGGGACTGGAATACATGGCATCAAATTTCTCCTTATCCAGCCTCTTCTTTAGAAGCTCGGACTGCACAACCCCGTGCTCTGTCAGTTTTGCAAAATCAGAATCCCCCTGTATCCTGCCCTCCCTGTTGTAGTCTGACTCTCCATGCCTTATAAGAAAAACAGTTGTTTGCATACCAGTATTGAAATAATCAAATTTAAAAACTTAATCCTTAAAATTATCTGAGTGGTAAAATGAGTGAGTACTTTACTGAACTGAAGATCGGCTCACCCTGTGAGCTTGGTCCTCCGGTCAGGATACCGAAAAACTGGTGGAACAACTGGAAAATAAATGTCACACCCAGGAATGAGAAAATTCTGAACAGAAAGAGTATAGAGTCCTACAGATATGAATTCAGCAGGTACAATATTGAGGAAAGGATGGAAACCATTTCCTTATGTTCAACAATCTCCCTGAAGAACAACTTCCCCTGGCTGTTGAACCAACAGAACGCAAAGATTGTAGCAGAACTGGCATACAATACAAAGGGAAGAATTCGGATTACTGATGTCGGTGTTGGTTCCGGCAGAACAAGTGTTATGCTGTTCGGTCAGATGCTGAAGAAATGGACAGAAAACGGGCTGGGTGAAAAGGATTTGCTAAGAAGGCTTGAGTTAACCATTCTGGACCCCTCAAAACATATGCTGAAGGAGTCAGCCAAGGTCCTGATAGACAAGGGTGTGAAGTTTACAATAATACACGGAATGGCCCATGAAATAACGGATTTCATTGAGAAGGAAGACCAGGACATAGTAATGGAGGTTGCATCAACCCACCACTATGCAGACTATTCCCCGCCATTCAGCGCTATACATGAGGTACTGAAACCAGGCGGATTCTTTGTCCAGAGCGAATGGTGCCACAGCTTGGCGCAGCACCCGAGCAGATACAGAAAGATTCTGGAGCTGTATGACTGGAAGGGGAAGGAAGAAGACCTGAGAAAGTTTGATGAAGCATACAATCCAAACAAGGAAACAATACCAGAGCCAAGGGATGAAATGGAGAAAAATGCAAACAGGCAGATGATAGAATATTACAAATCCAGGGGTATCCTGATGTCAAAGTTTATTGCATATTTCCTGGAAGGACACTGCCCTGCTTACATACTGCTTGATTATCTGAAAAAAACAGGATTCAGGACAGATACAGAATCCATAAAGAAGCTTATAGCAAACAAAATCATAGAAAACAACCCGCAGCAAATACTCCCTGACAGCTCATTACTTATGTCCATTGTAGCACAGAAATAATTATTTTTCAACCCTGACCCCTTCTACTGCAAGATCTGTTTCCCAGGGTTCAAAACCAAGGTCTTTTATTGTCTGAACAAGCTTTTCCTTATCTTCATGATAACAAAGAACGGTTCCACCGCCCAGCGCCCCGCATCCCTTTGCAGCCCCGCCTATGGCCTTGACTGCCTCATGTATCTTGTCTATCTCAGGAATGGAAACCCCGAGTTTTGCAAGATTCTCCTGTGTCCTGTTTATAAGCTCTTTCATCCTGTTGAGGTCCTTTCTTTTCAGGACTTCTCTCATCTCTTCTGCATCCTTGCCTATTGCCTTTACAATCGGGTCCCTGAATGAAGGGTCCAGATTCATAACCTTCTGGACAAGCTGGCCTGTTGTGAGCTCAGGTTTCTTTGTATAAACAAGAACAAAGTTTTCAAGCGCGTAAGGTATTTCCTCTTTCAGGCTCTGGATTGTATGCGGTCCACCTTCCATGTTCTTTTTGAACCATACCATCCCGCCAAAACAGCATGTGGAGTTATCACCGCCTGAGGGGGCTCCATGTGCATATTTTTCAATCTCATAAGCCATCTCATTATTTTTCTCCTTCGGCAACTCAATACCATAAACCTCTGCTATGGCCTTGGGCATCCCAACAGCAACTGCAGCCGAAGAGCCAAGCCCTGCACCCAAAGGTATCTCACAATTGATTTTCAGATAAACACCCCCACTAACACCCAGCAGCTGAAGACTCTTCCCAACAATAGCCTGCAGATAGTTACTTACAAAAAAATCATGGCACTCAGAGAAGTCCTTTTTCTCAGAGCCCTGTTTCCAGAGTTCATCAAGCTTCTTTGCCACATCCAAGGCCTCCTGCACAGAAAACTCGGGGTGCCTGTCCAGAGTCAAGTCATCAATCTTAATCTTCCCGTCATCCCTTTTTTCAGCCTCAACAAAACTCCTCTTGCCTATGGCTGTCAGTATCGCAGGCTCTCCATAAACAACAGCATGTTCACCAATCAGATGGACCTTGCCAGGCACTGAAACTTTTACCATATCCATAATTGAACAAAGGGCTTTAAAAATTTAACCCTTCAAAATCCCGGGCAAACCCTCGATACTGTCCAGAATGCTTATTCCCTTTTCTCTGGCTTCCTCTCTCTGCTGTCTGTTGGAATAACCCCAACTGGCCATGATAATATTCACACCTGTTTCCTTGACTTTGAGTATATGCTCAAGTATGTCATCAATGAACAGGACCTCTTCTGGTTTTACCTTGTACTTTTCCAGAATAGTTCGGATATGAATCCTTTTATCCTTGCCCATATCCTTGTCAAGAGCATCATGACATTTTATCCCCAGACAGTCTCTAAATGCGGAAATGGATTTTTTATCCTTTGTTGTTGAAATAACAATCTTGTATTTATTGGAAAGCTGTTCTAGGATTTGCTTAACTCCCGGATACAGCTTGTGCAGTTTAATCCATGCATCAAGATTCTCCTTCTGCATATCCCCCCTTATCTGATAAAAAAGCTCTTTAAATTCGGCCCCCTTGTTGCCTAAAAATTCCTTGTTCTTCTGGTTGAATTCTTCCTGCGTTATTTTATCAAAATCCAGCAACTTCTCCTTTATGGCTTTTAATACCAGATAGTAATCCTCTGCTATCTTGACAAAAACCCTTGCCTTTCTGGATTCTTCCCAAACACCCGGAGTATCCTCAAGCACTTCCCCCATCCTATTGAAGGCCTTCAGGGCTGTTATGTAACACTCATAAACACTGTCAATGATTACGCCATCAAGGTCAAAAACAAGAACCTTTATGTTCATATGACAGATTTACCCCCGAATCTTTTAAAATACTCATTTAGGAGAATCCTGCAGCCAGGAGTGAAAAATTCCTGTTTTTCCCTGAGCAGTTTCTTGATTTCTTCTGCGCTGAAAAACCTTACCTCATCAACCTCCTCTGGCTCTGGCTTAAATGGACCGTCGGATTTTGCAATAAAAACACTTACAATTTCGGATTCCTGTTCAGTTCTGTAAGAGAAACTGAATATTTGTTTCAAAGGAAGCTCTACTCCCACCTCCTCTTTAAGCTCCCTTTTTGCTGTTTCTCCATAACCATCCCCGGATTCTACACTACCTGATACAGATGCTGTCCATTTGCCAGGGTTTATGTCCTTTTCCATACTTCTTTTTTGCAAAAGAAGCTCTCCCTTTGAATTGAAAATAAGAATACAAACAGCTCTGTGCCTCA
>JAUWZW010000004.1 GCA_030615165.1 Candidatus Aenigmatarchaeota archaeon
GGCAGGGACATTCAAGGATGCAACAACTTACCCAACAAAGGCAATAGTAAAACAGACAGCTGCAAACTACGCTCAGGAGCAAATCATTTACATTTACACCTAAGCGGCTGCCTTGACTTTGTCAGGTAGCCCTTGGGTTTGGTTAGGTGGGGAAATGAATAGAATACTCTTGAGCTTAATAATGGGAATGCTGGCTGCAGTAATGATTTCAGGTTCTGCACAGGCTACAGAAGTTTCAGTGACAGCGAAGGGAAACCTTTCGCTTGGGGAATATGTGCTGAACACAACAACAAATCTCACTGCTGTAACTTTAGAAATGCCTTTCAACGTGACATCATTCAATGCAAGCAGCACAACAGCAAACATAACGATAAAACTGGGTACAAGCATGCATATCCTCTATAATCTTTCTGTTGACAACTGGGGTGTGACAGAACACTATTTGAATTCTTCACTTCCACAAGTTAACGGAACATGGGTAATCAGTGGCACAAACCTGACCACAAACTTAACAGGGAATGACATTCTTGTGACCTTGAGCTCAAATGACACAGTGGATAACATCAACATAACCATCATAGGGGAAAATGTATCCCTGGACCCTACAAATGTTCCGATCGCAGTAGCGGATGTAATCACTTCTCCTTCAGTGCAGATAGCGTTTTACGCAATAGACAGCTTCTATGGAGTGGGTGACACAATAAACGTAACAAACCTTGCTACCACTAACGTGTTTAATTTGACAAACGTAAACCTGACAATAGCTTATCCTGGCAACAAGCTTTCCGAGGATGTAACCACCTATATAATTGCGTCATTGAATGCCAGCTTTAGCAACACTTCAGCAGTAATGAAGTATCTAAAGCAGGGGCCTTATGTGATAACAGCCCCAACAGCTCCAGTAACTGACACCACTTACAGCGCAAATTACACGATTTATGCTCCAGAGGCTTTGACAGCGATAGTTGGTTGGACACTGACACCGGAGTCGTATCCAGCGGTGTTCCTGAGGTTCAACTACACAGGTATGGTAGTGGAGGTCAATGGCATTCCGGTAACCTGGACAAAAACAGGTTCAATCACATTAACGGCCATAAGCTTAGTGGCAGAGGATAACATGATCAAGTTTATCTGGACGCCAATAGTGGTTCCAGTTTGCGTTCCGGAAAACGGAACCTGCACCGTAACAGCAGATTGCTGTACGGGGCTGGAATGCATTGAAGGGACCTGTCAGACACCGCCGGTTCCGTTCTACTTGACATGGTGGTTCTGGGTAGCAGTCATAATAGTTGCGGTAATCGGAATAGCTGCTGTTACTTGGAAAAGGTGAGCAATTATGCAGCAGAGAAAAGGACTTGTAGGCATGATAGCCCTGATAATTTTGGGGCTGGGGAGCGTGTTATTCGGAGCCGGATTTCTGAACTTAAGCTTTAAGCTCGGGGAGATGGCATGGATGTTTATTGCATTAGCAGTAATACTTGTTGGTGGACTTTTTGGCTTCATGTTTTTGAAATGGGGTGTCAAGACAACAGGCAAGATGCTCAGGGGCGAATTCGAAAAGAAAAGGGGCTGGCTATGAAAAAAATAATTCTGCCCTTTTTTGTTTTAGCAATGCTGGCTCTGGTTGTTCCGGTTTATGCCCAAACAAACATGACTGCCGGGAACCCTTCTTATATTGTTACATCCCAAACACAGCCAACCGGCTACACAACGGATATAGGGATTACGCCCACAGAAACAACAGGATTTGTGGCAGGATCCAGCATATTTATTTGCCTGCCTATTGTTGGGACAGAATGCGGTGTTTGGGCCAAAGCCACACCATTCTCAGGAACAGAGACATGGGAAGTTTTCGATGCAACATGGAAATCCTTTTACAAGGAAACAAAATCCTATGAGTCGTTTGAATGCACACTTGCGGATGGCACAGCCTCTAATTGCTATCAGGCCACATGGAGATTTGATGTGGGGGGTTTCATGCCCGCCGGAACATACTACGTAAGGTATGCTGGAGGTATCCTGGGCCCTTACGTGAATCTTAGGTTTGATATTGGTGAGGGGACGATATGGGACAGCGTGTTTGCACCACTTTACTTTGCCGGGATGAAGCTGCCAGCTCTGTTCTGGTTGACATCCCCAATCTGGGTTGTTCTGATAGTCATGGGTGTATTGATGATTATCACGAGGTCCATAAGTGGAGGAGCCAAGGTCATTGCGAGGTTCTTCAAGGCAGGGGCTGGTGCGGCTAGAAGAGTAGCAACGGCTATCAGAGAAGAAGTCCCCAAGAAGGCGAAAAAAGCGAGATCATATTGGTGATAGAATGAAAAGATTATTGCTTGGCTTGATGGTTGCCCTTTTTTTACCGGTAGTTTGCTCGGCACAGGGAGTTATGGATGTTATGCCAGCAACATTTGATATAGCTCCAGGTGTAACCGTCCCTACTGTGAGCGATGCCGCTGTTTTACAGAAAATAGACACGGCCCTGATAAGATTCCCATGGTTCCTGACATCAGTGCCGCCGGGAGACTATGTCAATTGGAAAAACACGCTAACATTGACCGGCGGGAGCATACGCTGGCCTGTTCTCTCGCTTATTATATTTGCCGACCTGAACAATGATGACGTGCCTGACAGTGCTACCTATATGTATTCGGCCACAGACGGCGAGATGACATCATGGAACCTTATTTCCAAGTTGCCAACCTATGGATGGAAGGAACTGGAAATCACCTGGATGTCTGGAGGGGAATACACGGGGGAAATCACACTACTGGGGGAATATTATTTTGGATTTTTCGGAGCAGAGGGGGACATAAATGCAAACGGCAAATTCGATTTTGTCTGTGATAAAGATCAATTACCCACCCTGGTTTGTGATATGCACTGCGGTATGGGTCCCACGGGGATCGTTGGCTGCTATAGTGAAAATTTAGATACAATGGTGATGTGGGAGTGGAAGGTTTATGAGGGCATAAACCCAGAGGCTGTTCTGGAGAGCAGATGGCTTGTTCCTATAGATGTCCCGGAAGCCATGTGGGGCACCTGGAAAATCCAGGCAACATTGATAGACCAGGCTTATAGCTACCCGGAGGGAGTGCTGTTATCTCAGCAGAGTGCCAGCTTTGATGTCGGTTATGCAGCACCGAACATAACTTTCACGGTAGAAATCTGGATGGTTATTGCGGCGGCAGCCACAGCCGGAGTGTCAGCAGTTGGTTATGCACTGACCAAATTGAAACCCTAATTTATTCTAAATCTTGACCGAAAAGCATTTAAAGCTATTTGTCCAATAATTGTATATGTTGGCTGGAAAGGGACGGATAATATGGAGCGACCAGGGAGTAAAAATCAGCATACCGGCTGCGGTCTCCAAGGACTCCGCATTCCCATTCCCTCACAAAAAGAACATACCCGTGACAATCAAGATTAACGGTAAAAAGCTGGAAGTGGGATGATGAATAAATTTATAGCAAGTTTGATGCTGGGGATTTTGTTGGTTGCATGCGGAACCGCAAGCGCCCAGAATGTGGAAACGGAACTTACCGTGCAAGAAGTTATAGGGCCTGTAGTGCAGTGCTTTCCTGTATTAAACAACTCGTGCATGGTAATAAACGAGGATTTGCTGGAGTCAAGGACATGCGAAGGCCTCTGCAAGTGGGGAGGGTCAGAACGCTGGTACGGAGGCTGCATGAGTGGGCGCTGGAATATCACAGGGGACTATCCTGGTAAGTGCAACTGCGAGTATATCTGTGATTCCAACGGAAACGAAAGTAAACGCATAAGGTCCATTCTTTCTGAAACAAAATTCACACCAACATTTCAATACTACCTGAATAAAACAATACCCACACCTTATCCTGTTGAAACCGATATTGAACAACCAATAGAGATTATAGAAGAGAATGATTCCAACTTTGTGGCTGGATTGCCCCAAAGGATTGAAGCAGTTCCGATATCAAAACTTTTGACATCAAAAGTATCAAAACCCTCTGAAGAAACATTGCCTTCACTCAAAACAGAACCAGTACCCCCAATAGGATTGAGAACCAATCCAATTGTGCAGTTTTTCGGCTGGTTTGTGAAGACATTATTTTTCTGGATTTAAGGAGCTCACGGATTCACTGAAATGTTTGCCTCGTATATCCCCTTGTTGCCCTGAAATATGATGAGCCCGTTATCAAACCATGCCCTGTGGATACTGTGGGTTGTGAGGTTCTCTACAGCAACGAACAGTTCATCACCAAGCCTTGCTCCCTCATCAATAGCAAGTGTTGTTGAATCGTCCTGGTAAACATGAGTGAAGCCATGCATGCCCTGGTATTTTATATCAAACATACCGCAGGATACATCATCCGGGTCCAGGATCCAAACCCTGTAACCCAAGGAAACATTTTCCCCTGTTGTGTTCCATCTAATCCAGCCGTAAAGGTCATCCCAGTTGTTTGTTTGTGTTGGCTGCACAAGGCTAATGCTGCATCCATAATTCAACCCAACTGTAGCAAGGTCAAAAATATCTATTTTATTATCTTTTTTAACATCAGCATCAGGGTTCCAGTTTGCATCACCCGGCTCTGAGCCGAATGCAAGGCCTACTGTTGCCAGGTCAAAGATGTCAACCTCCAAGTCCCAGTTTATATCTGCATTGTTGCAAACAGCAAAAACAGGGGCAGAGCTCATGATTACAAGAATGAATGATACAGCCAGTGGAAATAGCAGTTTTTCAGCATTCATAATCCAACACCGTACTTGTTCACATTTTTTCATTATCCAAAAACTTTAAATAGCTAACCATGTTTATTGCACATCTGATGGATAATGGTATGAAGGGTGGAAACTAATGCGACACATGCTTATACCACCTAATTAATATTTTAAGCAGGCAAACTAATTCTATTATATGGTAACACTGAAACAAGGGTTAATTTATTTGGGGTTATTTATAATAGTAATTGGAACTTTTGGCTATGTCGGCGGCATTGAATCGACACAATTAACAATTTCCACATTAACCATACAGTCCTTAGCAGTCACTTCTTTACCGGATAAAATTGACCCAACCCTGGCAAAGGTTGGGAACGTTTCCGTGATAATAGAGTTCAGCGGTGCGATTTCCAAGCTACGAATTTATCCGCTGGCAATTCAGCCCCTGGAGATAGTAGGCTTTGTTCCAATAGCCATAGTCCCGATTGAGTTGATTTACCAGGGTAAAAAAAGCTGGGCAGTAAGCGGGACCGTAAATGCAACAGCCCTTCCTGACATAGCAGCGGACCCGAATGTCATCAACATATGGAAAGACGAAAGGATTTACCTGTACAATACATGCTTTCCTATTGATTGCGATGTCTCCACAGGCTACAGCTATACCCTGGATGGTGCAGGGGAAGCCCTGAAAGTGGACCAGGTCTGGGCAAACGGGACCACAGGGGATGGGATAGTGGTTGCCATTGCTGATACCGGGGTAAACAAAAACCATCCAGAGTTAACCGGAAGGGTTGTGGATGGCTGGGCCCCTGAAAACTATACATGGGGGAATGACACGGATGTCCATGGCACAATGACAGCAGCCATAGTTGCAGGCAGCACGATTAACGGAGGCAAATACAATGGCATGGCCCCAGAGGCGGAGATATACGATGTTATGATAATGCCAAAAGGAGAAGGATATGCAAGCGATACGTTAGACGGTTATGACTGGATTATTGATCATTATTCAACAGACGGGACACCGCAGATTGTTTCTAATTCATGGGGGTGTTACGGACCATGCTCTTTAGATAATCCAGAACACCCCGTGACCAAGAAAATACTGCAAGCTATCGACAGGGGAATAGCGGTTGTTTTTGCCCAGGGAAATTGCGGGAGAACCTGCCCTTCTAAATTTTGTTGGGATTTTAGGGCACATTTGCCGCAAGGGCTTGACAAAGTGATAGCAGTGGGCGCAGTGAACCCGGCACTTAATTATGTTGGGTATTCAACAGAGGGCCCGTCAGTGATAGGAATCCTAAAACCCGATGTTATGGGGATTACGCACTTCATGGGGGCTCTGGGTTCAGGATACGGCTTAAACACAGGAACGTCCTCATCCGCTCCAAGCATAGCAGGTGTCATTGCTTTGCTCAAGCAGGCAAATCCAGAATTAACGCCTGCAGAGGTCAAAAAGATTCTGGAAGAATCCGCAACGGATATGTGCGATGCAGGATTTGATAAATGGACAGGTTACGGGGTTGTGGACGCTTATGACGCTTACGTGGGGGCAATAGCCTTTCCTTCGAGAAGGAATCCCTGGGGGTATGGTGCCCTTTCAGGGGTTGCAATGTGCGGTGTTGGGTTGATCATACCCAAACCCAAGGGCAAGAGGTTCTGGACATGAAAGCACTTATACTGGTCAAAGTAAAAAAGAAGCGGAAATTCTGAAAATAAGAAAAAGAAGAAGTTCTGGTTATAAGGGACTGAATGTTAAAAATTTAAGCAATCAAAACAAAACAATTACATGAAAACCAAATTCATATTAATTCTGACTGCGTTTATAGTATTCCTGTTGCTGTCTTTAAATAGTGAAGCTCTGGTTTTTGGGGAATTCCCTGACCGCTTCAGACCTGAGAGCTGGCTCAATGCTCATTATCTCATGCTGTCAGGAATAAATGCAAACCAAAATATTAATATTAGTCTTTATAATTTTACAACAACAGGCACAGGGACATTCGGAGCTCTGGTTGTTGACACTGACACTCTTGTTGTTGATGCTGTTAATCATAGAGTTGGGATTGGGACGGCGACTCCTACCCAAGAATTAGATGTGATTGGGGACATTAGAGCTAATTCAATTATGAGAACAGGTTCAGGCGACTTAACAATAGGAAATACAATATATGGTGTGTTTTATGTAGGTGGGACTGATTCTACCAGTCAAATGTCTGCTTGGGCTAATAATTTTAATTTTCAGTGGGAGAGAAGTGTTGGGTCTTCAGTTGCCCATCATATATTATTTAGGGGAATGATAGGAGATGAAGAACAAAAATACTTCAAAATTGGTGGTCATTGGAATGCTACTGACCCAGACCATCAGACTCCTTATGCTCAATTTTATGTGAATACCTCTTTTGATGAGAATGTTGGCATAGGGACAACAAGTCCTCTAAGTAAACTTTACATAAAAGATGATGACCAAACAACAGGTGCAAGTATGTTTACTTTAGAAAGTGATGATGGACCTTCTATAAAATTAAATGATACAGGCGAAGGTCATTACTGGACTATAAATACTGGTGGGGCTGGGACTGATATATATTTCAATTATGATGGTGAAGGTGCATCTGGAAATAAAGTATTTTTTGGTAATGATGGTAAGGTTGGCATCGGAACAACAACACCAAGTGTTAATTTAGAATTAGGGACAAGTGGAGGAGGAAACAGACAAATAAGATTACAATCTGATACTGCGGGAGTGTATAGTTTTTGGTCTCAAGGAAGCACAGGAAATTTCTTTTACGGAACTGGTGCATCTATGTTTATTGGGACAACAGACGAAAAACATCTTCTTTTTGTAACAAACAACACCGTAAGAATGAAAATTGATGATGATGATGGATTTGTTAATATAACTAAAGATTTATATGTTGAAGGAACTTCTTATCTTGAAGATGCTGATATAACTGGGACACTTACATTTCCGTCAACATCAAAAGCACTAAATATAACTTCGGATGGCAGTGCTGACTCATCATTATTTGACATGTATATGACAGATAGCGGGGTTTTTGAAAGCTTTTATGGAATACACATCTCTGGAGTATCGGATTCCACCCCCCTTGATTTTTATCCAATTTTTATTAACATGACAACTCCGACAGACAATCCTTTCCTGCAGCCCATAAAAATCATTCTTAACAGCACATACTCTGGGGGATTGGCGACAATAGCAGGACCAGCCGTGAATATAGATGTGAGTGCAGATATGGGAGGCGGTGATATAACAGGAATGAATATACGCAGCACCGCAAGTAATTTAACGGGTGGTGGGGAGAATATGGCTCTGATATTAGAGGCACGTGGAGCGCCCTCTGGTCAGAACTGGGCGCTTCTCATCAGAGAGGGAGACATAGTGTCACTTTCAGGAGATTTGCTTTTCTATGAGGGCAAAGCCGAGATTGGGTCGGCAACGGGTGGCACAGCAAGGTTGTGGAGGTATGATGATACAATAGCTACTGGTAATGTTATTGGCTCTCTTGAGTTCTACGGAACAGGCGGGCAGGACGTTGTCTCTGCAAAGATAGATGCTGTTTCAGGGGCAATATGGGGCTGGGGAGATATATTCACTGCTCCCACAATGTTGAAGTTTTATACTACAGGATTAGCGGATGCCTCAGCACAGGAGAGGATGATAATAATGTATGATGGCAGAGTCGGCATTAATGATAGTTCTCCTGATGCATTATTAGAAATAGCTGGCAGTATAGATAGATTTATGATTTCTTCTGTAGCAGACAATGACGGAGATATATTTATAGTTAAAGATACTGGCGATGTAGGTATAGGAACGATAACCCCACAAAATAAATTAAATGTTATTGGAGATTTTAATGTAACTGAAGATGCGATTATAGGTGGAGATTTAAACATGAGTGCGAATAATGTAACTGATGTGGATTGTATAGTTTTTGCATCAGGGGGGAAAATTTGCTCAGGTGCTTAGATGAAAAATGATCAATTGCTTATGGGATTTGTCTTAATTATTATAATATTTAGTATAATTTTTGTTGATTCCTATCTTGTTTTAGCAAGTAATGGAAATGGAAATTCTGAACCAACTATAATAGAACCAACTATAACAAAAACAGCTTCAACAGATAGAATATGTTATGATGGAAAATGCACATTAACTTTATGGAGTGGAACAAAAAATGTTTATGAAGATGGAGTTTGGAAAAGAGTTGAAGAAGCTAAATCATTGAAAGGTGCTTGGAATGTTGTTTATTTGGAAAATGATTCTGCTTTCAATATTATTGTTAATGATTTTAATATTTCTTATATGGATATGACTTTAGATTTTAAAGGAAATCCAGAAGATTACCTAACTTTTTGTCAAGTTACAGATGAATTAAATGCTAAGTGTGATTTTAAATTAGATGAGAAATGGGAAGAACATAATGAGACAACAAGAGAAGTTATAGAGAAAAGCCAAGTGAAATTCCAGTATAAATGGGAGATAAAAAATGGAGAAATAATTAAGGGGGATAAAGTTAAATTTGAATATAAGGGAAACCCCTTTGGAAAAGAATTTAAGTTTGGTGGAAATTCTACTACTATAAAACTTGATGATGCTTATGATATGGCTGATATTTATGATTATGATACTTCCATAAATTCTGAATCATTAATGAGGTGGAATATTACTTCTATTCCTGATTCCTCAATTATAGAAGATGCTTTACTTTGTTTATATATTACTACATGGACTACTGGTTCTCCAGATGATGATGTCACTATAGATAGAATATTAAATCAAACTTGGACTGAATCTGTAAACTGTGCTGGAATTGATGCATTTACTTACGACTCTCAAACTAATAAAACTTTGAGTTCTATAACAGAAGAAAGTTGGACAACCATTGATACTACTGTTCAAGTCAAAGCAGATTATGATGATAATAATGATTTTGCAAGTTTTGTTTTTGAAGACCAAGATGCTCATGTAGGTTCTTGTTCTAATTCAATGGATACCTATTCTTTAACTATGGGCTCTGCTAGTAATTATTTTACTTTTGAAGATAGAGAAAATCATGATGGCACAGGAAATTTACCTTATCTTAATATAACTTATTCAGAGGCACCAGATACTTGCACCTGTCCTGGATTAAATGAAGACTGGGAGATAGATATGTCTGATTATTGCAATATAACTACTGATTGTGATTTAGGCACAGGTTATTTGGATTTCACAGGAACAGGAGCTACGAGATGCAACGCCACGATTAATACTACAAATTTAGGAGACCCTGGAAGTTCAGGAGTCTTATATATGCAAGATAATTGTATGATAAACGTTTTCAGTTCATAAAATGGGAGGGATTTAATGGAAAATAAAAGAAAAAATCTGATAATGGTTGTGATGGGAGTTGCATTAATCCTGTGTGTCAGTTACATGGTAGGTTCAGTAATTTACGGCTCGGGAAGATTACAAGGGCAGATAGACACCTTAAATGAACTTGACCTTAAAGGAGTAGTATCAATTCCAGGTCTCAACAATACAGTAGTATTGTTTTATTCATATCAAGGTTGTCAAAACCAGTGCCAAGCATGGATTAATCAGGTACAGAATAACCAGGGGTAAGGTATATGCGTTTTGGGTTTTTCTTGTGGGCAACAATGTTAGTGGTTTTCTTAATTCCTATTGCCTCTGCCGTCCAGGAAGCAGATGATGTGTGTCAAACTAATACTGAATGTGTCCGTGGAGACTGGATATATAATGATTCATACGACCCATATACTGATTTCGGATGCACCATAAACATAACATATCCAAACGGAACCCAAGCTGTTACTGATGGGCAAATGACTAACCATTCTAATGCTTGGCACAACTATACTTTTATCCCTCCGGTGGATGGCTATTACATCTGTGAGATGTTTTGCAATATGAGCGGGGATGTAGGCAGGAAAAACTGCAATTTTGTGGTGTTGGACATTACTATTTATAATATAAACGAAACAATTTCAGAGATAAACCAGACCACTTATGATATTTTGACCAACCAAACCACACTATATAACTTAATTGACAGCTTAGCGAACATAACAGAATCAGATGTCTGGACTTATGCAACAAGGATATTATCGGATTATTCTGGTGTGTGGACTGTTGCTGCAAGAACTTTAACCGATTACAACCAAACTGAAATGTGGGCTTATTTAACAGATATAAATCAATCTACAGAAATAGATATACTTGACTTAATAAATTCTCTTAACAACCTTTCAGCCTCTGATGTCTGGACTTACACCACTCGAAGCTTAACCGATTACAACCAAACTGATATGTGGCTATATTTGGACAACATAAACACAACAGTCTCTGCTTTGCCCTCTGAAGGTGATATTTGGACATATGCCGACAGGAATTTAACCTACACAGACTGGGGAACAGGTACCTTGTATGTATGGAACTCGACCTCAAGGAACCTTACCTGGTATAATGGAACTGCTGAAGATGTGTGGACTTATGGAACAAGAGAAATAACAGGTGGTAATTTAACTACTATGGACTGGACTAAGGTTTCAGATTTATCCGATTTAGCAACCCAAACAAATACAACGGAAATAAGAGATTTAATAAATGGGTTGGCAAATATCACGGCAGCTGATGTTTGGGTTTATACTACAAGAAACCTAACAGATTATAATCAATCTGATGTTTGGATATATTTCGAGGATATTAATATTACCTAATTAATTGGAGAGGATGTCTGGACATATGCAACAAGAGTATTAAGTGATTATTCTGGGGTTTGGAGTTATGGAACTAGAACCTTAACCGATTACAACCAAACTGATATGTGGGCTTTCTTAGATAATATAAATTTAACAGTTTATAGAATTTTACACAATCAGACTGCCTACTTCCCAGAATGGAACACGACCTTTTACCTGTGGAACGACACCTATTATGTTTCTGGGGGGTGGAATGAGAGCATATACAATCTCAACACCAACTTTTCCACTGTGTGGGAATATTTCAACTGTGCTGGTCTTGGTTCAGGGAACGAGATTTGTAATTATCTGAGCAGGATATCTAATAATCAGACTGCCTACTTCCCAGAATGGAATACAACCTTTTACTTGTGGAATGATACCTATTACACCATCTTGAACGATTTAATAATGAACCTGAGCGAGAACTGGCAAACCTTATGGAACCACTTCAACTGCAGTTATTCGGGTTACAGTATTTGCGATTATCTAAGCGAAATTAATCAAACAACAAAAGATATGTACAGTTACCTTCAGATTATTTTAAAACCAAGGATAGACAGCATCTATATAGACACGCAAATTATTTTAAGTAAATGGGGCATTTATACCGCTTCGGATATAATCAATAAACTGGACTTAATAATTTCTGATGCGCAGGACATACAGAATTCTATTTCTAACTTAAGTGTTGATATGAAAAACAATTTCAGCTCAATTTCTCTAGAGGTAAACTACATTAAAGATAACTTAGAAAGTTTGAAGTCTGAACTTGGATACCATGGAAAGACGATAACAGCATACGCACACATTAAAGGAATAGTTGAAGATCTTGAAAAATTAAACCAAACCGTATCCGCTACCGAAGAATCAACACTTCAGCTCACAGGGAAGGTAACAGCCCTTTCCCTGACAACCTCCTCGGCAATAGTTATTCTTATTCTGATCATATTAACATTTTCATCCGTAGTTATTTACCTCAGAAAACCTGAATTATTTATGGGTATCAAGACAAAACTTAAAAGGAAACCCAAAAGAAAGTCATACTGGTTGGATTGATATGTTAGAAGAGATAGTGGTGATGGTCTTGTTCATGAGTTTTCTCGTATTCTTAATCACAATTGTAATTCTTTTGAGGAGCGATAAGAGGGGGGTATTGGCTATGAGTGAGCACTGGCTGGAAAACAAAAGCCAGTTCTGGCTGGATAATTTTGAGCGGTTTATAGGCAGGGTAAATTATCTAATACTGCTTATAATAGTGGGCACGCTGATAGCAGCAGGCTTTCACGAGTTCTGCCATGCTATAGGTGTGATTGTTGTCGGATTTACACTCGCCGGTTACGGTCTCGCTCCGGGCATGTTCTGGACAGCATTTACGGCCCTGGAGAATCAGATAACTAACACAAAAATGCTTATAGTTTCTGCTGCCGGGCCATTGCTGGGATGGCTGCCCGGGGGGTTGGCTGCACTGTCAGAAGATCCAAGATTTAAGGTAATAGGATATCAGATAATCTTGTTTAATTTGCAACAATTGTTGCCTGTTGAAGGGCTCGATGGCTTTGCCATCGCTCTGTCATTAGAGGGCGTAACAGGAATCAGTTTCTTAATCTGGTCAGTCATTCTTTTCTCAGTTGCTGTACCCGTTACTTTGTATGTCACCTACAAAATAGCTGATGTGTGGCTTTACCCCAAGAGGAAACTTTTGCCACGAGAATGGACGGGTGCAATAGGACTTATCTGGATTGTATCGCTTATAGCATCTTATCTTTTGAATCTTTTGATTGCTTTGCTGGTTGGAGCTTAGATTAAATCCTTCACTTTGTTTGCGGTCCAAACTAATACTATCCAATAAGTCATAGCCAAAAAATATGAGAGGGAAACTGCCTGTGCATTTACAAAAATTTCAGGATGCAAAAATACGTGTATAGCAGTCAGCACGGTTGTTATAGCAAATCCTAAAGCAAGCATCCAGGATGGCTTAAGTTCTATTTTTATGAGCTTAAAAACCAGCACCAAAACTACAAATTCCAGCACCACAACTAATATGAAATTTATCATACAACCACCGTCAAGTGCCTTAAAACCTCCCAAACCTCTAGAGTGAATTGTATTATTGGAGAAACATAGCAGCCAGGATCTGCTAAATCAGTTAGCCCATCACAGTCGTTATCTATGCCATCATCACAGTTATTGTTTGCAACCGATTCATCCACGCTGTACCCGCCGCAACTGCAGGAGCAGTCAGAACAGTCATCAGAGGTATAAACACAGGATGTTCCGGAGCAATAATAATTAATATAAGTGTTTCCTAAACAGCCATCCCCGGTTCTTCCTGCCCCGGTTCCTTGTGTGTTGCAATTTATACAGGAAGTGCAACCACATGATGTATCTGTTCCGGAGCAGTAGTTGTAGCATGCTCCTCCAGAACAATATTGGCAAGAACCGCAGGCTACGCAACCACTTTTAATAATTTGTGAACTAGTCACGCTGTATATGCAGGATGTTCCGGAGCAATAATAATTCCTGTACTCTTGGCCCTGACAGGTACATCTGTTGTTGCCATCACAGCATGCATAACTGCTGCCTATGTTAACCCAACTGTCTGTATGCCTGTTTGAGTAAGTATAACCGCAACCAAGTACATTATTAACACAACCATAATTTCTATATTCACAACCATTTCCATAAGCATAGCAGCTGTCCAGTGCGTTGCAATTTACACAGAGAGGCCAACCTCCACAGCTCGTATCAGTTCCGTCACAGGTTGGGAGTTCTTCACAGGCCCCATTAGAGCAAGTATATCCGCTTGGACAGTCGTATGTGGCACTAGCTGGTTCATTATAATAGCAAAAACACTCCTCAATACGAGCAGCCCCTATACACATATCGGTGCAACTCAGTCCGCTGCAGGACTCTGTTACCGTTGTTCTTACATAGATATTAACTCCTCCGTCAGGGTCTGAACAGATTGCTCTGTTACACCAATAGCTCTCCCAGCAGAATGCCGGATAAGAAACTACTGTAGAACTGCCCGGGGGGATTTGTTTTTCCTGTATGAATCCCCAGGCACTGGTGTAAAGAACCACCACACATCCCCCTCTTAAATAAGAAGGGCAGTATACTGTCGCTGTTGAGCCGACACGGCATCCAGATTCATCTGGATAGTCAGAGCAGAGGCATCCTCCAACAACAGTGAGTGGCTTGAAAGTAAGAATACCAAAGATAGTTGAAAGTGGCTCACCCCAAAATATAGTTATTATCAAAAAAATAACCAACACTGCAGAAACAACAACCAAGATTTTATCATATTTTTTATTTGTTTTTAGCCAGTAATCCATATCACACACTCGAATACAGGTAAATAAATATCCCGCTCGGGGTTATGTTCTCGTTTATTCCTCCAAAAGATCCTCCGGCAAGGTCAACAGGAATCCACCTGCCAGCTATCTCAACAAAGACGAAGGCATGCCCAGCGAATTTTAAAAAATCAACATTGAAATACACCCTGCAGCTGAGCCCCAGGGACTTCATCATCGAGCAGTATAGTATTGACTGGTCGTAGCAATCTCCCTCCCTCGTGTTCAATTCCTTGTCTATGATTTCAAAATAGTTGTTGGTTATCTTGTATTTAATATTTTCGTTTATCCAATCATACACGGCCCGGGCTTTACAATCATCTGTTGTGCAATTAGCAGTGATGTTGTGCGCCAAATCATTCACTTTGTTTGGTTGCACATTGATTGCTGTTACAAAAGAGGCCCCAACCCAAAGTAAAACTAAGGTGGCAACAGCACACCCTATGATTATAAGAATAATCTTCGACCAGTTTCTTTCTTTTCCATTATCCAGCCAGAACTGAGCCATAATTATTATATATTTCAGCAGTATTAAATAATAATTATGACTGAAGTTGAAGAGCTGAAAGAAAAGCTGGTAGCCTGTGAGCTTGAACGCAAAAAATTGATGAAAACAAGATATAAGCTTGAAAAACTCAAGGATGCTTTAGGCACGGTGGGATCAGTCGGGTCAACAACAGGACTTATCATAATCTTAAGTACAGCACTTGCTACATTTACTATTCCGGGTGAAGGTGAAATAGCGGTGGCAGCGGCAACACCGCAGATAAATCAAGCAGCTATTTTGTGGATAATTATAGGGCTGATTCTGCTTTTTGTTGGGCTGTATGCCGTTTATCGGGGATGGTTCAAGAAAGAGAAAGAAATCAAATGGTTATAATATTTAAGGACGCAAATACAAAACTAAAACGTGGCTCAGATAATAAAATATTTGGTGGGGGTGGCAAAGGAAATGCCTGAAGAAAAAGAAAGGGTCACCAAATTGATAAGGGAAATTGTAGGGAAGCACACAAGGGTTCTTGGGAAATGGCCTGAAGCAGGAATAAAATTTATCAAGGATTGCATAGAAATTGAAAATGGGATTCCGCAATTCGTGCCCTCATACGCAAAGGAGAGGTGGGGTCCCGGGCTGGTTTTATTGCGATGTTGGAGTTATCCTGCCAAGACGATAGTGAAAGGTGGCTTTGTTACAGATGTTCCTGAGGAAGACATAAAAATAATAGAAGAGAGAACCGGGGAATGGAAATATTTTTTGGAAAAATATAAAAGTGCAGGATAAATTTAATATGGTTACTATATGCGAAGTGGATTGGGCAACTGGTTGCGGCGAAATGAGCGGAATACATAATCAAATATGGTGTTGGATGAATTGTAATCCAATACTGACGTTTTTCATTTTCATAGTGATAGCAATTATCTTAATCATGTATGGAGCGAGCAGGTCATGAACAAAAAAAACCAATCCCGCAAAGAACATTCAAAGAGTCTAAAGAAAAAAATATACGGCACAGTTACGGATTTAACAAGAACATTTTTGGATAAGATAGTAGAGCTTGGTAATGGCGGGACAAAATCAATAGAAGAAGGAGATTGCCCAACAAGTTACACCATCGCTAAAAAACTGAGTATAAGCACTTCAACCCCAAAGAAATATTTAGAAATGCTCAGTGAAGAGAAGAAAGTAGAACCGTTCAACCTGGCTGGAAAAACTGTCTGGGTTGACCCCGGTATTTTTAATTTGGGAAGAGGGACAAATTCTAAGTAAAAACCATTTTCGCAAACCGCTATCAAGAGATAGCTTTATAAGCAGGTAAGTTCTATAATAAAAAGTGATATATATGGCTGAAATATCAAAAGCAGATGTCTTAAGGTTCCTGAGGGCAGGAGCAATAAGGGCATCCAAGGGCGAGGTCTTGGCCAGGTTCAGCGCTTTCAAGAGAGAGTGCCACATGATTGGGGGGATCCCTCAGCTTGTGGACGCTTGGGGCGGGACAAACCTGAGTGTGATGAGATGCCTTGGTGGCATCGGAAAGGTTCCAGGACAAGCATTCACAGTTGCTTAAACAGAAACTGAAGTTGGACTGATGACGTTTCATTTAATTTTAGCTGTGTCTTTATTAATCCAGAATTTCTTTGGCAGCACCCTTTTTACTTTTTCTTTTACAGCATTCCTGATAAAATCAGACTGAGTTTTGTCACCAGTTTTTCTTTTTGCTTCTCCTATTAATTCAAAAAAATCCTTTGTGGCCCTGAAATGGGCGGACCCATTTTTCTTTGCCATAATTATTATTATGTGCTACATACCTATTTAAACAGACACCACCAACAATTGAATAAGGTGTTATATATGGGAAAGACCCTCAAAGAAGCTGTTGAGGAAGTATCCAAGGAATTAGAAGGACATGAAAAAGAGAACGTGAAAGCCATCTTCCCCCAGGTACTGAAATCATGCCTAGACCAGTCCAGCACTGAAGATGAGTTCAATGAGTGCATGGACCAGTTCAAGAAATCAGTGGATACTACCCAAGACATGGTTCAAGAAAAACTGTAGACGGGAAGGTATTTAAGGAAGCCTTTCCAAATAATAAGTATGAAACTATTAATTGTTCCTGCACTTCTGGGAATAATTAGTACAATAACGGGTTTCTTGGCAGCGCTTACAATTGACTTTATAGTGCCATTCATAGTTGTTGTTGCAGGTGTTGGAACAACATTATACTTGTTTTATGTGAAAAAAATCAGGGTGAAAACCATAACATTGGACTTCATTGACCTTGGTTTTACAGCGATTTGGATACTTGTCATTTTCCTTGGCCTTGGCTGGGCTAATTGGGTAGCAGGCCTGTCAGTTATTGGCATCGCTCTGCTGATCCACAGCAGCAGAGAACTTTTTGTGACCAGGGCCCCCAGAGGATATAAGATATGGACAAGAGCCAGGATAAAAAAATTCTGGAGTATTTAACTTTTATTTGGGCAAGTGCTAATAATTAACCATGAAAAGAACTCTGATAGCTTCAACCCTGGCAATTGCCCTGGTCCCTATATTCAGTTACTATGTTTTTAGAGTGTTGTGGTCCTCAATCCAACTTACAGGATTTGTTGCAGCTTCTTCTTATTTGGTTTGGTATGCCCTGCAGGCCAGGGAAACGAAAAAACAGTATTGGGTTGATCAACCAGAATGGCAGGAAGAGGCTTATGCCTGGGTTACTGCCTACATTTTAGCCGCTTTGCTGGCTCTCGGGACGGTTGGTTTAGAAGCGGAAAATCTAGCCACATTTTTCATATTTTTGACCTTGGGGCTTCTTGTCAGGTTTACGGTCCGGAGTATAATTAACGATGTTCTTCCGGTCATAAAGAAAAAGGAATTGATAAAAAGGGTGAGCATGCAGGAACAGATAATAATTGGGGTAGCTGTTGCTTTTCTCTGGGCGCTTGTTTTAACAGCAATTGGGTCCGCCCTGGGCATATGGGTAATAGGGGGATAATTCACTTTCAGGTCGTGATAGCCGCATAGTGCTGTTTACGCTTTACCAGGTCTTCCGGAGGATCTATTTTGCCGGCAAACTCTATACCTTGCATGGTGCTGGTTTTGATTTTGGATTTTATGATCATAACACAAATAAAGTGTCATTTTGGATAAGTTAAGAATGGTTACCTGAGCACGGGCCCGGCATTGCAGCCAGGTTGAAATAAACATTTATATTTGGAAGGTTAAATATCAACTATGAAAAGGTTATTTGCATCTTTAGTGATGTCAATTCTGTTTTTATTACCGATGGTTGCAGCACAGTTTACACCACCCACAATGGTTACAATCAATTTCAAGCTTTATATGCCGTACACAGAGGGGAACCTAACATTGAATGACCCCTATTGTTTAGTCATGCTTTTGGATTACCAAAAAAACATCATGGGACAAACGGACTCCATCATTAATGGGACAGCTGTCATTCAGATTGAACACGCTGTTGGTAATGCTTTTGTTACAACCGCATGGATTGATGGCGCAAAAGACATATCGGATCAGTATGTCCAAATACAAAATAATACTGCTGAGGTTTTGATGGCACCCGGCGAGGAAATGTTGGGTGGCCTGTTTCATGATGGCGGACTGATGGCTGGGGCATTTTTTTCGTTTGACATAATAAGGTTCTTCTCATTATCAATCAGCAGCCTATTCAATGGCGCCCTGGGTGCAAAGATAATAGCTGCTGTATTCTTAGCAATATCAAGCTTTGTGGTGTTCGGTGCCTTTAAATTAATTTCAGCCACGGTCAGAGGATTCGTAGGAATAGGAAAAAGTGTGGCAAGCGATCTAGGAAATGTAAAACTAGGTTTGAAACGTAAAAAGAAAGAGGAAAAATCAAGGTGGTTGTGATATGGGATATCCTGCTGAAGAATTTTATATTGGAAAGAAAGTTGAACTGATAGACAGAAGAAGAGGCAGGATAGAAGGCGTTATAACAGGTTTTAGAGATTGTGAACCGGTTCCAGCTTTAGGTGGAGTAATTACAGGATGTGGTTTTCCGCAAGTAAAGGTTAAAGTAGAAAAACCTGAACCATCTGAGGGATGGGTTCCTTTGAATTATGTTCGTATAGTTGAAACACATAAGAAGGAGAAATCAAGGTGGTTGTGATTATTATGGGGAGAAAAATCTTTTTATGCGGGGCCGGGCTACCTGATGAAGGTAAACTAATAGACGAAAAGGACATTATGAAAGAATTAACACAATTAACGCCAAAGAGGTTTTGGTTATAATTAGGAAAAAAATGAATGGTAAAAAAGGGGTATTGGCTTGAAAAAGAGGAATCCGGCCGATTCATTAGTTGGGGAGCGTTGCTGTTTGTTTTGCTGATATTGGTCTTTGGTTTGATAACCACATACGTGGTAGACGTATGGGGCTCAGGGCCAAGGACACTTTCCTTTGCCGGATACAACTGGATAGTCAAAGGATCTAACTTCCCCACCAGCCCGGGCCCTAATTATTTTTCGGACAGGGAAGAAGATGTCTGGGTTGACAGCAATGGTATTCACCTGACAATCAGTCAGCGAAACGGCAGGTGGTTCTCTACTGAGGTTATTCTCAACCAGAGCCTCGGTTATGGTAAATATGTTTTCCAAACCCGTGGCAGGTTTGATATCATTGACCCGAACATGGTGGCTGCCCTGTTCACATGGGACAATGATTATCCGGTATATAATTACCGGGAGATAGATATTGAATTTGCACGTTGGGGTGATCCTGATGATGCGACCAATGCCCAATATGTTGTCCACCCCGGGTATTATGTCAAACATTACCATCGCTTCCGTATTGACCTCACTACTCAAAATAATGATATGACCCACTACATGATCTGGATACCTGGAAGCATTACATTCAAAACATACCGTGGTCAGCATCTTAATAGTACACCACCTGAAAGTGATTTGATTGAAGAATGGGCGCATAGCAGTACAGATGTCCCTCCACCAGGTAACGAGAACGTTCACTTCAACTTCTGGTTGTATAATGGCAATGCGCCTACCAATAACCATGGCAATGAATTTGTGGTGACAGGTTTTACTTGGAATCCCCTCTGAAGGTGTCGCCTTCCACCTAAATACACGCCAGAATTTCGAATTTTAAGGGCATTTAGCTCGTATTTTGCGTCTAAACTGTCCTATTTATTGAGCAAGCACGCCTGAAACCGCTATATACCTACGAACTCTCACTTTTGATATAACCTTTTAAATACTAGTATCTAAAACTACAACATGACTATATCAAAGATACCTTATTGGCAGAGGAAACCATCAAAAAAGGTTACAGAATGGGTGCAGAATATATCTAACTTGTTAAGTGACGGTCAGGTCAGGACTGTCAGGAACATAACCTATCATTTCTATCCTGGGATTCATGGCAAGGAGCTAGACCTGGCATACCACAATATTGTTAAATATATTGTCAGGGGCAGGGCTGTAACGCATACAATTAAATGGAATTCTATCAGGGAATCCAGGGTTAAGCTTAATGCCGGCAAAGGTTGGGAGAATACAAAGGAGTTTATCGATTACCACACCAAAGACCTAGCGGACAGATACAGCAGGGACAAGACCCCGAGCCACATGAAACAGTTTGAGGTCTGGTTCGAGAAGGACACGATCGAGCCGGAGTTCAGCGAGGTCTGTGGCAAGTACGATGTCCCCAACATGGCGACAAGGGGCCAGCTCACCTGGACGGCCAAGAAGAAGGCGAGCGAGAGGCTGGACGGTGATTCTGTTATCCTGTATTTCGGTGATAATGACGGCAAGGGGCGTGAGATATTCGATGTGATATGCAGGGACCTGAAATACCTCGGCTGCGGGGTGAGGGTATTGTGGGCAGGGATAACTGGGAAGCAGGAGTTAAAATACGGGCTGTCCCCGGAGTGCCGGCTGGACGGCGTTGATCTGGAGGATCTGAAACGGATTGTTGAGAAGGCCGTCCTGAGATATATTGACGTGGACAAATTCAATGCCATCATCAGGCAGGAGGGGAAAGACATCAAACTCTTGGAGGGGCTGAAAATAACAGTGAAATGAGGAATCCCGCAAAACCCCCAAGAGAACATGTCCTCAATTGATGAAAGAACTGGCCAAATGATATGAGATGTCCATAGAAATTGAGTAAGCCAGATGAAACAATCAATTTTGTTTTTGGATTTCTATTAGCGTTACTACAATCTGCCAGGGTGCCACAAAAATACAATTTATGGGGGAATTGTGGATTCAAAATTTCATTCGAGGGGCACTTTTACGCTCAATAAAACGGATATCTGTTTCCTGGGAACCACTGTGTTTATATATCAGTGCCACAAATATTATTATATGGCAATGAAGAAGAAAAAGGTTGGCAGACCCCGCAAGGCAGAGTCGGAGAAGGTAGTAAAGGTCAATACTTCTTATGACCCGGACAATTACAGATACATTGTGCAGATTCTAGACGAGCGGAAGCTGGAACATAGAGGACACTTCGTGAAGATTGTTAATGAAATTATTGCAGACCACAAGAACGTGAAACAGTTCAAGGAGCATCAGGCAGCTAAGCTAAAAGCTCAGTTAGATATTTTGGAGAAGTGAGATAGTATGGCCAGCATACTTGAATCTGAGATACGGCAATCCTTTAACCATTTCAAGGTCTGGTGGGAAAAATTTCATTCTGACTCCAGGCACATCCAAAAAAGACCGTTTGACTTCATAGCAGCAAGATATGAGAGCGGAAAGATGAGGGCCATAGAGTGCAAAATGATCAGGATCCCCAGCTTTAAATTCTCTGTGCTGCCACCACACCAGGAGAAAGGTCTTTACAAATTTTCTTCGATGAAGGGAGCGTGGGCCTATGTCCTGGTCAACTTCAGGAGAGATCCCCCTGGGGTTTGCTTTGCTGTGGATATCCATAAATATATATCTCTCAAAAAAATATTGAAAGGAAAGAGAAGCAGCATACCAATAGACTTGTTTTATAGTCATGCCATACAGCTCGAAAGAATAAATATCTCCGGACCCCCAAGATATTTGAAGGGCTGGAACCTGGAAGCAATACTATAGATTTTGTTGAAAAAGGGGTGTTTTCATAGGCAATCGAGGGGTGTGATTTGAGGGGTGACATATTTAAATCTGTATATGTATATGTAAGTCATGGCGAAGAATTTACCAAAAGATATGTTCCCTGCAATCAATAATATTCTCAAAAAACATCCTGATGGATTGAGTTACACAAAAATAGCAGAAGAGTTGAGCAAGATTATGAAAAAACCTGTATATGCTTCTTCTACTCAGTGGCACATACTACGGCATATGTCAAAGGTTGTGGACATCAAAATGCAGGGAAACAGGGCAACTATAAAGTTAAAAAAGTGAAGCTTGGTTATCCAAATAAAATTGACTTCTCTATGTGTTGTTTTTAAGTTCAAATTACTTCTGAAACATCACTTTGGACTAAAAATAGCTGAATGATATGGGGTAAAGAGGCATTTTACTAAAGGAAAAATAGGCATATCTTAATGAAACCAGCATACTGTGAACAACACATAGTCTTTATATGTATGTAGTGCCTAATTATGTATATGTATATGTAAGAAATCAAAAATTAAAAAATCATATAAAAAATTTGATATAAATTTTACATATACATTAAAAATTCGGGGGCAATCAAATGAGCAAAATAGGGAATATAATGAAGCATTATAAGAAACTAAAGAATTACACAAAAAACACTTATATAGCAAGGCAATTTTTCCAGCTACATAAACAACCAAGCGTAATGACTATCTTAACAGTAAGACGATACCGCATAAAGAAACTTGAAATAATCAATTACCAAGACCTTAACATAACAGTAGTTCGCTACACAAACGAACAGATAACCGCACATCTAAAGAATTGGAAAAAAGCGGGTGTGTGTGGCACAATAACAGCAAGAACAATTGCGGAAACCTTTATGGGTTTGCATAAATATAGTGACCGCAAGGCATACCAAACCGCACATAAGAAATCACAACGATTATTAGACCGCTTGTTTAATCAGGGCTTCTTTAGTGAAAAGATACAGCACTCACCAAT
Organism: Candidatus Aenigmatarchaeota archaeon; assembly: GCA_030615165.1. Taxonomy (GTDB): domain Archaea; phylum Aenigmatarchaeota; class Aenigmatarchaeia; order QMZP01; family QMZP01; genus JAUWZW01. The sequence goes on from JAUWZW010000004.1 coordinate 23,407, forward strand.
ACAATACGCATTTTAAGACCTTTTTAAAGGGGCTTAATTTTTTCCCCTTTTTCTCTTTTTTTATTCCTCAAAATCGCTATTATGCGAACTGACTACAATATATTAGTTTTTATGTAAGGTTTGCGGATTCGCAATAGTGATAACCGTTGTGACCGCTTGACCTGAAAGAACCTTTAAGCGTATGTGCTGTTTGGAAATCGGGTATCTGGTGACTTATACCCTTTACGGCGAAAGGAAAACCAAGCCGTTACGCATGGCGTAACGGTGAGCTTAAAGCGTGAAACTGTCAGGGAAAAACCTTTCATGTGGTTTGTTGGCGACAACGAACCGAAAACATGATTAAGTGGGAAACGGTGACGGACAGGTGAAACTACCGTTTAACCTTCTTTCTTTATTATCATCTTAAAAATAAGGGGGTTGGTTAAATGGAATTGACACAAGAGCAAAAAATAGAGTTAGGAACAACAGAAATCGCAAAAAGGATAAGGCAACAGCTTAAACAAGAATACCCAAGCTGTAAGTTCTCCGTAAGAAGTGAATATTTTTCTATGGGGAGTGCTATAACAATATCCTTAATGGTGGCAGACAGACGAATTAAAAGGAATATGTCAGAAATTCCAGAACAAGCTTTTTTAAATGTAGGCAACGGATACAGCAAAGAAGATATAGAAGATAGGCAAAACAAAAAATACCACCAGCTAAACCAATACGCTTTAAAAGATGGTTATGACCCTGCTAATTGGTGTAATGGGGTATTCCTAACAGAACAAGGGCATAACCTACTTAAAAGGGTTGTCCAAATAGCACAGCAATATAACTATAACAATAGTGACCCACAAACAGACCATTTTGATGTAAATTTTTACCTACATATAGAGCTTGGAAAATGGAACAAAGAATTTATAGACGGTTAAACGGTGGCACTTAATCCCGCACTCCTTCTTTATGATTATTTAAAAATAAGGAAGGTGGTGTTTATGCCCGATTGTAAGAATTGCGAAAATGGAAACGGTTGCAAAGAAGGGTGTGAATATTGGTTCACACAAGAGTTAAGGGAAGCTGGTTTCAAAGGCAAAATATTCCATAGTAACGGAAGCACGGAGAAGCTTTAAGTGGTGATTTCTATGGTTGATTTTAAGGACTTGCTTGAAGAATTGACCAAGAATACGCTGAAACACAACGGTAGGTATCAATACATTATCTCTACAATAAAGCGTATGGATAGGGGGAGTGCGAGGACACCAAATTCAGCAAAACATAACCTCTCCAACAAATTTGAGTTGGGGAGTTTGTTTGAGGGGGAGAGATTGGCGTGAGTAGGTCTCTCCCTTTTTTTATTTTATAATGATGATATAATTATGGGCTGGTTAGGTTTCGTCAGCCGACCACCCCCTTGTGATGTTATGGAAAGGAAGATTTGTGAGAATTGCTTTTGGAAACACCCTTTTTCATTTGGTAGAGATAAAAAAGGTAAGGAATATTTTTGCGAACTACCAAATCAGCATAGAAGAAAATATAAAACAAAAGGGGTTGTTTATTCAAATACAAAAGCGTGTCACTATTTTAGAAAACTAAAAAGAAGGTGATGTTATGACCAAAGACAAAATCGTAACGGAGTTGCAGGGCATAATAAAGAAGCAAGGCAGATACTATGCCTTCCGAACACACACAAAGCCCCTGCTTGAAGGGTTGATAGACCAAATTAATACTGGTTAAAAAGTGAGGGATAGGTATGGCAGAAGTAACACACACCTATATAGAAAACTTATACAGAGAGGGCAAAATAACTTATCTGGAAAGCGAGATACTACATCAGTTATTATATAATCCTGATTTGTTTGGGTGATTATGATGACGGAAACAATTAGGGGTAATGGCATGAAGAAACCAAAACCCGATAAAATATTGGCAGGTGACGGAACAGAAACCGAGCGGAACAGGAACAGGCGATTAGCTGAACAGCAACTAATTGACTTTATTTGGGGCAACTCAAACGGACAGCAAAGGAAACAACTGTTTGACGATTTAACAACGGTTCAGGGTTGTTGGGAATATTAGGAGATGATGACCATGAAGGTCTTGATTTGTAGATACACTTGCAGAAACTGTGGCTATCAGGGAATAAACATAGACCAAAAGACCTGTCTTGCCTGTGGTGGTAGGACAAAGAACACTATGTCTTATGAGGACATCACGGTCTTATTCAGGGGGATTTTGAAGGAGATTGCCCTTTTGGACAGGAAGATAAGGGAGATGGGTGAGAGGTTCGTAGAAGCGCCGAAATAAGTCATGCTCATTTTGAGATAGAAACAATTTTAGTGGTAAGTATGGACATAAACTGTTTGAGAGTAATGAACTCCCTGCACAAGTTGGGAGTGACCGAACAGGAATTTAAGGATATTGCTGAAGAGGTCAGCCACACCGAGAGAAGCGGTTTCTCCATAAAAGCGGTCAAGAACGGAAAGGTCATAGGCATAGACCATGACAACAAGCACAACATAGTCATCAAGAACGCAGGGGATTTCAGCAAAGTGGAGAGTTCAGGTGATTTGAGCGGATTGGAATTGAAACCGAACACTCGGATACTTATGAAAACGCTGGTGAATTTTGACGACCTGCCCGAACAGATTTACACACTTCACGGAATAGCGAGATACAGGGCTTCGGACAGCATGATAAAGTCCATAGCCAACAACTTGGAAGAACTGAAACAAAGGATTTGCGAGAGGTTCGCTGATGGCTATTCCAAGCAGTTGGCAGAAGAGCATTATTGGGAAGAGTATGGTGGCTATGACGAGGCAAAGAGGGAAGAAGGCAGATTGAAGAAGGAACTAATCAGGCAGGAACAGTTGAAAGCGGTCTATTGGCTGTTCGGTGAGAAATATGATTTCAAGTATAGCGAAACGAGAACCAACATAGCAAAGATAATCAAAGTGTTCTCCGCAAAAAATGTCAGGTTGGCAATCATACAGTTGAACGAGGAGTTTGAAAAAGGAAACTTTATGGGATACTGTGCAAGAGAGGTTTGTAAAGGCGTGGAAGTGCGGATACAAGCATACAAGCCAAGCGACAGCCGATACAACTATGTGTGCGAGGGCAGGGAGATATACAGGCAAGACGGAAAGGAACTGTGGATTTGTGATGACGGACTTCTCGGCAACATAGATGTTGCAGAACTCAATATCCTTATTAACCGAACAGGCAACCATATTCTCACGAAAGAGGTCTATGAAAGGGAGAAGGACAGCACAAGGGTTGAGATATTGACAGCCAAACGCAAATCTTTGGAAGAGAAAGGCAAAAAGAAATTGGCTGAAAAAATACAGCAACAGTTCAGGAAGAAGGGCGAGGTTTGTAGGCAGGGCGTAACCATAAAGCCCAACAGCATAGAATACAACGGAACTGTGATTAAGGGAGACATGGTGAACGATTACATAACGGTTCAGGAACTGCCTTTCAGGGAAACTTTGGAGTTCCGCAACATACTCGCTGGTTATGTTGATTTTGTCTTGGAGAGGGAGAAGGAATATGATACCTACCATGACAACAACAGGATAGAAGTGAACCTGAAAGAAAAAAGGAGTTTCAGCGTAGGCAGTATTGACATAATGGTTGAGAAAAGGAACAACAGCTTCTTCGTTAATTGCGTTAAGATACGGAAAGATGAGTTACATCAGATAATCATGTTGGCTTTGAACCACACCGACAGGCAAAAGTATCTGGATTGGCTGAAAGGTGTGGGCAGGGAGAGTTTGCGGTTGAAGAACGCAATCAAGAACGGAATAACTTTCAGGTTTGTTGTTGATAAATCAGATGACAACTGCCTTGTTGAAGCGGGGGGGAAATTCACATTTAACCTTCCGATAAAACGGGAGAACGGTAAGACCTTTGTTGTGATAGACGGAAAGGACTACAAAGTCAAGGACATAACCGCACTCTTTGACTTGCAGAAAGATGTCGGAAGGAGTTATCATTACAACAACAGCTTAATGCAACGAGGCATAAAACTGCTGTATCAGGGGATAAAGGACATAACACCGAGAGAGATAGGCAAGATAATAAAATCAGCCAAGATAGAGTATTCACGGAAGATAAGGAAGAGCATAGCGTTCATAGAGAACGCAGTAAGGTTGGCAAAGGCACAATCAGTAAATGGTGGGTGGGTTGTCAGGGGCGATAGCGGAAAGCAGTATTTCGTGGGCAAAGACATGAGCATTTACACGGTCAAGAACGGAGAGAAAGACCAATACCTTTGCATTTTAGATGACAACTACATAGACCAAGATGACGAGGCACAGGTAAATGACGCAGTTGCCAAGCGGTTACTTGTTTTGAGGCATGACAAAACCACAGCGAAGGGTATTTGGGAACAGGGGGATAAGGTTGATAAAATTTGGAAGGAGATAGCTGATGAAACAAACCAATAAGGTTCTGATAATTGGTTGCGGTGGCATAGGTTCTTGGCTTACAGGCGAAATCGCAGAAGCGGTCAAGCAGGGGCAAATAGCCCCAACGGTTGAGTTCCATATAGCCGACAACGACATGGTTGAGATTAAGCAGATTAAGTATCAGAATTTCAGCGAAGATGATATAGGCGAGAACAAAGCGGAAGCCCTGTCAAAGCGGTATTCGGAGTTCGCTGTCATAAGACCGCTCAAAGACAGGATAGCCAAAGAGAAACAACTCAAAGGATACGACCTGATTATCTGCTGTGCGGACAACAATCCAACAAGGGAACTCCTGTTCAGGTTCTGCCACAAGAACGGAGTTGAGTTTATTGACTTGAGAGCGGAAGGCAGGTATGTCATGGCGTTCCAAAAGACCAGCTTGAAAGCCGACCTGAAAACGCTGGACTTGGCTGACAAGACCAACGGAAGCTGTCAGAAACAGGCAGATATTGAGAGGGGCTGGATACAGTATGGGAACAGGATAGTTTCGGTCATAGGACTTCAAATGCTCATCAATTACTTGAGAGAACAGGATAACCCAAGAGTTCTGATGAGGATATAAGGGGGTATTTTATGGAAAGGAAAGTGCCTTTTTTGATAGAGAGCAAGAACGGACACGACACGGAAGAAGTCCCCGAAAGCCAAGTTCCTGAAAAGGTAAATGAAGAAGTCAAAAATGAGAAATTGGTTACGGTTGAGAAGAAAGACGGTAGCACAGAAGTCGTGGCAGAAGAAAAGAAGAAAGACGAGTGGGGCGAAACCTTCAAAGATGTGAAGAGTGCCACATCAACTTCAAAGATGAAGGGCGGTTAAGCCCTTCCTCATGTTCTCTTTTAGAGAATATAAAAAGGGGGAAACTATGGATAGCAAGGAAACAACTCTATTCAAAACACATCTGAAAAATAGGGTTGAGGAGAGTATGGCAGATATAGACATGGACAAACTAATGGAACAGTTCAAGGATTTCTGCCCCTCGCCACAGGAAACCAGCTTGGACAAGGCAAAGCAAACGATTGACGAACTGATAAAAGTGGTAGAACTGACTACGCCCAAGCCCAAGACACAGGAAGAAACGGAAAAGGAAAAGAGGAAGCAGGAAATGGAACAGTTGAACAAACTGATACAGGAAGCCAACAGCAAAATCAAATGCGACAACAAGGACATTAACAAGTATTACGAGAGGTTGAGGAAATCCGTTGAGATGGTTGCAAAGGGGTTCTTCAACAGCACTTTCTTACAAAGTAGAACAGGTCTTGGGAAATCCACGCAAGTAACATCAATCCTGAACGAGTTAGGTCTCAAGAGCGGAGAGGACTACGAAGAATTTGCGGGTGACATCTCACCAGCATACATCTACAAGTTCGTCTATGAGAACAACGGAAAAATAATAATATTCAGGGACACATCAAGATTGATACAGGAACTGCGGTCTTTGGATATGCTGAAAGCCATGACCGACACAATAGAACCACGAATTGTCAGAAGGGCTATATACAGGAAGGATTTAGACAACCTACCACCTTACTTTGAGTGCAAGAGCAGGTTTGTCTTTGAGTTCAACAACCTGCACTTCAACGGTCTAAAGGAAGATTTAGACGCTCTATTGTGTAGAGGGGACTATGTGAACTTGGTTCACTCTATGGAAGATGTTGCCAACATAATGAAACAGATAGCCAAAACAGAAGAAGAGAGGGAAGTAACCAAGTTCTTAATCAGGGACTACAAGTATGTCGGCATGAACGCACTCAATCTCCGCACACAACAGAAAGCATTTCAGATATACAAGTATTCACAGCAAAACGGTGACGATTGGCAAGGGCAGATAAAGAATTTTCTGACCAGCGAGATGACACCAATACGCAAAATGCTGTATTCGTTGGTGGGAAATAGAGTAGTTAAGACCACCGACTTGAAACGGTTGCTGGTCATATCGCACATAGACGGTGTAAGCCATCTGCGAACAGCCGACAGGAGAATAAGAGATTGGATAGTGTTGAGGGAACTCTTTATTGTTGGGTTCGTGTGTGATGATGACGAGGAACTTGAACAGTATCTCAACACGCACAGGAACTATGCTGTGTGCATAAACCCGATAGAGCAGATAACCATAGGCGAGAACGGAAAAATAAGCGACATAGCCGACATAAATAAGGCAAAACAGGTTAAAGCAGAAGGTCAGTAAGCTAAACCTGTCCGTCACCGTATTTTATCTATTTTTTCTACTGATTTCAAATTCAATCACCACCACCTATATCTAAATCCTCTGAATGGTTTGCATTTTATGTATTATTTAGTTTCAATCCATTGTGGATGCCAAAATACAGAATTTTTTGGTATATCTTTTGTAATGAATCCGACACTATCTGTCGGTTCAAAATATCCCCTGACATAACCCTTTACAGCGAACCATATCTTATCTTCTCCTTGTTCAAACTTTCTCGGCATCCTTTTCATTTCCCAGTAATGAGTAGTATATTTGAAATCACGCTTCTTCATCCAAGTTTCTGGGTTTGTGTAGATTACAATATCTGTCATTTAGTCCTCCTTCCATAGAATTTTTAAAACATCATCCAAAGAGCCAACTGGTCTATGATTACAATCAGGACAACACGCTATAACTTTTGGTTGTTCTCTGTCTTTACGGCACTGATTTAATGTTGCCCCACATCCCACACAAACACCTTTCAATTTCTCAATATCCTCTTTTGCGGTCTTGAGGGCTGATAGGATTCTATGTAGATCGGTTTCCAACTCTGTGCCGTAAAAATGATCATCCCATCTCTTTATCATCTCCTCTATCTGCTTGTTCAGTGGCTTTGGGTGTTTCATACTTTCTCAAATTCCTCACAGGCACTTTTTGGGTTATGTGTATGCTCATAATTACAATGTAAGTGCCATCTACAATCTTCGCATTTTTTCATACCTATCTTATTCCTTCTTCGGGGGGGCGAGGACTTCAAATTCAATTGTTTCACCTTTATGTAACAGAGGCAAGCTTTCTTCAGCATAGTCTAACGCCTCTCTTATGCTCATAGTCCCAACATCCCCATTATTCCACAAGACACGAATGTTCTTCTTGCTCATACTTTCACCTTCTTCACCTTGTCAGCAGGGGTCATGCAGACTCCTTCTTTCCCCAATCTCCTCCCAATACCCAATCGTTAAATTCTTCTTGTGTCATGCCTTCCTCCTTGTTTTTCACAGGCAGCTTACGTGTGAGTGATGAACATGGCTTTCGCCACCCCGACAAAAACCAGCTCCTAAGAGCCGGGGGCAATCTGTCAGGAACTCTACCTTTCCGCCTGCCTGTGAGGTTCAACATATTTCTGCTGTTTGTTGCTCCAGACCCATCCGTGTTTTTGCATATGGGAATCATAAACAGCAACTCCATTCTTTTCTGTGGGATAAGAACGGTGGCATACAGGACATCGTTTCTCTCCCTTAATCGGTTTTATATCCATCTGAGCTGCTGGGGTTGGAGTTCTTTTTTTCTCCTTCTCTTTTGCCTTGCTAACCGGCTTCCCGGAATGACTTACTTGCTCCGGATAGCCCAGGAACTCCCTCATGAAATCGTGATCCTTCTTGGTGGGGCTCTCAAACCCGTCAACAAAGGCCTTGACAAAGTTGAGTTTCACATCCTTTGTTGCCTTCGTCTTGGGCTCGAATTTGAAGTGGGAATCTGTTTTGTTTGTATCAAGAGTAATACTTTCATTATCAATAGTTATGTCCAGCTCCTCATAATTCTTGGAAAGGAACTCACCAATATGAATGTGCACCCTCAAGGGAACCTTCCCTGGAACCACCTTTTTGAGGAGTTCGGCTATTTCCCTCTGCGTTTTCTTTTTAGCCATCTTGGTGATTTTCTCATAGGGAATCTGGAAGTAATTGGTCCTGGGGTATTTCATCTTCTTCCGTTTCTCTACCCCCCTCCTTATACCCTCCCTTCTTGTATATGATTCTGAATCCGGGTCCTCGCCGGTCATAACATCCCATGTATGGTTTTCCAGGCAACGAACAAAATTGCCTTCCCTATAACTGAACTCGATGGCTCTCTTCTTGCATTTCGGGCATGTCTTGAATTTCGCCTTTTCCATTCTTATCAGAAATTTCAGCCTTTCTTTTTCATCATAAATCATAGAACGCATCTCGTCCTCTGCCCGGTTCACTGTGAATTTCCTCTTGACTATGGACTTCGCCAGGCCCACCTGCAGCTTGGGGTACTCCTTCATCTTCAGAAGAGAATGCTCAGCGTGCCCGGGGGACACGTCACCCTTGTTGATCATCCTCTGGACAGGCTCCTCGAGCTCCAGGAGCCTCAGCCGGTTGGAGATATAGGCCTCGGACTTCTTCATGGTCTCCGCCAGCTGCTTGCCCTTTATCTTGACCTCGTCCATGGCCTTCCGGAAGAACTCGGCCTCCTCCATCGGGCTGATGTCCTTCCTCTCCATGTTTTCCGCTAGGGCAAGGAGAACAGCATCCTCATCGGTGAGCTCCCTCACGCTGAACATGCAGCCCTTCCAGCCCAGCTCCTCGACGGAGCAGAAGCGCCGATATCCTGCAGTCAATTCGTATTCCTTGCCCTTAGGACGCACGGTCGGCTTGTGTATCATGCCCTTCTCGTCTATGCTGCGCTTGAGGGGCTCCAGGTCCATGTTGTCCCGGTCCCTCATCTGGAAAAGAGGATGCGGGACTACCTTGAAGAGGGGGATATACATCATCCGCTCTTTTGACGTCAAAAGTTTTTTCATTCCAATCCCCTTACCAACAACTTCATCATTTTCCTATAAACTTCTGGGTGTTCACTTTGGGCGTGTTGAATTATTCCGCCTTCTGTGAAATCCTTTTTGTTGTCAGGACAGTTTTTGCACTTCATTCTGGTTTCACCTTCTTCCTTAGATTCCTGCTTACAATCTTCACAAGCCTCGCCCTGTTTTTATAGATAAACTTGCTCTTATCAAGGCAGTTGCGATATCCCTTGGGGACACTCTTCCAGGAAACAATCTCTGGCACTCCGGAGAGCTTTATTATGTAAATATAATCCCCGGACAGGCAATGCAACTCCTTGACCGAAGGATAGGAGTTTGTGTATGTATATTTCCAGACTCCGGCTTTCCATTGCCGGGCCTTCTCGGATTTCAAGAACATGACCCTAAATTTCTTTGATGTCGAAAGTTTTTGCTTCATCTTAGATCACCCTATACATAGTTCGGAACTGTCACGCAAATTTGCCAGCAAAGATAATCTCAACCTGGTTCTTTGCCTGCTCTATCTGCTCCTGCGTTGCCTGGTAAGAAGCTAAATTCAGTTCCAATAACCTGGGAATGTTGTAAAAAACCTTGCTATGGTTTGTGTCGTCCCTTATCAATTCCCTTTCTGCCAAAGGGGTTATGTAATCCCTTGCAAACTGTGTTGTTGCAGACTTCCAGGCAAAAACCCTGACCGCAATCTCCCTCCTGCTTGTG
>JAUWZW010000070.1 GCA_030615165.1 Candidatus Aenigmatarchaeota archaeon
CGTGATAATCGGTTTTGGCCTTGCAGGAACCCAGACTTCACCGAATGAAGAAGCAGGCAAAGACAAGAAAGAATCTTGATAAGGCAGTCGCTTAAACTATATCTAAAGAGCAAAGGATTAAAGTTTTGAGATTTATTTGTAAAGGACTGCCTACACAATGGCGTATAACCTTTAAGGATTGAGACGATCCTGACAAGGTCGTGCTTCCCGCCTCGGCGGGATTCAAGAAGCCCGGATTTAATGAGTGAATAGGGCCAGAGTACCAAGAAAAAGTCAACTAAAAATTTTATCTTTTTTTGAGGCAAAACTCCCCCTCTTGCCGCTTGAGCGGCATTTTTTTAAAATTAGTATAAAGCCGACCTGACACATTACGGTTTTAAGGACACAAGGCTCGGTGTAGCCGGTGGCGAACCCTGTCCATATTGCCCGACTTTGGCAGCCTGGTATGACAAGATCTCTGGGATTCTCCCAGGATCAGAGCACCTTAGAGCCATAATTAAAGATGTCGAGCGGACAGGGTTAGGCATTCTGACCCGAGCCGTCAATGACATCCATCTATCTGTGGAGCACTGCGGCAGCATAACTATAGCCATCCTGTCCGCCTTAACCTCGAAGACCTGTAACCGAAAGTATCCAGCCCAGCCTGAGTTGGACTTATAGTTTGAGTTTTATATCATATATTCCCTGAACCATATTGCGCCACCTCCCCAAAGGCCGATCTTCTGCAAAGCCGGCTTTAAGTGCATCGAGTTTTTGCCATTTATCCCGTAGGTAAGGCCATGTCATCAGATAGTAACTGGTCCTCTCTTCCGGTTTGCTATCTTTTTTACGAAGCCTGGAAGGAAGATAAATCTGTGAGTTTCTCATCAAAGCCATAGCCATACGGAGATACCTACGAGCAATACCGAAGTCAGCGTGCTGTCCTGCTGCATCACGACGTTTGTGGTCGGACATCAAATCCTCTGGGCCATGTAATCCCAGGTGGGAAGCCGATTGAACCAAATAGTCTTTGAGAATTCGGTTGCTGCGTTTGGCTACCTTACCTGTATAGATCTCTCCTTCAGGGCCACCGGTTTGTATGATCCGAGGGATAATGCCTGCGTATGAGACCAGGTTGTTCAATGGCTTTTGCCCATTTGGATTCCCGATTTCTGCGGTTACTCCAGCAGCCAGGACGATACCAATGCCCCGTACGGTTGTCAGAAATGCACCTTGTGTCTGTGACAACCACACGGCAATCTCCTTTTCCAGCTGCTCAATGTTTTCTTGCAGGCACCGGTAGTGTTTGACGTGTTGAGCAAGGGATAGCTGTAGAGTAGCTACATACTCATCCGATGTATTGAGGACCCGCGCAGCATATTCCTTAAGCTTGGTAGTGGCACAATCAGGCTTCGGTGTGCCAAGGCGTCTGAAGGCTTCGATAAGCGCTGATCGCTTGCGGCGGCGGATCTGCTGAGCACTGAAACGGTTTTCCATCAGCAATAATGAGCCCTTTGAAAACGGTGCTATTCCACTCTTTTGCTCATCCAGAAAGCCCGGGAAGAGTCGATCTACAATGGCATGAATTCGGTTGCGAACTTCAGTCGTCATTACAACAAGCCTTCGCCTGTGACGAACAAGTGTCCGAAGATTAAGATAGATACCAGATTGGGCTGGAGAACAGTTACATCTCCGATTGAGCAGCATTGTGGCGATTCCCATCAAGTCCAGACGATCAGTACTGGCTTGTATATTCGCTCGTTGTTTTTTGGCGTCATGGGCGTTGACGCCAGCCACCAGCCATCCCCCGGAACGCAGTGTGCTTGCAAAATTCTCCGCATAGGAACCTATATCTTCACCGCCAAAGAAGACATACTTGGGGTTGATTGAACGATTGTGACAGGATCGAGTTACCTGTTCTGTAAGGTAGCTGACGCCTTCTGGAGTGTTCTTTACTGAGAAGGGTTTTCTCAAGATATCGCCATAACCATTACAAAACATCACCACATGATCCTTTTTGGCATAGTCTATTGGTATGCACATGATTTTTGCACTGTTTCCTGCTTCCTCAAAAAGGGTAAGTAACTCTTGACTTTGGTTAACATAAATGTTTTTCTTTTTCATAGTGAAGCTCCTCCTTTCTTTCTTGTTCAGCTGCTTTATTGCAGACTGATTCTATATTGTACCACCGGTGTGATCCGGATGGCTAAAGAAGCGGGGGAGCTTCACCAACTTAATATGAGAAAAGGTCAACCAAGGTATCTGGCTATCAGCAAAATGTGTAATGATGACCCGAGTTATAGAGTTGGGGAGTCTTCGCCAGCTCACCCTAAAGGGCTCGCTCGCCTCCCCAACATCTATCCCTCGTAAAGGTACCAGGCATGATTAATTGATTATTGACATCTGCTTTACTACCTTCTATTTAAAGATTATGCCTAGAAAACACGGATACATTTCTTTGGGGCTTTTTATCACGTTATTGCACGTGGAAACAGACGCCAGAAGATCTTCCTTGATAACAAAGACTATCAACTCTACATCAGCTTCCTGAATGAATACAAAGACCGATATGGTTTTTCTCTTTACGCATATACATTGATGCCCAACCATGTCCATCTCTTAATTGAGGTGTTTGAAACCCCCCTTTCCAAGTTGATGCAAAATCTTCAGTTTCGCTACACCCGCAATTTCAATATCAAATACAAAAAAAGAAGCCACCTCTTCCAGGGACGATACAAAGCAATTCTGTGTGAAAAGGATTCTTACTTTTTAGAACTCTCAGCTTATATCCATTTGAATCCTGTACGGGCAGGCTTGGTTGAAGACCCCATAAATTACCGTTGGTCTAGCGAAGCTGCGCCTCAAACTGACGAGTTGATGAAAATAATAATCCATTGCTTGAAGCAAAGTGATGTCGGTTTCGTTTAACGTTCTAAGGTTGCGCTGCTGGTTTCGTATGACGTTAACCGTTAACCGATTCGAGCCCGCCCTGGTGCGACGGGTTTGAGTGATCATGTGAAGCATATAGGTCAAGTCTGAATCATGAATCAAGCCAATAAGCTTATAAACTAGGTCTGGGCCAGGGCTGCGCAACCGATAACCGTTTTACGCAACCTACACATCATTTTCATTGGAAGCCTTCAAAAACTTGACATAAATGTTAAGATATTAGCTTATATAGACATCTAGTAGGTCGATTCCAAAATAATGTTGCAATGTAATTAATATTGTGTTATCTTTTCCTCCAAAAAAAACAGGAGGTAAAGATGCCATTCAAAAGGACAAGACCTGAGTT
>JAUWZW010000075.1 GCA_030615165.1 Candidatus Aenigmatarchaeota archaeon
ATGGTCGAAGCAAAGGACTGCCTCTTTTGCAAGCTTGTGAAAGGGGAGATTCCGGCAAAGAAGGTTTACGAGGATAGTGATAGCTTTGCCTTCCTGGATATAAACCCGAGGAATCCTGGACACACATTGGTTATTCCGAAGAAGCACGCCATGACCCTTCTGGAGCTTTCAGAAGAGGAGGCAGGGAAGCTGTTCCAGTCCGTAAGAAGGGTTGCAGGAATGGTTATGAACGCAACAAAGGCACAGGGTCTTTCCATATCCAGCAGTAACGGTGCAGCAGCAGGCCAGATGGTTGCCCATGCCCATTTCCATATAATACCCAGGTACATAACAGAGGGCCCTGTTGGATTGGAGGGAATCCTGCAGGTAAAGAAGATGGATAATGCAAGTCTGGATAAGATTGCAGAAAGCATAAGCAAGGCATCCCCAAAGGCAGCACAGGCAAAGCAGATTGAAAAATCAGAACCAAAGCCAGCAATTCCAAAGAGGAAAAAACTCCTTGCGGAAGAGGATGAGGCTGAAATAGAAGAGGGCATGGGTTTTGATTTTTAAAATACGCCGATTTTATGAAAATCTTAATTTTTACTGAAGGCACTGTAACAATGCACAGCACAGGTAAAGATCTCTCAAGAGAGGAAATTGTAAAACAGGTCGTGGATAATGAGTCTTCTGTCAAGGATTATGCTTCTTACGTTCCTGTAAGAAACGCTGTAGAAAAAATAAAGAAATGGGCATCCCAAGGTGCTAAGATATGCTACATGACGTCAAGGAGAACCGAAAAGGAAGTCAATGATGTTAAGACTATGCTTAAAAAAGAAGGTTTTCCGGAAGGTGAATTGTTTTTCAGGAAAGGTAATGAAACATATCAAGAAGCTGCAAAAAGGGTTAGCCCAGACATTCTTATAGAAGACGATTGTGAAAGCATAGGTGGAGAAGAGGAGATGATTTCGCCCAAACTTGACCCAGATTTGGGAATAAAAGTCATAACAACAAAAGAGTTTGGAGGAATAGACCATCTTCCAGATAATGTTTCTGGGCTTATGAAGGTTTAATACAAAGGCTTAAGCTATTATTGTATTGAACCGTTAATTGATTAGTGGCTTACTCGGATTATGGGCTTAACCTTTGTAATGCGCCGGCTGGGATTTCCGATTTCCCCGAAAGCGTTTCAATATGTTTCTTTGGGGTGAGCCCTAGACCTTTCTTTTGAAAGAAAGGGATCAGGTATCGAACCCAGATCAATGGCTGTCTTCTGAACCAATGGAAGGCCATTGTCTTACCATTGGACTACCGGCGCATATTTACTTATTTTGTAATTATATTTAAGTTGTTGACCGTATAAACATTAAACTTAAATATCATACCTCCAATAATATAGCAATTTGAAAAAATCAGTGATTCCATGATTCTGAATGGTTTAAGGAGAAGCCTCAGTTCCCTGATAGGTGCAATCTTCAGAAAGAAAAAGGACGTCAGGATAGGCCTTTACGGACCCGTGAATTCTGGCAAGACCACCCTTGCAAATAAAATCTGCATGGACTGGATTGGGGAGCAGCTCGGAAAGGTATCTATCATCCCCCACGAGACAAGGGAAATCCAGACAAAGGAGAGTGTCACGATAAAGGATAACGGGAAATCCCTGACATTTAACCTTGTTGACACACCCGGTATTGCAACAAAGATAGACTTTGAGAATTTCATGAAATATGGCCTAAAGAGAAGGCATGCAAAGCAGAGAGCAAAGGAAGCAACAAGGGGTGTCATTGAGGCAATAAAGTGGCTTGACAGAATGGATTTGGTTTTGGTTGTTCTCGACTCATGTGTTGACCCGCTGAATCAGGTCAATATAACAATACTGGGCAATCTTGATGCAAGGAACATACCATTCATAATCATTGCGAACAAGGTTGACCTAAAGAAGTCAAAAGCAAGCAGGATTAGGGGAGCATTCCCCAATTATAAAACGGTTGGGATTTCAGCCAAGACAGGGTTCAACATAGAGGAACTTTACTCTTCGGTAATCGAGACGTTATAACCACTTTCTTACAGGAGCTAACACTTCCGCAAGAAAGCGGTTGGCCAAAGAATATGTGAAGGGATTTTCATGAATTTGAAAATAAAATTTATCCCGTATGAAAAGTTCAAGAGGAACAAGTTCAGAATCTTTCTGAAGGATTTGCAGGAGAGCACAATCCTTCTCATAGATGCAAAATTAACAGCCGAGGAGGAGGCCCATGTTATAAAGGAGACCATGAGAAAGGTCTCCGGCTTGTTCACGGGAATAGAACTCAACTCTCTGGAATTGTCCAATGCCAAAAAGCTGAGCAACTTTGAAAAGCTAAAGAACATGGTGATAGAGAAGTTAATAGGCAAGAAACGAGGGCTCACCATAATCGGCCCTGCAAAGACAGTACGACAGATAAAGAAGAACCCAGAGGAGTTGCTGCTTTATATGTAAGCAAATAGTAAGTGATTTTATGCCGAACAAATGCACACTATGCGGGAAGGTACATTCAGATGATGCCCCTTACCTTGTTAATGGATGCGACAAATGCGGGGGGAAATTCTTTTTCTATGTCAGGCAAGAGCATTTGAAACGGGTTGAAGAAGAAACAGCTGATCTGACAAAATCAGAAGTGAAAGAGATAGAGAGGGATGTCCGGGACATAGTCCCGGAGGATGTGAAAGAGGACGAAACAGTTGTTCTGGACCTTGAGGCAATAAAGATTCTCAAACCAGGGAAGTACATGATTGATGTCACAACACTGTTTACGCAGAGACCAATCATAATCAGGGTCGGTCCTGGGAAATATGAGATTGACCTC
>JAUWZW010000056.1 GCA_030615165.1 Candidatus Aenigmatarchaeota archaeon
CCCGAAGCTGGGATTTTACCATTGAAACTACTTCCCCGTCTAAGCATATTTATTTTAGGGAAACAAAATATAAACATGCTGGTAAATACAGACGCCCTGATTCGGGATGTTCTCAGGAAAAGGACATGGCTGTCCAGGGACAACTCCAACACGCAGGTCTCCCCGTCCCTGGTTGATTACATCATATTCTCCCAGGCTGTTGAAGATTATGCCCTGAAAAAACTCTACTCCAGGGATGTTGTTAAACATCACAATGATGGTTCCATTTATATCCATACCCTGCACAGCGCGCTCAGGCCGTATTGCAATGGGGTCGACCCGCGCATCTTCCTTCTAGATGGGCTGAAGTTTCCCCACTGCAGGAGCAGGCCAGCCAAACACTTCGGTTCTGCAGTGTACCAGTCAATGGCCTACATGTTCTATTCCCAGCTCTTCTTTGCAGGAGCGCAGGCAATGGATTATTACAACTGGTTCCTTGCCCCTTATGTGCATTATGACAAGATTGGATACAAGGAAGTTAAGCAGGCAATACAGGGCCTGGTTTTCCAGCTCAACCAGTCAAACAGGACAGGCGCCCAGAGCGCTTTCACGAATATAGGTCTGAGGATAAACTGCCCCTCATACCTCAAAGAGCAGAAGGGGAAGGCAGTCCCTGTTATCTACAAGGGCAGGAAGCTGAAGGCATCATATGCGGATTTTAAGAAGGAGGCAAGGATTATTTACAGGGCATTCATGAATGTTATGAGAGAGGGTGATGGCAGTGGTCTCCCCTTCACATTCCCTATAATAACAACCGCAATAACCAGGGATTTGAACTGGAATGACCCCCTGGTTCTGGAAACAATGAAGACAGCATCAGAGAAGGGAACCCCTTACTTCTTCAACCTTACAACGGATTACCTGAATGAGAAATATGTGCATGCCATGTGTTGCAGGCTTATTGTCTATCACTCGGGGGGAATCTGGCAAGCTGGGGGCATAGGAACAGGCTCGAACAAGGTTGTCACCCTTAACCTCCCGCATATAGCCCTGCTCGCGCGGCGTGATGATGGCAGATTTTTTACTACCCTTGACAGGGAAATAGAGACAGCAAGAAAAGCCCTGCTCGAGAGCAATGCAATAATAAAGAAATCCCTTGATGAATGGAAGCTCCTCCCACTGCTCAAGATGAAGACAAAGGATGGCGCGCCTTACTACAATTTCAAGGAAAGAAAGCTCACGTTTGGTGTGATAGGCATGAATGAATGCCTTCTCAATCTCATAGGTTCAGGGCTCACATCCAAGGAAGGCCTGATTCTGGGCAAAAGGATAATCGCCCATATGAGCAAGAGGGCTGACGAGTTCTCAAAAAAGGACGGTGTGATGTATACTCTGGAGCAGACGCCTGCAGAGGCAGCAAGCTTCAAGCTCGCTACAAGGGACAGAAAAAAATTCGGCAGGAAAGCCAATGTTCAGGGCTCCAGGGACAAGGTTTACTACACCAATAGCACGCATGTACCTTACAAACAGGACATAGGCCTGTTTGATAAGATAGAGGCAGAAGCTGAATTCCATCCATTCTTTACCGGCGGGACGCTTTGCCATGTATGGATGGGTGAGTCAAAGCCAGACCCTGCTTCCATGAAAAGCCTTGTCGAGAAAATGAGCAAGACAAATCTTGCCTATTTCACATTCTCCCCTGACTTTTCTGTGTGCAGGAATAACCATGTAAGAAGGGGTAAGGTTGATGTGTGCCCTGCATGCAAGGCAAGGATGGACCACATGAACAGGATTGTCGGCTATTTCACAAGGACCTCGCGCTGGAACCCCGGCAAGCTGCAGGAATACAAGGAAAGAAAGAGGTTCAGGATAAAATGAGTGAAGTCAAGATTCTGATTGAGGGGTATGCACGAGAAATTAAAGGTGGCTGGCGGGCTTCGCCTTCAACCGTTTTGATTAGAGATAGTGGACTGAATATTCTAGTTGACCCAGGAGCAAACAAGGATTTGTTGTTGAAGGCGCTTTCTAAAGAGGGGCTAAAAATAGAGAATATTAATTTGATTTTCGTAACACATTATCATCTAGACCATATTTTGAACATAAGGTTGTTCCCAGGAAAGGACATTCTAGACGGAAATATAATTTACAGGGAAGATAAGGAAATAGAATTTTCAGGCAAGATACCAAATACAAATATCAAGGTGATTGAAACACCAGGGCATGCACATGAGCATACATCTCTGTTGATTGAAACAGAAAAGGGAAAGGTTGCGGTTGCAGGGGATATATTCTGGTGGATAGACGGAGAAAAACAAAAAACTGATAAAGAAACCCTGCTCAAGCGTAAAGACCCATTTGCTAAAGATAAAGAAGCCTTAACAGACAGCAGAAGGAAAATTTTAGAAATAGCTGACTACATCATTCCCGGTCACGGAAAAATGTTCAAAGTGGAGAAGTAAACTCGTAATAGTTCGCGAGGTGAAGGAAGGAGGGTTGACATAGACGAAGTCTATGTCTCCGTAAAGTTCGCAAGGCGAGAGTTATGGAATGTAAGAAAGATGAGAACCTGAAGGATTGCCCGTGCACATATCCGGGTTGCCCCAGGAAGGGCATGTGCTGCGAATGCCTGAGACACCATTTGAAAAACAACGAGCTGCCAGCTTGCTGCTTCCCGCCAGATGTGGAGAAAACCTATGACAGGTCAATCGAGAGATTTCTGGAAACGAGAAAAGGGTGAAGCAGGAATTATCTTGCTGTTATTTCTTGTTTTGTCAGTCTTGTTAACAGTTTCTGTTAGCGCTCAGATAGAAATGCCGCCTTTTGTAATACCAGAAACAGGAGAACCCGTTGCCATTACCAATATCAACACAACCCAGCCCGCCCTGATTAAGGTGGAGATACCTGAGATAAGCGTAAGGAGTCTAGAGATAAATGTGAAGGAGAATGTTTCAAACGTTGTGATAAATGTTACAAGGATTCCCAGAAAGCCGCCGGATATTATCCAGAACCTTACAGGTCCTGTTTACCAGTATATAAACATAACCCATGAAAACATAACGGACCAGGATGTGGAGAACATAACCATATCATTTGATGTGAATCAGTCCTGGGTTGCCCAGAACAATGTAAACAAATCCAGGGTTTTCCTCAGCAGATACACAACACAGTGGGACAAGCTTCCGACAAGATTGGTTAATGAAACCGCAGAAAGAATCTACTATGTGGCAGTCTCCCCAGGTCTTTCCATATTTGCAGTATTCGGTGAATACTTTGCGCACATGGCAAACCAGACCTGCATACCAATGGACAGGAGGTGTTACGGGGATATCCTGCAGGAGTGTAATTACTACGGGACACAATGGGTGTCAAGGGAGGTCTGCCAGTACGGCTGTTTTGACATAGGATGCAGTGCAGAGCCGGGCAGCCCTGAAGCCAACTGGTGGCTCGTAATTACTGTTATTGTTGTGATAATCCTGATTCTGACCGGTTTGCTGTATTATTTCGAGGGGAAGCGAAAGAGGAAAACAAAGGAGCTGGCTGTTTCTGAACGCCTGAGATAAGCTGTTTTATCTAAAAACCAAAATGAGGGATTACCTTAAACCCTTGACAAATCCCCTGTATGTCTCCCTGTACAGAGGATCCATTCTGAGCTTCCTGACATTGCGCTTGTACCCATAAGTTTATAGGCTGAAAAATGAAAATTTAAAGGAGGCATTAGAATGGATTATGAAGTCGGAATTGATGGAGGATGGATTCCCATCGAGGATATAAAGAAGAATACAAAAACAAAATGTGTTTGGGAGATTATCAACAAATATAAAATAAGAAGAAAACTGTTAACTAGCGAAAGATACAGAATTACTAAAGTAAATTTTCAACCAATTTTTGTTGAACCTTCAGATGAAATTATCAAATTGATTAGACAAGCAGTGAAAGAATATGGTCTTAAAAGATTTATGAGGGAACTAAATCTTTCTGTAACGAGACTCTATTCTTGGAAAGGCAAATTCTCTTGGATATCAATTAATGCGATAGAAAAGGTCTGTGAAATACTGAATCTAAACACGTTGGAAATATTGGAAGGCAAAAAAGTTAGATCTGGTGGTAGTAATGTATCTATACCCTTTACAACAAAACTTAACAGAAACAGAGCTGTTTTGTTGGCATGGTTATGTCTAGAGGGTCATTTAGCAATCCTATCTCCCCAGATAGACATTCCACAAGGCAATATTCATACACTAAAAAAGATTCAGGCATTCTTCCAAGAAGAATATGGTATTAAAGGCAATATATATCCAATAAAAGGTAAAAAGGCATGGCGATTACTGATTTGTTCCGCACCATTACGTTATATTTTTTGTAAATACTTTGGAATACCAATTGGACACAAATGTTCTAAAATTAGAATACCTGAGCAAATATTTTTCAGTAATGAAGAAATCCAAAAAGCATTTATTAGCGGATGCGTTGAAACAGATGGTACAATTTATGGGCACAAAACACCAAAAAGGAAATATATTAAGCCTGTATTCAACCTTGAGTTAATAAGCGAAAATTTCATAAAAGATTTTGCCAGGATTCTAAATCTCTTCAAATATGAATTTTCAGTTTTTAGTAATTCAAGACCAATTTGTGGGGATTATAAAACATATAATTTGCAAATAGGTTCCCCGAAGAATTTCAAAAAATTGTATTCGGACATAGCAGAGTATATGATAAATCGAGAAGTTAAAGAAAAGATGAAGAGTTTGATCCTTCAGTCTACCTAGATTTCCCATATGTTTTCTTGTAAAGTTTTGTGCTTTCCAGTTCCTTGATATTTCTTTTATAAACATCATCTTTCAGTTTCTTCCCTGTTTCCTTTTCCCATTCTTTAATTGATATACCTTGAGATTTCTGATTAACATCTCTATACCACTCTGGTATCACATTAAAAGCACAGAAGGGTATGATTCTACCGTCAGTCATAGCATAATGTATGCAGCATCTTTTAACTCTTTCTATATCATAATTAAATTTATCCATAAAGGCCATCATGCCTATGAACAGGGATTTCTCATGGAACTTGCCCAGGGCAGTATAGTCATGCTTTATCAGGGCGTTGTATATTATCCTGCCCAGGCCGAATCCCTTTGGGGCTTTCTCCTTGTCAATAAATGAATTTATATTTTTCAGTAATTTCAGGCTGACCCAGTA
>JAUWZW010000008.1 GCA_030615165.1 Candidatus Aenigmatarchaeota archaeon
AGCCTTTCTTATGTGAATGTTGACGAGCGCTGCAAGAAGATTACCATGGCAGTTAGGAATGAATGCTGGAAGAGGGGCTGCCATGTTTCAGTCAAGAGCGGTAATGATGCTGATGCAAAGCTCTATTATAACACCGTGCCAGAGGACAGCCTGACAGAATTCCCGCCCTTTGCAGAGGCAAGGGCAAAAAACATAGATGCAGTCATATCCATTGGTGACAAGCAGGACCCTGAATGGGTAAAGGGTCTTGAGAAGAGGCTGCTGCTCGGAGCTCCATCAAGCCAGAAGCTTTATGGCATCCTGGACAAGCGCATGACGCGCTGGTGCAGTATGGGGTTCCCTGTCAAATTGAAGAAAAAGAAGGATTACCTCGTTCCTAAGAAAAGATACGAGAAAGTTTATCTTGAAAGCATAAAGGAAACATATAATAAGCGCACCCGGAAGCTGTGCAAGTATTACTATAACTCCCTGAAGGGCGGGGACAAGGTTAGGATAACAGCGGATGACGGGACAGACCTTACATTTTCCATAAAGGGAAGGCCCGTGCTCATAGCAGACGGCATAATAGATGACTGGGACATGCGCAGGGGTGACGTCGGCCTGAACGTGCCTGATGGGGAGGCATTCCTTGCCCCGCTTGAACACTCAGCAAACGGAAGGATATTCTTTGACTTTGTGAACATACCAGGCTTCGGCCATATAAAAGGCGGGCTTCGGGTAACCTTCAGGAACGGCAAGGTTGTGAAGTACGAGGCAAGGGACAAGAAGGGAAACAGGATTTTCAGGAAATTCCTCGACTCAAACACAGGGGAAAAAGACCGCATTGGAGAGCTCGGAATCGGCACCAATCATGCAGCAAGGTTTATAGGCACCATAATAGTAGATGAAAAGATATACGGAACAGTCCACATAGCAATAGGAAACAACACAGGCGCATACCACGGAAAGAACAGGGCCTCAAGCCATCTGGACATGATAAAGCAGATGAAAGGAAAGGGTGGAAACCTCACCGTGGACGGGAAGCTTGTTATGAAGAATGGGGAACCGGCTTAAACCTTTTTCTGCCAGAACCCTTAAATTATTTTCTGTCAATAATTAATATCCAAATTTTTTAGGGATAATATGGGCAAGTTGAGAGTTGGTGTTGTTTCATACGGTTCCAGGGGCGCGGCCATAGCCGATGCCTTTGCAAGAAGCAGGTATAAACCCCAGGTTTACATAGTGAGCAAACAGGCCAACCCCATGAACATAAGCATAGCCAGAACAACAGGAGGGAAACACGCTGTCCTGGACCTTTCTGATGTGGGTCCCATCTCTTCATTTTTCAAAAACCACGATGTGAAGTTCGTTTTCCCGGGCCCTGAGAAACCCATAATTGCGGGCCTTGCTGACAAACTGAATGAATATGGAATACCCACACTGTGCCCAACACAGGAATATGCCCTGGAGGAGAGCAAGGTAAGGCAGAGGATGCTTTTGAAAGAGGTCTACCCTGATGCAAACCCGAGGTTTATGGTTTTTGAAAGGGGAATCTGTACAGAACCAGAGGTCAAGGACTGGCTGGCAGAGCTTAAATACCAGGTTGCAATAAAACCAGACCTGCCTGGTTTTGGCAAGGGTGTGGGCGTTTCAGAAGACCACTTTGAACCAACACCGGAGGGTTGCTACCAGTTCTTCCTGGAAAGCATGCAGGGAATGGAAAACGGACAAAAAATAATAATCGAGGAAAGGGTTGATGGCCAGGAGTCAAGCTTCCAGGTACTTTGCGATGGCAGGAACGTGGTTCCGGTGTATGATACCAGGGACTACAAAAGGGCCTTTAATGGTGACAAGGGCCCGAACACAGGCGGCATGGGCTCTTATATGGATTCTGTAGAACATCTGCCCTTCATGACAGAAAAGGACAGATTAGCAGAGGAAGAAATAACACAGGGGCTTTTCGACCACCTTAAAAAAGGAAAGAGAGAGAAAGGCCTGCTCGGCGTTCCTTTCTACATGGCCTTCATCCACACAAAGGAAGGCACCAAACTCCTTGAAATAAACTCAAGGTTTGGTGACCCGGAGGGCATTAACGTGATGCCAGTCTTTGGCAGGGATTTTGTGGATATATGCAATGATATGATTAACGGTGAGCTTTCCGAAGGCAGTCTTGGTCTTGGTAGGAAAGCAAGCGTTGTTGTGCACGCGGTCCCTCCCACATACGGGGGGAAAGCAGCAGAATACGAAGGGGATAAGCAGGTTGTTATAAGAAAAGCAATGATAAAGATGCTGAATAATCCTGGCAAATACAGGGTATATCTTGGTGACATGGCCCTGGATGATGACAGGACCTGTGCAATAAAGTCAAGAACCCTGGCCTGTGTAGGGATAGGAGACGATATAGAAGAGGCAAGGAAAGGGGCATACGAACTTGCAGGTGAAATACGCGGCGGAAACCTTTGGTGGAGGACTGATATAGCCTCTGAAGAACATATACAGGCCAGTGTAGACCATATGAAAAAGCTGAGGAAGACCGGTTAATATGGCCTACAGAATCGGCTGGGAAAGTATAGAGACCTGATATGTTTTAATTTCTTTGTGCCATATACAATGTATATGAAAGACTTGTACAGGGTCGTGTTTTTGTTCTCTGGGAGCGCAAGCAGCATGCAGGCCGTTGTCAACAACCTGAACCATGGCAAGAAATACCAGACCGTGGCCGCGATTTCAAACTATCCAATGCAAGGGAGGGCAGAGGCCGGATGGGCGTTTGCCAAAGAAAACAATATCACTACACACTTCCACGACCCGGGAAGTTTTGATACAAGGAAAATGTTTTACAAAGACCTCGTCCGCAAGCTGAAGGATATTGGTCCTGATATCATTTGCCTGTCAGGGTATATGGGTGATAAGTCCATAATATGCGAGCCGTTTTTTGGAGAATACAGGAACATGGTCCTCAACGTGCATCCGGCTGACACGAGCATCATAGCGCCGCTGAATGGCAGAGAACTGGTAGAAATAGGCAATGCGGAACTGAGAAAGATAATGAGGCGGTGCAGAACAGAAGATTACCATAAGCCTATGGACCTGGTTTTGAATAAGGGTTGGGACCGTGCATTCATGGGTGATGATGCGGTTTTCACTGCAATCATGCACGGGGAATCAGAGGTATGTTCTTCGATACACAGCGTCATTGAAAGGACTGACGCGGGTGCGAACCTTGTGCAGTCAAAGAGGAAGCAGGTTGAAACAGACAAGGTTAAAAAGTGGCTGGCACCGACCTGGAGTTCGTACAAACTGGTTGGGGATTACGCGCATAGGCTGCAGGACGAGATGAAAACGGACTGTGACGGCCCGGCATTCTGCCTGGCTCTGGAGTTCCTCGCAGACGAAAGAATGAAGATATTCGACGACCATGTCACGTTTGACGGCAAGCCCCTGCATTATGGCGGGTATCAGATGGAATAGCTTATTTAGGTGTATACGCAAACCCAAATGGTTCCATTAAAACTTTTCTATCACCTTTTTCAACGTTTCCAAGGTAATGCGCTTCAAATCCGTGACTTTTGGCGCACCCGCTTATTGTGTCTTTGTACTCCTCTGGAGCTATAACCACAAAACCAACGCCCATGTTCCATACTTTGTAATTTTCTTCGTTAGTGAAATCAAAATTATCTTCACCCCATTCAACAAGTTTTCTGAAAACAAGCAGAGGTTCTGGTACGTTCTTAATCTTATAAGTCCAGTTCGCCTTGGCCCTTGCTATCTTCGCCCAGCCATGCCCTGTTATAGGCTGAAGCATATGAATATCCACACTTTTATTGAACATATCCATTATGACCCTTGAGTATATGGGTGTTGGAACCATTACCCCATCAAAAAGTGTTGAATCATCATCCATCTTTGTGAAATATCCGTCCTTGAGACAATCAGCTATTCTTCTTATCTTGGTTATCCCGTTTGCATTTGGTCCCGGGGTTGAAATGCCAAATATGACATCACCTTCTCTTATCCTTGAACCATCGGTATATCTTTCCGGTGGTTGGATAATCCCGACAGAAGCTCCGCAAAGGTCTAGTGTATCCGGGTATATAATCTCTCTAAGCGCAGGTGTTTCCCCCAGGGGTATTGCAAACTGTCCCTGGTCTGCTGCGTTTCTGAAACCCTGAAGCAGGGCCTTGCATCTTCTGTGGTCATCAAACCACTTATCAACACCAGCAGCAGCGATATCACCATAAACTATAGTGTCAGCACCTATACCAGCCTGATCGTTTACAGACATTGCTGCGGTGCACTGCCCCACGCATGTATAACCCCTGTATGCAAGCTCTTTATCCACCTTATACACTTCATCTGCTATCTTATTCTTTGTCCCCAAACCCTCCACATTAAGAACTATCCTGGCGCCTTGAAGTGTTTTGGGCAGGTCAAACGGGCAGGCTGTAAGACCGGTACCAAGAATCTTGATACCCAGACGTTTTTCCGGATATTTCAGGGTGGGTTCAAACAGTTCAAGAGCCATTTCTTTAACAGGGTCAAGCTTGTCATAATCAACCCCAACATCAGAATATGCCTTTCTGGAATCTTTGCCCTCTGGATATTGGTGATCTATTAACCCCATAATACCACTTCAACAATAAATTTTAAATAACCGATTGGAAAATCAACATCTCAAATAATCCACGAAATTTTTAAACATCTGCATTGCTTTCTCAGCGTTCTCTTCGGCTTCAGCACGGTTTCGGGTCCAGGTCGGGTAATGATGAGGTCGAATACCTACTTCCGGGTGCGGCATCAATCCTAAAGCGCGACCAGTAGGGTCGCAAATACCTGCAATATTATCCGATGAACCGTTTGGATTATCTGGCCATCCCGGGTTTTCCTCTCCATTCGGTCCAACATACCTCATTGCGACCTGCCCATTCCGTTTTAAAGCCTCTATAGTTTCCGAGGCTGTATAGAAATTCCCTTCACCATGTCTTATTGACAGCCCGATTCTGTTAATACCTTTTGTAATAATACACTTTGAATCAGGGTCAATGCCTAGATATACCCAATCATCCCTAAACTTGCCAGATTTGTTCGCGATTAAGGTTGTTTTTGGTTCAGTGTTGCCATAATCAATACCTTCATCATCAAGCCCCAAACAAGTCAGGAACTGAAAGCCGTTACATATCCCCCATACCAGTTTTTCTGAATCAATGAATTTGCCTATCTGCCCTGGCAAATGGTTTTGAAAATTCTTTGCCAAGAGCTTGCCTGCGGCCACATAATCCCCATAGGAGAAACCGCCTGGGACGATAATGCCGTCATAATTATCTACGCTCTTCTTCCCGGTCAATAAGCTTTTGGCCAATACCCTTTCCGGTTTTCCACCAGCTTGTTCAACTGCAAATGCGGTTTCTTCATCACAATTTATTGCATTTCCACACATCACCAATATTCTAGGATCGCTTGCTCTTGCCATTAGGCTATCACCCCTTTATTATTTAGGTTTGTTGCTGAATCGTTCGGCTGGTAAAGCTTATGCTTGAATGTGGATTGCCATGCATCTTTCAAAGTGTATATGTTTTCATGTATTATTTCCTCAGTATTCATTTCTTCATTCGGCAAACCATAAACAATGAAATCCTTGTCTTCTGTTGTGACACCAATGAACGATTTGTTGGCGTTGTTCATAATGCCTCCGAATTCTCTTATTTTATCGTTTGATACTGTTACCACAAACCTGCCCGCTGATTCGGAGTACAACATCTTGTCGTCACGGTCAACCCCTTCGGAAAGCACATTTTCGAGGAAGACTTTCATGCCATATCCACCCGCAAACGCTGACTCTGCAAGGGCAACCCCAAGGCCGCCCTTATAGCATCCATGGACAGAATTAACAGTTCCAGCCCTCATGGCCTCCTCCAGTGCCCGATAGTTCTTTACATTCCTTTCAGCATCAACCACAGGTACATTAAGGCCTGTCTCACCCATCATTTTGTAATATTCAGAGCCGCCGCATTCATCCTTGGTAACACCAATAACAAAGACGCAGTCCCCTGCATTCTTTACATCCATTGTCATGGCCTGCTCCCAAGATTCCATCTTGCCAGCGGCTGAAAACCTTATGGTTGGTGGCGCCGAAACTTTATGTTCTGCACCGTAATTATCTGCTACCCACGCTTCACCGAACATGCTGTCCTTTCCGGATATGCATGGAGTACCATATGCAACAGAGTAATCCTTAAGAGCCTGATTTGCCCTGACAAGCTGGGCTAGCTTGAACTTAGCCTGGGGATTCTCATCATCTTCAAGAACACTGGGCCATATGAAATTATCATTCATAGCTATTTGGTCAAGAGAGCCTCCAACCGATAATATTCTACGTATTGCTTCATCCATTACAATGCCAACCATGTTGTAGGTGTCGATCTCGCTGTAATCGGGGTTTATAGATGAAGCTATCGCCAAGGCAGCGTCTGAACGCAGGTCTGGTCTTATGACAGCGCCATCAGAAGCGACATCGCTTTTTTCTCCAACCAAAGGCTTAACAACTGAAGTCCCTTGAACTTCATGATCATACTGTCTGGTTATCCACTCCTTGCCGCATACGTTCGGCCTTGCCAGCATATCCTTAATGAAAGTGCCATGTTTTGTGATTTTTCTTAATTCCGGCTCTTGAAGGCCCCTCATCTTAGGTGTTGTCCATTCAGCTTCAAGGTCCATTCTAGGCACACCTCCATGCAAGAATTCCATATCCAGATAAGCAACGGTCTTATCCCCATATTTTGCAATGAATTTACCCGACCTGTTGAATTGGCCTATGTTTGTTGCTTCAACCTCAAACTCTTCCGCAAGCTCCATGAACCCATCAAGCTTGTCTGCCTGGACTGAAAGGCTCATTCTTTCCTGTGATTCTGAAACAAGAATTTGCCATGGTTGCAGGCCCTCATACTTTAATGGCACCTGGTCAAGGAACAGCTCAACACCATAAGCCGCCTCAGGTCTGTGCTTTCCAAAATCATTGCTCATCTCACCCACAGAGGAGGAAAGACCGCCAGCCCCATTGTCTGTAATACAGTTGTAAAGCCTCCTCTTTCTCGCTTCAATGAGGAACTCATGAACTTTCTTCTGCGTATATGGATCGCCCATCTGTACATGACCAAGCGAAATGTTCTTCCCACCCGAGAGGGATGATTCTGTCGCACCATGTATGCCGTCAATGCCGACTCTACCACCGATCATGATTAAAAAATCATTCTTCTTGGGCATTTTTTCAAATGATGGCAATTCTCCATCCTTTTCCTTTTCTATAAGCCCACCTGTTTCAACATAAACGCCAGGCTTTCCAGCGAATCCCTTATCGAAAAAATTCTGACCAAAAACCGTGGGTACGCCGGATGTGTTTCCACCTACCTGAACCCCAGACCTTATTCCTTCATGAAGGCGTGCAGGACTAATATCATGGTTCAGAATAACACCTTCAGCAGCAGCCTTTTCCATGAGCGGTATTCCGGTGCAGAATCCATAACTTCCATAAATTATCCTTGCACCCATACCTGTGCCCATCGGATCCCTGTAAACCCCAACAATGCCCGTTATTGCGCCGCCGAAAGGGTGTTTGGCTGAAGGGCTGTTGTGGGTCTCGCATTTGAAGCAGAAGTAATAGTTATCATTGAATTTCATTACCCCGGAATTGTCCCACAAGGTCGATACAACCCAACTTTCATCCCCCTGGGCACCAATGATTTCCTCTACCGCACCCTTGATATATGTCTTAAACAGGCTGTTTATTTCGCTTTCGGTCGGCTTCTCTCCCAGCCCTTTGAATTCCTTTAGCTTAATATCGGCGTTGAATATCTTGTGCTTGCAGTGTTCTGACCAAGTCTGTGCAAGCATCTCCAATTCAACATCAGTGAGTTCAGCTCCCATGCCCTGTTGTTTTCTTTCATCGATTATGCTTGTTTGTCCAATATAATGTTTGATTGCTTGCATCTCTTCAAGGTTCAATGCCAATCGGCGCGTGTTACTCAAGGATACCAGATCGTCATCCCCAATATCAAGGCTGATGTATTTGCTCTTCGGTTTGGCAGTTATCTTTACTCTAGGTGGTTGAAACTCATACCCATTTTCATCATATTCATCTTTGAATACAATATCCCAAGAATCAACCGAAGCAAAACCAAGGGCTTCATATGCAATCTTATCTGCTTGTTCTTTTGTGATGTTCCCATCTATGAAATATTTAATGGAGGTATTGATATCAGTACTATCAGCATTAAGGACACCCATATCATCGAGAACTCTAGCTGTTGTTTCCCCAATATTGTCCTTAACGCCCTGCCTTTTCTGAACATGAATCATGACTTTCCAGTCATCTAGGCGGGACTCAGCAGGATCATCAAAACTCAAATCCTCAGTCAAAGGGTTTGAGAACAATTCTCTTGCAGCTCCGGCAAAACGTTCTTGGGATGCATCAGTATCAACAGCATAGACATTTACTCTCTTCAGGTTGTTTATTTGAATCCCTAGATTTCTGATCTCTTCTTTCTTGCCGAGTGCAAAAGCGTCCTTGAATCCAGGCTTTGATTCAACTTCTACGATAGAAACCATATAATACTATGAACAGAAAGTTTTTTATTAGGATAGGTTTTAAATTCTTTAAAATTATTTTGTAATAAACTTCACACAAACAAATGTGAAATTTTCACCCCAGCTCAAATGACCTCAAATCCGTGTATATGGGGCCTTTCTTTGTCAGGGTGCTCTGCTTCAACTTCACGAACTTCACGAGCATTTCTCCCAACTTCACATCCTTCAGGGAATTGACTGTTTCAAGCAGGGCTTCCCTATTCCTTCCTGATTTCACCCTTCCTATTGTGAGATGGGGATTCGCCTCGTGAACTTCACGCCTTATGTGATTCAGGTTCTGGTTCATACCCTCTATCAGCTTCACAAGTTCATCCTTACCTTTACCAACATCAATCCATAGGCTCCTCATATAATCCGGCTTGCCAAAATAGCCAAACCCCTCAAGGCTGAGCCTGAACTGCTTCACACCCTTCACAAGAGCGGAAATCCTTTCCTCAATTTCCTTCACACCCTGCTCGGGAACTTCACCCAGGAACTTGAGCGTGAAATGAAGGTTCTCAGGCTCAACAAACTTCACATCACAGTCGCATGTCCTTATCTGGTTTTCAATATCCTCTACCTTGCCTCTCAGATTCTCATCAAGCTCTATTGCAACAAATAATCTCATGGAAATTATTTAACTTCATGCAATTTAAATCTAATGTTGAGCTTCGCTCAACAGCTGTCCAGCAAAGCTGGACACTAACTTCATATACACTCCAGAACCAAAAAGCTTTTAAATCAGAACTTCATATGAATAATGTTAAGTTTTGTGAACTTTACATGAAGTTGCTGTGAAATGGGGTTTGTATGAACTATGAAAAGGCCATAAAGGAATTCAAATGGGAGACGAATCCATTTACATTCAACATCCTGCCCGACCTGTTTGTCGGTTATGACAAGGAGGTTAATGAGATTGTAAGCGGACTGAAAAGCAGGAATAAATTCTCACTCCTCCTCGGACCAACCGGTTCTGGAAAGACCACATTTCTGAAGTCACTGGTTAACGGATTTGATGGTTATGATTATGTTCTCTACCTTTCCAAACCGCCAAAGGAACCAGAGGACTGGCTGACCGTTTTCAGGGAAATAACAAAGCCCGGTTTCCTCAGGTCCATATTCTCAAGGGGCAATGGACCCAACCTCTACAACCTGGGCGAATTTATGAACAGGAAGTTGAAGGGTAAAAAGTGCCTGCTCTTTGTGGATGAATGCCATGAGGCAAGTCTGGATTCTCTGGAGTGGCTGAGGACAATAACAGACCAGACAGAAAACCTTTTCATTGTCATTGCAGGTTTGCCTATTTTTGAGAAAATCCTCAAATCAAACCTCGAGACCTTTATGAGAAGGGTCGAAACCAGGGTTGAACTGAGCAATCTCACAAAGGCAGAGACAAGGGAACTGATAAAGAAGAGGATTGAGAATGAAGGCGGAGAGGATATAAAGCCCTTCACAGCCAATGCTGTGGAGTACATTTACGAAAGAACGGGCGGCTTTCCCAGAGAGACTCTAAGGATTTGTAATGACCTGGTGCAGAAAGCCCTCCGGAAAAACATAACAACAATTGATTTGGATTTTTTAAAGGAAGCAGAAACCCCTGAAAGCCGCATCTCTTTGGAAACAATAAGCGAATTACCTGAAAGACAAAGGATTGTGCTGGAAACCCTTTCCAAAAAGGGTGAATTGACACCATCAGAGCTCATCTCCAACCTGAAGCTGGATGGTTACAAGGACAGGGAGAACGCCGTCCGTTCCGTGAACAATCTTCTCAGAAGGCTGATGAATGAAGGGCTTGCAGACAGAATTCGCAAAGGCAAGACATACAGGTACAGGGTTTCCGGTAAGTACCAGAGCCTGATGGTTGAAGCCTGATTTTAATTTCAAGGTGAGAGTTCAGAAAACGCAAAATCGGACATTTCTAGAATGGGTCGACTGGAGTTGAACCTGGACCTACTACAGGAGCAGCTGCTTTGGCCTTACCATCGAGTAATGCTAAAGACAAAACTATTGGAGCAGCAATTGAGCCACCAACAATGATTAACTTACCATGACCTCCAAGCTCATTCTCTTCTCCGCCATAAATCCGATCCAAGGCTCCTTTTAAATCCAAGCTAAGAAGTTCACCATAAACTGCTTCATCGAATGTTCTTCCACCATAAGTTCCATCAAAAGCATATTTTGCAAAATTTTCTCCATCTTCCCCAAGAAGAGTTTTAAGGGCGCCTGCAGAAACAACCTCTCCAGCATCATTTACAACAGCAAAAGCCCAGCCAGCTCTTGTCAAGATATCTCCAAGTATGTCCCCTTTTTCACTAAGTTCTTGACATTTGCAATCCAGTTCAGCTGCATAATTAAAAGGGCCTTCTTGTAGATATGCTGGCCTTAGATCATCCTTGTCAAGTGGTGGCTTGTAGGAAGAACAGCAGCCTGCTAAAAAAGTTACTGCAGCCGTTGCTGCAGCTAGCAATGCTCTTCCAGTTTTATACCCATCTCCTTTACCTACCTTCCCTTTATACCCAGTACCTACATCTTCACTATACAAAGCATCTATCTGATGTTGAGGTGGTCTCCACATGTTATCACTTGCCCTATTATTTTACAGTAAGTTTTATAAACCTTTCGGTAGTTACAAAGTTGTCTTATTAACCTAGACTACATTCATTTTCGGTTCTAAGCCAGTAACCCAATCCAGGCTCGAAATAATCAACCCCACATCTGCATCTTTTTATTCCCCACTGTTCATTGCAGTATGCATAGCCACCATTATAGCCTTCTACAAATTTTTGGCAACAATCTTTATCACTTGTACAACCACTGACATCGTAAGCATACTTCATTATGCCCACGCCCCCGAACAGCTGGCAGGTCCCTGCATTGAAGTTTGTCTGGTAGGTGGGGGCGCCCACCATGTTCCAGCCCTCCTTCACCTGCTTGGTTCCCAGGTAGCCGAGGTCGCCTGTGCCAACCACTCCGTCGCACATCTGGATGTAGCAGTTACCGGAGAACTTAACGAAGTAGCCCTGGCCTGGGTACAGGATGTCATCCAGACCTGTAAACACATAGTTGGATGAATTGGTGATGTTCTCGGTATTTGGCTTGTAATAGGCCAGGTCATATCTTCCGTTCTCAAAGACAATGTTGCAGTCGGTGTTGAGTTGGTTGAAGGTCTTCTGCTGGTTCCTGGGAAGGGAGAACATGTTGTTTCCAGCTGCAAGCTGGATTCTGGTGCAGGTATCCCGGACCGTCAGGGTCCAGGTGTGCGAGTCAGTCAGGGAGCCGTCTGAAACCTCTGCCTTAACGGTGTAGGTTCCCTGGGAATCATGGATAGTGTCGAATGTATAGGAGTCTGTTGAACTTGCAACAAGAGAGCCGTCTACATACCATGTTGTTGTTAACGGGTCCCCATCAGCATCTGACTTGGTTATGCTGAAAGCCTGGCTCTGGCCTTCATCTATTGTTGGGTCAGTTAGAGGTGAATAGGAATCAATTGAAGGAGCAGAATTTTGTATTACAACACTATCCTCATCTGCTGGTCCATTTTCTGTTCCGTCATGTGGAATAACTTCACATTTCCAAGTTTCTCCTTTTGTTGTTAGTGTATTCGAAACTGTGTTTGTTGTCTGAGCTCCTTGTAAAACATTATTATCCTTATACCAAGCATAACTATAGGTTATGTCATCTGCAGGATCATAACTTTCTTCAATAACTTCACAAACTAAATCATCAGTTGTATAAGCTACATCCGGGACAACATCAATACCTGGAGCAGTTGGTGGCACATTATTCACCGTTACTGTTGTTGAATCAGTGTCTGACAATGTCCCATCACTCACCCTTAGCTCTATCGTCCCAGAATAATCATCATTCCATGTGTATTGCGGATTTACGCCGGTTGCATCATCATACTGCCCGTCATCATCAAGGTCCCATTTATAGGTTATAATGTCACCATCAGGGTCATAAGAGCCAGAGCCATTAAAGGTTATTGGGGAGCCCTCATTTCCTGTGTAAGGGTCGTTCGCATTTGCGACCGGTGCCCGGTTCACATTGGTTACTGTTAAAGTCCATTCATGAGAGGTTGTATTTATGCTATCACTTACCTCAACTAAAACATTATGCGTTCCTGCTGAATCATAATCAGCAACATAAGTGTAGCTGTCTCCTGTCTCTCCAGGCAGCGGGTTGCTATCCAGATACCACTGAACCGTTAATGTATCATTATCAGGGTCTGACTTGGTTATGCTGAATTCCTGGCTTTCCTCTTCTGTAATTGTAGGGTCTGTAAGCGGGTAATATGAATCTATCTGAGGTGGCTGGTTCACATGGTAAACCGTTATCCTGAATGTATCTGTATCAGAAAGCCCGCCAGGATCTGTTGCCTGAACTGTTACATCAGAAAATCCTTCCTGGTCAGCTGCTGGAGCAGCACAGTCTATGTACCTATTCGAATCAACAGAGCATGATATCAGATTCTGATTGCTCTGGCCTGTTATTGAAAAGATGAGCTGGTTCACAGCATACTCAGGGTCTGATGCATAGTTCCATAAATCTATCCAGTTGTCCTGTGCAGGTCCATTCTCAGGAACAGCCTCGTCAGGTATGCCTGAAATGTCCGGTGCGTGGTTTACATAAAAAGTGTATTCATCGCTCACATCTGAGCATGTGTTGGAATCATCACAAACCTTGACCCAGTAGCTTTCAACATGTGCATCGGTTTCCTGTGCAGTATACTGGCAAGAAACAGGATTGGTTACAGCATTTGATGTGGAGCAGAACTCCCTGTTGTGGCATCCTGCCGAATCTATATTGGCTGAATCGCAGACATAAATCCTTGCAAGGGTTGAATCTTCATCAGACCAATTTACTGTGAATGTCACATCGCTCCCTACATTTGTCGGGTTTCCAGCGCTTGAGTCATCTGTTACCTGGTTTATTACCGATGGCTTGGTTACCATCACATCCACTATACCGTCAGTTACTGAAACATCTGGCACCAACAGGAGATTATGGTCGCTTAAGGTCACATTTTCCAGATCCAGTATGCTTGTACCTCCAGATTTTGCATTGAAGGTTACGCTTGCAAGAACACCTGTTCCGTTAACACCTGGCTTATTTTTACCCACCCTTGTATTGGCAAAAACAATCTTACCTGCTGTATTGTCTATTTTAGGGCAGAGCTCAGGTAAAACCCCAAGCTTGCACATCTGCATTGATGTATTGGTTCCATCCTGACTCAGGAAATCACCTTCATCCACACTGATTGCACTCAATATGCTAGGATTGAAGTAAAGGGTGAATTCGCCTGCAAAAACAGAGCCGTCTGTGTTTATGCTCACATTAACGGTGAAATTATCATCTTTGTAAATATCCACGGATGGTGTCTCTATAGAAATGTTAGTGCAATCCGATTGCGGTGGGTCATATACAGTATTAAAATTTGTGCCAACCATTGCCAGGTCAAGTATGTCTATCTTATTGACTGCATTCGCAATATCAGCATTAGGATTCCAGTTAGGGTCACTGGGTTCGCTGCCAAAAGCAAGCCCTATGGCAGCTAAATCATGTATATCAACTCTACGGTCATAATTAGTGTCGCCTTTGTTGTCTTTAATCACATTGGCATTGCCATTCAGCGCCATTATAATATCAAATATATTTACTATACCATCCCCATTGAGGTCATCATCAAAATCTGGGGCAGCTGTAGCGATGCCAGCAGACATAACGGAAACTAGAAATAATGCAGCAAAAACCAGCACAACGAGCCTATATTTCTCCCCTTTCATTGAAACCCCGAATTTTTTTATGAATAATATATAACAGTAAATTTTATAAACCTATGTGCAATAAAACCTTATAAACCTTTTATCAGATTCAATCCCATATTACTGGTTTTGACGTAAAGGCAAACGTCAAAATTTTAACTTACATTCACTATTCCATCAGTTACTGAAACATTTTGAATTGCCTGAACATTTATGTCAGAAAGTATTACATCCTCATCCCTCAAATCCAGACTGCTTGTGCCGCTTCCCTTGGCATTAAATGTAATTGTTGCTAAACTGCCCGTTCCGGTAACAGCACCCTTGCCAGAACCCAGCCTTGTATTGGCAAAAACAATTTCACCTGAGGTGCTGTTTACCTTAGGGCAGAGCTCGGTCCCAAAAATTCCCACTTTGCACATCTGCATTGATGTATTGGTTCCATCCTGACTCAGGAAACCACCCTCATCCACGCTGGTTGCACTCAATATACTGGAATTGAAATATATGTAAATCTGAACAGCAAACACCCCTTCACTCGTATTGATTTCTATATCAACAGTGAAATTTTCTCCTTCACTCACATTCTTGGTTACCGGACTTACCCTGACCTCTGATGTGCAGTTTAATGTATCTGAAACTGTGATGGTTAAGGTTTGCGAATCCTCTCCGCCCCTGCCATCGGAAACACCCACAATGACATCATATGTGCCTGCATCGTTGCAGTATGTTTGCCATGTGAACACATTATCGCTCTGTGCAAACCTTGAATCATTGATGGAGTATGCTAAGTCATCACCATCAGCATCTGTTGCGCTTGCTGTTATTGTTACCAAATCACCTTCGTTTACTGGTATATCCTTTATTTCTCCCAGAACAGGCGGGTTATTGTCTGGAGGACTTGGTGGCGTGACTCCACCACCAGGACTGCCTCCCCCGCCTCCACCACCACTAGGCGGTTGCGTTTCTTCATCCTCTTCGGGTTCGGTTTCCTCTTCCGCGGGTTCTTCGGGCTGGGCAGACTCTTCCCCAATAATCTGCGGCTCACCAATATGAAGTCCACCTGTTCCACCTGTGCTAGGTTCAGAAACATTATCTGCTTCAGCACCACTTTCTTGCGCAGGGCCAAGGACAAAGAAACCTGTGATTGAACCATAATACACAGCTACACCAGCAACTATAATAAGAGCCACAATTCCTGCCAAAATAATCGATGCTATTCCTTTCAAGTTATCAACCTGACTTTTATTTGACAGAAAGATATTTAAGTTTAATGCTGGTTGGATATTCAGCATGTTCTCCCGTAATTCAGCCCCACAGTTGCTAAGTCAAAGATGTCAATCCTGTCGTTGCCTTCCGGCGTGCCGTCGCTCTTGGGAGGAACATGAAGGTCTGCATCCTCATTCCAGTTCAGGTCGTCTGGCGTTGAGCCGTATGCAAGACCAACCATTGCCAGGTCGGTTATGCCAACTTCTCCGTCTCCATTGACATCCCCTCTCAGCTTTACTGTAACATCCCATGATTGGGTAGCTGTCAGAGAACCATCGCTGACTGTTAACAGCACTATTCTGCTCCCACAGTCTGCTTCTGGTGGTGAGTAAAGCCATGTCGTGCCTGTCTCGCCCGGTATTACTGCTCCGTCCAGCTTCCATGAGTATATTAAACCACCACCATCCGGGTCCTCTGATGTGTGATTGAAAAGCAGGTTGTAAAAGATTCCGAAGAACAAAAGGTCTGTTGTATCCCTTGTCTCAAGTGTTGTTTCGTTTGAAGGGGCAAACCATGTTATTTCCGGAGCCCTGTTTACATTGTTGACTGTTATGGTTATGGTTTCCGAGTCTTTATCAGGCCCGTCACTAACATTAAATGTAACATCGTATGTTCCTGCCTGATCATATGTTGGTGTCCATGTGAATGTTTGACCAACAAAACTTGCTCCAGCAGGCAGATTGTCTGCAGTGTATGTGAGCGTTGTGTCTTCTGGATCATCATCAGTTGCGCTAACATCGAACTGAAGCAGCTGACTTTCATTCACCGATTTGTCCCCTATCGGGTTCAGGACAGGCGGTGAATTGCTTATCAGCCTTGATTTTGAAACATCTGTTGAATTCGCATCATCAGTGTGCGCCTTGCCATGAACATATATGGTATCACCCTTTGTGCATGGAGCAGAGGCTGAGCAGTCAAACGTATTCGTTACAGACCAGTCCTGCAGAACCGTTGTGTCATCCGAATCCCTCCACTGGTAAAGGTAGGTTATGCCGTCCCCATCTATATCCATGCTTTCTGATGCTGTTGTTGAAAGGGTTGATGTTTTATAGGCAGTGTCTGGTGTTATTGAACTCAGGGTTGGTGGTGTAGGTGGCGTGTCGCTTATGACCAATGGAGTGGAGTTCACAGGAGCGCCGAAATCCGTTCCGTCCTTTGGTGTGTATTCAAATATTATGCTGTTCCCCTTTAGGAAATTGCTTGAATCTAGTGTTGTACCTGTTTCACCCGGTATCACTTCCCCGTTCTTGTACCACCTGAATGTTGAACCGGATTCCGGGTCGCCCTCAGGGTCTGAGTAAGTACCGGAACCTGTTAGATCATAATTAGTGTATGCAGGGTCAGGTGATATCACAACATCGGATACTGTTGGCGGACCGTTCACGTTTATGTCCAGAGGGCCAATGTTTCCATTTACATTGCTGAACGTGTAGTTTGGATAGCCTTGTATGTTGATTGTTACATCTGTCCCGGGTTTTATCCAGAATGTGGCATAAAGATTTGATTTACCTAAATAAATTCCCCAACAAATCGGGGGGCATGCATCATCATTGGTATTTAGACTTTCCGGAACAGGATTTCCCCCAGCATCTTCATTGTAATAATAAACGGTAGCCACAGTGCTCGTATCTATATTGTTTCCGTTGTGCAGAATATTGACATCCAATTCTATCGGGATTGGCATAGCAGAAACCATGCCTATACTCATGAGCACAATCATGGGGATTATAAGTATTCCATATTTCATTCACATCACCTATTTACAATATCATAGCTCCCAACCAAATTCATACGCACAAGATAACCATTTCCTGTCACCATGTCTGTTATAGGAAATCTCCCTTTGTCGGAGTATGGTATGCCGTTGACAGTTGTCCAAACAATATCATAATCAATTCCGGATAAAACGTCTGTGATAAGCCTGTTGCTCATTGATGGATAGCCCAAAAGATTCCAACCAGATGCAAATTGAACCGCTTTTGATTTAGGCTCGAAACCCTGCACAGTTAATATATCTGCAGTATTCATAAGTATCAAATAACTCCGTTCCGGCATAATCTCAATTATAGGAAATCTCCCCGTATTTGAATACGGAACACCATTAATGGTTGTCCAGACAATATCATAACTTCCTGAAATTGAGGCCAAAACACTGCCAATCGATGTGTCTTCAGGCTCTACAGACAGGGAGAAAACATTCCATCCTTGTGTCAGGGAGATGTCCACTGTTCTCAATGGGTTAACATACACATCACCATCAGTGACTGAAAGGTCAGTAATATCTTCTATCTGATAATCAATCACCCTGAGCGCCTCCACATTCTGCAAATCCAGATCGCTCGTGCTTCCGGACTTTGCCCTGAATGTTATTTCAGCCAGACTGCCTGAACCAGAAACGCTCGTGTTGCTTATCCTTGTGTTTTGAAAGGTAATTTCCCCTATCGTATTGTTGATTGTATAACATTTTTTCCCTTCGAAAATATCAGGAAAATGCTCTGTCATAAAGCAGTATGTTGAATTGGTATTGCCCTCCTCATTTAAGAAATCACCCTCTTCAACACTCAGTGCCTCGAGCACACTGCTGTTGAAGTAAAGATCAAATACTACAGTGAAGATGTTCAGTGAACTTGCATTGACTGTTACAACAAAATTGCTGCCCTCGTTAACATCTGTATGGGGCGGACTCACAAAAACATCAGTACCAGGATATGCAATGACTAATTGAAGCGACAAAGCGAGCAAACCCAAGATTAACACCCCAAGCAATTTTTTCATTATAATGACCCTAAAGATCTTTATTTCTAATATCTAAAGTGAGATTAGATAGTAAGTTTTTTAAACCTTTCTGTAGGAAACGTATAAATATTAATATATTAGCATGTTCCTCCGTAATTCAGCCCTACAGTCGCCAAGTCAAAAATATCGATTTTGCCATTACCTTCACTAACTGGATGAACATCTACCTGTTCACAATTACCCCAACATCCTTGAGCTTCTAAGCAGCCATAACACAAACCAACCGCAGCTAAATCAAAAATATCAACCTGGCAGTCCCAGTTAACATCCCCATCCAGACAGGGTGCTGTTTTACTGGTGGGATACTGCTCGCAAAGATAGGGGATAAAATCAACACAGCCAAGCTGTGAATTATCAGTGCAGTCATAAATTTTACTGGCTATTTCTGTTTTGGATATGCTCCCCCACCAGTTGTATTCAGCGCTGACATTGTATGCCCAAGGAATGACAAAATTCCAATTGCCGTTATTATGTATATTATTATAGGAAAAATTGTTCCCGTAACTATTGTGCCAAATGCCTTTATCATGGTGGCTTATATCATTATATGTAATTGTATTGTTATGGGAATCGTATAATTGCAGGCCAACATAATTATTCGTATGACTTATTATATTATTTATAACGGTATTGTAAGAGCCCCGGTTCAAATAAAGTGCATAATACTTATTGTAGATTAATTTGTTGTTT
This sequence comes from Candidatus Aenigmatarchaeota archaeon, assembly GCA_030615165.1. Lineage (GTDB taxonomy): Archaea > Aenigmatarchaeota > Aenigmatarchaeia > QMZP01 > QMZP01 > JAUWZW01. The sequence continues at coordinate 19,116 of JAUWZW010000008.1, forward strand.
TCTATTAAATCATTTATCCCGTACGATAAATATATCCCATTTGCATAATTCCTTATCTCGCAGTTTCTGATGGAGCCGTTATCGAATCCGGCATTAATTCCACTCTTACTACCATTCCCAATCAGTATAGAGCCATCACAATCTATATTTACGGGATTATTTGTACCGCTTCTTACTCCGTTCGGTAGATAATAGATATCCAAGCAAAAAGTAATGCTTTCAGTTATAACCATGCCATCAGTAGGTATGGAACAGGGCTTCTCCTCTCTTACAATAACATAAAGGCTTCTGGAGATATTAACTTTACTTCCATCATTAACCCTGACCGTAACAGAATAGATTCCCTTATCCCCTGCCTGGGTTTGCCATTCAAAAACATTACCATTCTGGATATACCTGGAATCATCAATATAATAGGCCAGGCTGTCCCCGTCCGGGTCAGTGGCATTCACGATTATCCTGACCAGCTGGGTTTCATTCACCCTGATATTCCCTATTGGCTCTATTATTGGAAAATTGTTCGTATCGTTTTTGCTGTTCATAATATCCGAATGGCTGGTGATTATCGGAATACTGGAATCCCCTGGATAAACACAATACCCGTCATAATCAGGGTAAGCATCATGACACAAAATCCAGAAAAGGTCCCCGCTAATGCCGGAGTCCTCAATTTTTTTATAAAAACCACTCATATATTCATCCCTTAGACTCCCCTTGACTCCGAACTCATTCAAAGTCAGGGGTTTCCTGATTATAGTATTCGCATCAACAGCATGCTCTTCTATCCATTTCAGCATGTTTTCATAGGTATAATAAGAACCCCATGGATACATATGCATTGAAGCGAAATCTATTGAAGGAATCTGATGATGGGATATGAAGTCCTGGCCGTCATAACCCGCATAGCCGTATTCATTGCTTTTGTTTTTATAGAAGCCGTCTTCACCGGTTGTGACCAGGTGATTGCTGTCAATTGTTTTGATATAAGAGCTCATTTCCGATATCCAGTTATACAGTGTCTGCCCGGAGGGGTCAGATCTTGCCCTCGGCTCATTGGCCAGCTGCCATGCAAATATTGCCGGGTCGTCCTTATATTTTATCCCTGTGATGGAGTTTGTCCTGTTCAGAAAATAGGCAATATAATTTTTGTAAAGCTCCCTGGTGCAGTTGTTTGTATAGAACGCGTCATGCGCTCCGGAGCCGGCAGTCCCGGGCCCGGCATGGGGAGAACATGAATTATAATCCGGTATGCTCTCATTGCACCATCTTGCATACTGGCACATCCCCCCGAAATCACCCCAGTTATTTACCAGGGCAATCATCAGCTTTATTCCCCTGTCCCCGGCTTCTTTAATCACCATGTCCATCCTCTGGAAGCCCAACTCATCATAAACCCCTGGCTCTGGCTGGAATGAATATCCCTCCTTCCGCATGCCGTCACAGAACCCCCATGTCCTCAGAACCTTCAGGTTCATTGCCTTGGCATCATCCAGAACCTCCTCCACCTGGTTCCAGGGCCTGTAGAAAAGATAATAATTGTTTGCTCCGGAAAAATAGAACGGCTCTCCGTACAGATAGAACCGGGTCCTGTTAACGCTCACAAACCAGTTGCTGAAATCCGGCGCAAAAGGGTTAACCCCCCTCTCATTGAAGTAATACCAGGAGGTGCTTGCAACAGAATTATACCTCCAGTTCCCTGGCCATGCCTTTTCACTATCCCCTGACTCATTAAATGTATGGATTATGCCGCCATTAGAGGAAACAACCCTTCCTGTCTGGTTATGGAAATAACTATAATTGGCATTGTCCCCGATACTGTAGAACGCAGCAGCAACACCCTCTGTTCCCTCAAGCCATACATGGTCCTGGTCCTCTGTGCACGGCTCGAATCCGTCCACATCCTGTATGGTTGAATTGTAGTCCTTCTGGTTCCTGGTACTACCCCAGTAACTATAATGGAGCCATCCCAGCGACCTCCAGAATTCCTCACCGTTAGGGCCTGTTGGACCAAGGGAAAGAACGCTCCAGCTCTGGCAGTCCGTGCACCATACAAAATCATCAAAGCCCCTCCAAAAAACATTCACATTATGGTAGGTGCCATTGGACATGTTTGAAGGGGCCCACATCTCCTGGACCAGATACTCCCTGATAAGATTGGCATTGTCCTTATACCCGATGTTGCCAGAGAGCCTCCATCTCCAGAGATATGCAGAATACGCATCAAGGTTGTGCTCCGTGCTTACAGCATTGGGGATGGTGCATGCATTACCAGTGCAGTACTTTAAGGAGCCGTGCCTTTCATCCCCCTGATTAGTAACCCTCATGCTGTCAAGCCATCCCAGTGCCTTTTCTGCCATACCTGCATACTGGGTGTCCCTGGTCTCCAGTTCATAGAAGTTTATGGCCATGACCACCCATGCTATGGGCCCTGTATTGTAAAGGTCGCAGTCCCAGCGGCCCAGGTTCCCGTTTGAGGCATCATAGCACTCATACCATCTTCCCTGGGAATCCTGCAGCCCCTCCATCCTGTCCAATATCTTTTTTGCCCTCCCAAGCTTCCCTGCCTCTGTAAAGGCAATTACTGCCAGGGCCTGGTCATATATGTATGCCAGATTGTTTCCATCTCCCTCATAGGAATCCAGGAGCCCTGTGGAGAACAAGTCCTGCTGGCTCTCAAGCCAGTCAATCTGCGGGGAGGCCCTGACGGATATGGCGCCTGAGATAAACAGAACAAGGACCATTAGCCACAACCCTGCTTTCATACCCCGCATACCTTTAACTTGTAGCAAAGAAATAAAAACGGATTTGTCTTCAGCAGGTGTTTCCATAATTCAAGCCAACAGTAGCCAGGTCAAAAATATTTATCACACCGTTTCCACCAATTGGATGAACATCTGTATTAGGGTTCCAGTTCGTATCTCCTGGCTGGCTTCCGTATGCCAGCCCAACTGCTGCCAGGTCAAATATGTTAACAACACAGTCGCCGTTTACATCACCCGGAAGAGCGCCGAGATAGATTTCCTTTTCATCAATCTTGTATATCAAAGCTGTAAGATTGCCCCAGGAAGAGACCACACTCCATTTATCGCTTCCTGTCCCGCCGAAAACATACATCTCATCATACGTGTTATTTTCCGGTATTTTGTATGTAAAAACAAGGGATTTTGTTTCCTCGGCAGCTATGCTGGTTGGCGTTAAATTAAAGTAAAGCTCTTCATATTCTCCATTCTCAGCATCTACTCCCAAAACAAGTGCCCAGTTTGTTAAAGGAAATGCCTCATTATTCGTTACGGTTACATTGGCCTTTATAGTATCGCCATTCTCAAAGGTAGAAGCATTTAATTCAAGTTTTGCATCTATCTTATATAATTTAGTATTTATTTCCAAATTATCTGTTAAATTTATAATATTTTCCTCTTCAAACTCTATTGTTGTATAATCTTCAAGTGGCGGATATCCTTCATCTCCCTCATTTATATCTAATTGATAAAGACCTTGAAGAAGATTTGTGAATTCAAAATATCCATTTTCATCTGTTTTATTTAATAACCATATTATATCAAGTTCTACTGGAACATTTGTTAATGGATTGCCAGCAGAATCAAAAACATAGCCGGACAAAGAATAACCCAGGCTTTCAGAAACATTAAAATATATTCTCGAATTAGCAAAATTATCATATTTATCAAAAATAAAAACTTCAAGCCAGTAGCCATGGCCTGTTTTTAGTGGTTCTTTTGCTGTTCCATCAACATTATATTTTACAGATGTTTCTGTTAAAGGCAATTCTATGTCCCATATTTCAGGGTCTGTTTCATTGCCTATTCTAACCCAATAATAACCTTGATTGTTAACTGCTGAACCTGCATCAGTCCATGTAAAAACTGGCTGTGATTCATTTATAGTAGAGGAATGCTGTGGATAGGTTATGGTTGGACCTGATTCAATTATGTTTTCTATAGTATCGTTAATTTCTTCAGTGTAATCATCAGAATAAACTAAATAGAAAGTATAAATGTCTCCTACATTAGGCTGGAAATATGGGTCTACCCATGCAATAAATCCTTCACCATATTCATATGGGTCCATAGCTATTTCGTCAATAATACCTGGACCACTTACATTGGCTGATATAAGCTCTTTATCTTCACATTCTGTTTCTGCCCTTATTCTCAAAAAATGATGGCCACCATCAACACTATATCCAACTGCTACATCTGCCCAAGCCCTTTTCTGATTGCCATACCATTTCCATTCATTATTTTCTTTTTTCCACATATCTTCTTCAAAAAACCAGCTATCTCCTTCCATAATACTATCATTTTTTCCTGTCCAATTTCCAGTATTTTTAACAAAAGCAAGATCTCCAGAAAATATTATATTATGAATTTCGAAATCTAATTCTAAATCAAAATAATTATTAAAAAGATATTGAATTTCATCTTTAAAATCACTGTAATTTTCGCATCCATCAAGATATTCTAAAGAAATATAATTCATAAAAGAGTTTATATCCTTGGATTCAAAAGCTGTTTCTAATGCCTTGTAATTGTTTCTTATTTCCTGTTCATAATCTGTTATTATATAAATTTCTTTCCCTTCTTCTTTCCCCATTTCTCCTTGTAATGGGCCTTTAGAAGATTCAAATTCTACTTCCTCTTTCCAAACCCAACCCCAGAGATTCCAATTACCATATACTATATTTTCTGGTATTTCTAAATACAATAAAAATGATTTTTTCTCACCAGAATTTATGTTAACTGAATAAGAATCTTCAATACATTCCCCATAAGTCTCATTCCAAAAATACATGTCTGCACCAACTTCCCAATTTTCTATATTGTTGTAAATTTCATTATTTTCTACAGTTACATTAACCTCAATTGTGTCTCCTTTATTGTAATTGGAAGAATCTGTTTCAAGACTTACATTAATTTTCCATAAAGTAAAGTTTATTTGAATATCTGATGTTAGATCAATCATAGGAGTATCTTCACCAATGTCAGCTTCTGTATATCCTTCTAAAATTGGCCCGTCCATATTAATATACAATCCATACTCACCCTGGGGCAGATTGAATTCAAAATAGCCATCAGCATTTGTTATTCCCTCTAACCAAATTGTTGTTTCATTTTCTAGTTCTACTGGAACATTTGCTAATGGATTGCCGGAAGAATCAAATACATATCCGGATACCCTGAGAAGGCCCATATATTCAATTGCAGAAAGGGCATCAATCCTTGAATGTCCCCCGACCGGCTTCCCGGTGGCAATTAATATATCCTCAATTTCCTGGGGAGTTAGAGTAATTCCTTTCAGCTCTGCATACTGGTACATAAGTGCAGCAACTCCTGATACGTGCGGAACGGACATACTGGTTCCTTCCATGCTATCAAAACCTTCTCCCGGTATAGTTGAATATATTGAATCTCCAGGAGCAAAAATCATAGGCTGTGACCATCTGTTTGAAAAGGAAGAGATTTCATCAGCAGTTGTGCCTCCGGAACCGTCGTCTGTGCTGCCAACAGGCATTGCATTCCTTACACAGGCCGGCTCAACAATTTCTGATGAATCATAATTATTGCCTGAAGCAGCTACCACCAGGATATTATTTTCAGCAGCTTTATTTATGAAAGAGGTAAAAGAAGAAGAACTGTCACAATAATCACTATAACAAATTTCCTTATTACAGTCAGTCCCTAAGCTAAGGCTTATAACTGAAATATTATATAAATCAGCATAACGGACACATCCATCTATGGAAGCTAATACAGTTGAATCATATCCCCAACCAAACTCATTCAATGCTTTTACCATAACAATCTTTGCATCCGGGGCTATGCCTCTGTATGTTAAATCATCTGATGTGATTATGCCCGCAACATGTGTGCCATGACCATCGTCATCCATTGGATTCATGTCAAAATTAACTGCATCATAGCCACCGATAAAATCTCCGCAGTTTTGCCAAGTATACGCTGTATAGCCATCTAGGACTTTATCAATCCTAAAACCATAACCAAAAGCTCCGGTAAAATTTATTTCAATTGTATCTCCAGGAACAGAAAAAGTCCATTCATCTGTGTAATCTCCTGAATAGGCCTGCACCATATTTCCTTCAGCATCTTTGACAAAAATATAAGCTAGTTCTTTTTGTGTATTTATCCAATCAAAATGGACTGCTATATTTGAATAACTTTCTTTATGGATTGTCCAGATTTTACTTTCAAAGGGAATAGAACATTGATATTCAAGAATGTGGGGGGTTGGAGTTCCATCTATCTGCCAGCCCGCTGGAGCACATTGTGCACTTCCAATGGCAGGATGTGTATAGTCAACACCGGTATCAATCACACAAATGGTCTGGCCTTCTCCTGTTAGATAAACACCATTCACTTGTTTGTTCCATACTTCAGAAGCGTTTATTAAAGGCACGCTTTGCTGCAACATGGTATGAACTTTCTTGTCAAGGTAAATCCCCTTAACATTCGGATGGTTTTTTAATTTTTCCAGCCCTGAAGCTGTCACATTGCCGGCAAAAGCCGGAACAGTGGAATACCTGTATTTCAGATAGAAATCAACCCCCACTTCTGTAGCTGCTGAAACCATCATGGCATTATCCCGTCCGGCCACATTCAGCCTGCTCAAAACCGAATCTTCAAGCTGCCTGATTTCATCCCCTGCTTCACCGCCAGCCGTCATGCTGGTTTTCATTACAGGGGATTCCCCCAGCATCACTATAACCCTGGCGCCCCCCTGCTCCTGGAGCCTGTCCTCAATCCTTTGCAAATCCGGACCCAGATATCTCTGGGAAGAAATATCTGCACCAAAATTTACAAAAAGGATTAGCGTTAAGATTAGCAGGAAAACATGCTTACGTGAAATTCCCCTGGCCATAACCCTTCCCCTTATGGTAAATTGTAGCAAAGAAATAAAAGGTTAACATCCATCAGCAATTTTAACAGCTATTTCCATAATTCAAACCAACGGTTGCTAGGTCGAAAATATCTATCTTGCCATCTTTGTGAACATCCGCACTTTCACACTGACCTGTTGCTGGTTGACCATAACATAAGCCGACTGCAGCGAGGTCAAAGATATCAACAATACCGTTACCGCCAACATCACCCTCTAATACTATGCATTGTCCATCTTGACAGCTGCATGGGCATTCCTCATTCCCAGGTCCTGTTGTGGAAGAAGGGAATTCCAGACAATAATCTTCATCATAATCTCCGCATGTTTGCTTGAAGCTTCCTGAACATTGTGTTTCTCCAGCAGAACATTCATCTGTGCAGATGTC
>JAUWZW010000029.1 GCA_030615165.1 Candidatus Aenigmatarchaeota archaeon
GTATTGTTGATAACCTGAGGAAGATAAGCCCGCTGGGAGGGGGTGAATGATATGATATTCTGCATTCCCTGCATTATTTTGGTTTTGTATTTTGCAGTGTTGGGCATATTTTTCCCGAGGTACAGGGGTTACATAAGGGAAGGCTGGAGATGTTTTCTGGATAAGATAAGGGGTAGGAAATGCTCTGCCTCATTTGATAACAAGATGAGACATGCACTCTCAATGTGGCTGGTAGAGAGAAACATGCAAAGGCTGGGAAAGTTTTTTTACAATGAAAGAAACTTCAAGTGGACATTCATAACAATCGGCGCGGTAACAACAGTGCTTTTCTGCCTGTTGGTAGTCTTTTTGATGTATCCCCCATGCACCCCTGGTGTTTGTGTAATATAGGTGTTTTGATGAAAATAGTAAGCTCATGTCTGATTGGTGTGAAAAGCAGATATGACGGAAGCTCTAATCCCGACAAGAAAGTGATTGAAATGGTTGAGAAGGGTGAAGCAGTGCCTGTCTGCCCGGAGCAGCTTGGCGGACTCCCTACTCCAAGGCCGCCGCAGGAGATAGTAGATGGCACAGGGGGAGATGTGCTGGACGGAAAGGCAAGGGTTGTAAACTCCGAAGGCAGGGATGTCACCAAGGAAGTCCTCAAAGGAGCTGAAGAAACACTGAATATAGCCAGAATGCTTGGTGCGAGGGAAGCCATATTCAAGTCCAACTCCCCTGCATGTGGCTGCGGAAAGGTATATGACGGCACATTCACCGGGAAGCTCAGGGAAGGGGACGGTGTCACAACCGCGCTGCTGAAGAGGAATGGTATTGAAGTGAGGACAGAAGGTGACTGATATGGCAGAAACATATGGATACAGCAAGAAGGTAATGCAGTTGTTTAAGCATCCGCACAACATGGGGGAGATTAAAAACCCTGATGGAGTGGGGAAGGTAGGGAACGTTCTCTGCGGAGATTTGATGTGGATGTACATAAAGGTAGGCAAAAACAAAAAGGGTCAGGATATAATAAAGGACGCCAAGGTCAAGACATTTGGCTGCATTGCAGCCATCAGCACATCTTCGGTTCTTACAGACATGATAAAGGGCAAGACAATAGAAAAAGTGATGAAGCTCAGAGAAGATGATATAGTGAAGGTCTTAGGAGGCTTGCCTCCTGTTAAATATCACTGCTCTGTGCTCGCCACGGAAGCGCTGAAGGAGGCTGTGTATGATTATTATAAGAAGAACAAAAAGTTCATATCCAAGGATTTGCAGGCTATCCATAAGCGTGTAAAGTCTGTACGTGAGAATATAGAGCATGTGCATTAATTTTTTTATATCATTCTACAACATAATGTTATATGGTCAAATCTGATAAGTTTGGTCCGGAGAAAATTCTGAAGGTTGAGGATAAAAAAACAGGAATGAAAGGATTCCTTGTTCTGGACAATTTGAGTCTTGGTCCGGGCAAGGGCGGAATCAGGATGACCCCCACAGTTACTGTGGATGAGGTTTTCAAACTCGCAAGGGCAATGACATGGAAGAATGCACTGGCTGATCTGCCTTTTGGCGGGGCAAAGTCCGGGATTGTTGCTGATGACAAAAAACTGACAAAGGAACAGAAGAAAGCGATTGTGGAGGCATTCTCCAGGGCGTTGAAGCCAGTCTGCCCGAGCAAGTACATAGCAGCTCCTGATATGAACATGGCTGAGGAAGAAATGAGGTGGTTTGCAGAAGCAAACGGCTCTCTTAAAGCTTGTACAGGCAAGCCAAAGGATATGGGTGGTATACCACACGAACTCGGTTCAACTGGATTTGGTACTGCGCATGCAGCCAGGGTTGCAATAGAGCACAAAGGTCTGGACATAAAGGGTGTTAGCTTTGCTGTGGAAGGTTTTGGAAATGTGGGGTGGTTTGTTGCAAAGTTCCTGACAGAATGGGGAGCCAGATTGGTCGCTGCCTCGGATTCCAAGGGAACTATATACAATCCCAAGGGTCTGGATTTTGAGAAGTTGGCGAAAGTGAAAAAAGAACAGAGAACTGTTACCAATTATAAACCTGGAGAGGTTCTCCCATGCGAAAAGCTCTTTGAACTTCCGGTTGATGTTCTGGTACCGGCTGCAATACCCAACTCAATAAACGAAAAGAACTGGAGCAAAATCAGGGCAAAGATAATTGCTGAGGGAGCCAACATACCAGCAACCCCTGAGATTGAAGAAAAACTGCACAGGAAAGGTATACTGGTGGTTCCTGATTTTGTTGCAAATTCAGGCGGTGTTATCTCAAGCTATGTTGAATATACCGGCGGCACAGCCAAACAGATGTTCAGTCTTGTTGAGGAAAAGATAAAAAAGAATACAAAACTGGTTCTGGAGCGCTCTGACAAGAAAGGGGTCAGTCCTAGGGTTGCAGCCCTTGAGATAGCAAAGGAAAGGATTCTGGAGAAAATGAACGCTTAAGTTTAAAAAACTTACTTTCCAAATAAAATTATGAAAAATGATGCTATTCTTTTTTTAGACGCGCCAGACCCTATGGTTGACCCAGAGGCTTTTTTCAATGGAGCAATGGATTTCCTGAATGAAAATATAGGGCCAAATAAAAAGGTTATATCACCTGTTTCTGGTGGTACTGATTCCTCGGTTGCAGTAGAGCTGCTTTACAAAGCTTTAGGTGAGAAGAAGGTTGTGCCTGTTCATGTTGACCTGGGCTACATGAGAAGGTTTAGCGATGGTGAGGAACCGGAACTCGTTGCAAAACAATTTAGTAGCAAGTTTTCAAATTTTACTCTTGTTGATGCAAGCAGAAGATTTCATGATGCAACAATGGGGATTGAAGACTCGGAAGAAAAAAGAAAGGCGTTCCAAGTGCCTTATGCAGATGTCTTTTCCGAGGTTGCGGAGGAAGCCGGCTGCCCTGTGCTCTGTGATGGCGGAATCGCACCGGACAGGGAAGAAACAAAGCGGGGCTTTAAAACACAGCATAACCCCATGTTGGCATATCCTGGCATTGAGAAGAGGGTGGAGCCTTTGGCTTCTCTTACAAAAGATAAGGTAAGAAGGCTTGCTCTATATCTTGGACTTTCCAAGAAAGTCGCGCTAAGAAAGCCATTCCCGGGTCCTGGACTGATGGTCAAGACTGTGGGTGTGATAACACCGGAAAATTTAGAGGTTGAGAGGGAAGCTAACAGAATTGTTGAAGAAGGAATTGATAATTATTTTGAAGAAAACTATGGTGTCCCCCTTATTTTGAATGCCAACGGGAGACAGACGCCTTTCCAGAATTTTGCAGCAACATTTAATTCTGATACAGAGGAGGCACCGTCCGAGGCTAGAGATTTTATAAACAAGATTCTGGCAGACTTTGGTTACAAAAAATTAAAAGGATGCTACCTGCTTTCAACAAGGGTTACAGGAATAAGGAACGAAAAAAGAAACTATGAAAAACCGCTTTGCATAGAAGTCCGTGACGATATAGACCCCAATGCATTAGATATGATAGGTTCTCTTGTGCCAACACAATTTCCTGTTTCTGGTGTTTTGTGTACACTTTTAAAGAGGGGTAGAGGTAAATACAATGTTGCAATCAGGTGTATTGATTCCATAGATGTCAGGACAGCAGACGTAACCGTTTTTCCTGATTATAATTCAGTTTTAAGGGATATAGCAAATGAGGTACTCGATATCTCCCAAGTGAACAGGGTTTTCTATGATATAAGCCCCAAGCCACCGAGGACAGTGGAATACGAGTAAAACATTTAAACCTTTCTCCTAATTATTCAATCAGGTCTTATGGACAGAAAGTTTTTGTTTGCCCTGCTTGCAATAGGGATTGTTTTGGTTAGCGGATGCATTTCAGGGGAAATCCCGGCAGGGGGCAACGGAACGGGTGCTCCGGGAAGACAGTGTACCGGGGATGAAGCCGACATTATGATATGCTCTCAGGAATGGCTCGCCACGCCTGAAGGGCAGGAAGCCTATCCCAATGGGATTCTGGATGAGTATGTTGTGATTTACAATGAAAACAAGGAAGCTTATCTGTGGATTGTTCCTGTAATGAATCAGAATTACCTTTACATTGGCTATATCCTGTATGATAAGGGTGTTTTCACCATTCCAAAGAGTTATACGCAATATGGGGAGCCAGTGAATTCCGTCTATTCTTTAACAAAGGATGATGCATATTCCATGTTTATAGTGGATAATCCTTCCCATCTTCCTGAACAGATAAAAGAACCAATATTGATTTCACGGGAGGGGGAAGGTCTTTACTGGATGTCTGAAGTGGTAATCAATAGTGAAATTGTTGATACGCTGTATGAAAAGATATTTATCTGATTACTTTTGGGGCTTTTTTTCCTCAATCAGAACAGCGTTTATAACACCATCCTGCCCTGGTCTTGATGTGACCCTTGCCAAGCCTGCCTCTGTTTTTATCACAGCACCCTTTGTTATTATGTTTCTCCTCACATAGTGCGGATTTGCCTGGTTCTCCTCAACCGACAGAATCTTTGTGGTTACACTCTTCCCTGTTTTTGTGTCGATTACATTTGCCTTGTCCGCTGAAAGAAGCTTTATCTTCCTTTCGTCTCCAGCAGTTCTCTTCATCTTAACCCTTCTCTCATCTATCCTTGTCTCAAGAAATCCAGAACCCCTTTCAAATTTTCTCTTCTTCCTCAACGGCTTCAGCTTCCCGCCTGAAGGTTTTCTCTTTGAGCGCAAATGCCATTTTGTCATATAAATCAAATTATGCAAACAACTCTATTTAAATACGTTTTGTCCAAATAATAGTATTTAGGTTGTTAAATTTAAAATTGTTTGAGGTGGAGGACATATGCAGAGACCACTGGACGTGCTGGGAAGCTCACAGGATAAGAAGATAATAGTGAAGACAAAGAATGGCGATGACATCGTGGGAACACTAAAGGCATTCGACTCCCATATAAATGTGTGGCTTGACGACGCAGAGATACAGGGGGAGAAATCCCTAAAACTGGGAAAGGTTCTGATAAGAGGGGACAGCATTGTGTATATTTCTCCTGGGCAATAGACTTGTTTTGGTGAGAAAAAATGCCAGGAAAGGGTACACCATCATTTGGTAAGAGAAGGAAAAAGACCCATATTTTATGCCGCCGCTGCGGAAAAAGGGCATTCCATGTTAGAAGGAAGGTCTGCTCTGCATGCGGTTTCGGCAGGTCAAAGAAGATTAGGAGCTTCTCCTGGCAGTGGAAGAGCCCTGTAGGAAAGGGAAACAGGAAGAAATGATAACGGAATTTATTCTGAATTATGGTTTTCTTTTCCCAAAAGAAAAGGCTTTATTCAACAACAGGCTTTACCTTAATGCCTATTGATTCCAGCCTCTCCTTGAGCTTGCCCAGTGCGGTATGGATATCCTTTATTGTATGAGCGCCTGTGCATATTATCTTTCCCGAGCTGAAAAGGAGGAATGCAACCCTTGGCTTGCTTATTCTGTAGACAAGCCCCGGGAACTGCTCTGGCTCGTATTCTGCATCCTCCAGGGCAAATGTTATCTCCTCGAGGTTCAGCTTTGCATCTATTTTGGATGATGCCACAATGTTCTCCACCTTTATGCCAAACTCCTTGGGCATGGGTATCCCTACTGACCTTATCTTCTCCACAACCTTCCGTATAGCTATCTTTGCCTTCTCGATGCTCTTTGCGCCGGTGCAGACTATTTTTCCTGAAGAGAATATTAGCGCTGCAGCCCTGGGTTCTGTTGTCCTGTAGACAAGCCCCGGGAACTGCTCTGGCTCGTATTCTGCATTCTCAACACTGCTGACCAGCTTGTTCAGTGGTATGGGTTTGCCGAGAGATGCAAAAACAACAACATTCTCAACCTTAACCTGAAATTCTGCCATCAAACCCCTCAAAAATACACAGAGAAAAACTATATAAATATATAGGGTGCCAAAGGTATTTAAAATGAGTGCAAATAAGAGGCATTAAGGGCACCGAAACCTTTATAAACCCAAAAAAACCACTATATTGAAAAGCGATTACAGATTTGGGGCTTTTTCTGGGAACGCTTGTTTGAAAGATGTAATGCTATATCTTGAACATCAGTTCAAGAGATGTGGAGCAAAGCTTCACATGACAGGCTGTTGGAGTTCACCACTTCGAACAACTTATTGATTGCCTGTGTTTATAGACACAGCAACAAAGAGGTGATAATATGAAAAGAAAATTCAGGATAAAAAAGGCAGAGAAGGGAGTAGATTTTGGCAGCCTCAGGAATATAGTTCCTGATACCTCTGTTCTCATACACGGAAGGCTCTCTGCACTCATAGAGGAAGGCAGAGTCAGGGATGCAAGAATCATAATCCCCCATACCGTGCTGGATGAGCTCCAGGCACAGGCTTCAAGGGGAAGGGAGACCGGTTTTGAGGGTCTCGATGAGATAAAGAGGATAAGGGAGCTCGGCAAGGGCAGGGACATAAAGCTCGAATTTACAGGCAAAAGGCCTACCCTGGAGGAGATACAATTAGCAAAGAAGGGAAGGCTGGATGCAATCATAAGGGATGTTGCAGCAAAGGAGGAGGCAACACTCGTGACCTGTGATTACGTGCAGGCCCTTGTCGGGGAGGCAGAGGATGTCGCGGTTGTTTACATACCACAGCCCGTTGGCAAGACGCTCTCTGTAGAGAGGTTCTTTACAGCCGACACGCAGTCTGTTCATCTCAAGACAGGCACACAGCCCTATGCAAAGAGGGGCAAACCAGGCCAGGTAAGGGTTGTTAAGCTCAGCAAAAATCCCATGACAGAGGATGAAATAAGGAACATGATAAACCATATAATGTCCAAAACAAGGGTGGATGAGAACTCCTTCATAGAGATTGAGAAGCAGGGGGCAATGGTCATACAGTCCGGGCTCTACAGGATAGCCATAACCAGGCCACCGTTTGCGAATGGTCTGGAGCTCACCGTAGTAAGACCCATTGCCAAGGTCAAACTTGAGGATTATAAGCTGCATGAGGAACTGCAGAAGATGCTTGTGACAGGCGAGAGGGGAATCCTGATAGCAGGGCCGCCTGGCTCAGGAAAGTCCACATTTGCCGGAAGCATTGCAGACTTCCTTTCCTCAAAAGACAAGGTGGTCAAAACATTTGAGCAGCCGAGAGATCTGCAAGTGGGTCCGGAGGTCACCCAGTATGCCCCGCTCGAGGGTGACTGGGAAAAGACAGCAGAGCTCCTGTTGCTTGTTAGACCTGACTATACAATATTCGATGAGATGAGAAAGACGAGGGATTTCAGGGTATTCGGAGATATGAGGCTTGCGGGCGTGGGTATGATTGGTGTTGTGCACTCAACAGACACTGTTTCAGCAATCCAGAGGTTTATAGGAAGGCTTGAGCTTGGCATGATACCCCATGTCATAGACACTGTGATATACATAAAGGATGGAAAAATAAAGAAGGTCTATGAGCTCGGCCTGACTGTTAAAATGCCTTCTGGCATGCAGGAGGAGGACCTCACAAGACCTGTTGTGGAAATCAGGGACTTTGAGACCAAGAAGCTCGAATATGAAATGTATACCTATGGCGAGGAGACTGTTATAGTCCCTGTGGCTGAAAAGCAGGAAGGCTCGCCTGCAAGAAGGCTTGCAGCAGAGAGCATCAAGAATGTCCTCAGCCACTACGACCCAAATGCCGAGGTTGAGCTGCTCTCGGACACCAGAGCGACGGTCAGGGTAAAGACAGATGTGATACCAAGATTAATAGGCACAAAGGGCAAGAATATCAGCGAGCTTGAGAAGAAACTGGGTATAAAAATCTCTGTAGAGCCCAAGGGCGGAACATTCAAGAAGGAACTCCACTGGGAATTCGAGGAGCACGGAAACACCATTTATCTGGGTGTGGCGCCCGAACTCACAGGCAAGCGGGTCGAGATACACAGGGGAGATGATTTCCTGTTCTCAGCCTTTGTGGGAAAGAAGGGGAGAATAAAGGTAAGAAAGAAATCAAGCATAGGAATGTCTGTTCTTTCAGCAATAACATCAAAGAATCTGAGGATTGTTGCCTGATAGGGGAAGTGCCCACCAGCTACTTCACCAGCAGCTTTATCTTCTCGGCTTCATATTTCCAGTCATGTGGGAGAATCTTCTTCCTTTTGTAGTACTTTGCGAGGCGCCTTATCTTGGACTCCGTGAGCTCAAGCCCCCTCCTTGAGGTGTAATCCTTCTTGTTCTTTGCAAGATGGGCTCTGAGGCCGGCTGCCCGCTTCAGAAGATTGAGCATATCCTCTGGGAATTCTGGATAAACCTTGTTCGCCTTCATGACCCTTGCTATCCTCTTCTTTGAAACAAGCCTTGCCGAGGGGATTCCATACTGGTCCCTTAGAATCATACCAATCTCTGCTGACTGGTGACCCTGTTTTGCCAACTTAAGTATTATCTCTTCTATCTCTTCCCTTTTGTACTTAATCCAGCCTGCTCCCTTCTTCACTGGTCTCTTGCTTCCGCTCTTTCCCCTTTTCCTGCTGTACATTCGTGCCATATACAACCCTTTTCTGCTCCTCAATTTAAATAGTTAATTGTTTAACTTTCTGCTGTATTTATTTGAACCATAGTAATAATATAATATGGCCATAGACCCTGCCCAGCTTGCAGGAACCCTTTCAGAGCTCATAACAAACCTTCCGCTTATCCTGCAGGTAACACAGATAGTTATTTACATATTCTTAATCCTTTTCCTTGGTTCAATAGTTGTTATTGGCTACAGGGGATTCCTTCCGTTCTGGAAGAGATTTTTGCTCAGGATTGCATTCGGTTTCCTCTGTCTGATTTCAGGAATTTCCCTTGCAGGCTTCATGCCCGTCTTCAATGAAGGAATCTTCATATTATTCCAGACGTCCATGTTTGCTGCAGGCATCCTTTCTTCTGTTGTTTTTGCAGTATCGCTTTACCTCATCTCTTTAAGAATACCAAGGAGCGATGTGATAAAGGCGAAGATAAAAAAACTGGAGGAGAAGCTCAGCAAGGTGAAGGAAAAGAAACCCCCAAAGCGCAGAGTCCTTGACCCCTTCATGATTGGGGGAACTCTCATCATGGTTGTTTTTCTGCTCTTTGTCCTTATTAATTTTCAGGGCTTTCCTTCTTTCAGCCAGGATATCTATTCCTTTTTCGGATTCACTCAAGAGGATATAGAAAACATAGGCGGCGTCCTTGGCGGTCTGGAAGGCTTCCAGGACACAGAAGGTTGCACTGAGATTAAGAACCTTTTATTACAAGATCTGAATCTCCTGAGCGACCCGGCTGTATGGGAAACCTATATCAATGACGTCCTGAAGACAGAGATGGAGAATGAGATAGGAATGGTCATAGCAGGTCTGCAAAAGACGGAACAGGATGGCAAGGTTATAATTATAGGCATTGTGGATATCAACAACATTTGCATAGCAACAGAGGATGAGGTGTGCTACTGCAGGAAATCATAATCAGTCTTTTCTTCTTATTACAACAGCAACCTTGCTATCTGTACTGTTGCTCTCAAATTCCAGCTCATGGTAACCTGTTTGTAATATGAGGCTTGTCTGCACATCTATATCAGTATAAGTCAGTAGTATTTTAATCGGATGGTAAAGACCCAGGCCATAGGCAAAGCTCGGCGCTATGTTGAGGAGGAATGTTCCTGCCTCTATAAGGCCTATCCTGTTCTCTATTGTTGTCTGGTCACCCTTTGTGAAGACAAGGAATGACTTGGAGTTTGTCAGATTCTGGTTTATTGTCAGATAATGGCTGGTTCCGCTTTTGTTGACCCTCAGAGACAAGGGATTCTGAAAGGAAAAGACAAGTGCCATTACTGTATCATTTACATATGAGGCAAGATAGAAATGTTTGGGGTTTGTATATGTCGCATTATTATAGTCCCAGTGCCCTGTGCCAGGTATATACACATTGTTGACCGTGTTATTAATCTTCAGTTTTACCTGCAGGGTATGGGATGCAGCAGCATTGATGTTGTTTATCAGCAGTAGAAGGACCACCAGGGATACCAAAACAGATATTTTCTCTCTCATTCATATCACACTCAGATTTATTACATGCTTTCCTTCCAAATCCCCAACACCCTCAAGCACCAGGGTGCGCGTTCCCTTTTGGAGGATGACGTTCCCCTGCAAATTAACATCAGGGTAAGTAAGTATTATCTTAACAGGATGGTAAAGACCCAGGCCATAGGCAAAGCTCGGCGCTATGTTGAGGAGGAATGTTCCTGCCTCTATAAGGCCTATCCTGTTCTCTATTGTTGTCCGGTCACCCTTTGTGAAGACAAGGAACAGCTTTGAATTTGTGATGTACTGGTCTATCTCCAATGTGTGTGTTGCTCCGCTCCTCTCTGTGTCTATTGATACGGGCTCCTGGTAGGCGAATACCAGGGACTTAAGGACATCATTCAGGTATGAAGCCAGGTAGTAATGTACAGGGCTTGTGTAACTTGTATTGGTTATTTCGCTGAATGCTCTCTCTCCTGTTCCGGGTATGTAAACCTTGTTGACCGTGTTGTTAATCTTCAGCCTAACCTGTATTGTGTAATCCGCAACAACCCCGAATGAGGTTGAGTTCTGGCCCCACAGGCCCTCTAAATCACCTGCATAAACAGTTGCTGTCCATGTCCCTATTTCTGCATCAGATGGTATGTTATATGTGTAATTGTATGTCCTGCCGCCCTCTATGTCTGTTATGTTTGTCATTGTGACATTGTTCAGTATCACTGAACCCTTGGAATCCGTCAACTTCAAAAGCACTGTGGTTATGTCCTGCCTCCCATTCACATCAGTAACATTCACCCTTATGTCAATCTCAAGTCCTGTTTGAACCTTTATAGTCTCCTCCCCATTCCTGTAGACCTTTGGTTCATAAACAGACGGGACTGTGTTGTTTATAGAGAAATTCCAGCCTGCCTCTGCACTGCTCCCGTCAACCATTACCAGCACATTGTCAGCAGGGTCTGTTATTGCAATGTATGCCCTGTAAGTCCCGTCGCCATGAGTCCTTGTTGAGACATTCCAGCCTCCCTGCGCCTGGCTTGTGTTCCAGAGGGAATCTATACTCAGGGTTTCACCTGCTGTTATGCTCCTTGGTGATGTGTCATCCAGTACATTGTATTCAAACACCCATCCACTGCCTGCGCTCCAGTACTGGACATTCATCAGAAGGTATACGGATACATTGGTTGGGCCGTTGTTTGTTATATTGCTGCTGCTTATGTTCACCCAGTTACCAGGGTCATAAACATCCTTTGCTGTCTGGATATTGATTGTGAGGTTAATATAAAGGTCAAATGTTGAAGAGTTTGTAGGGCCAATCAGCCCCTTCGTGTCATTTACATATACAGTGAAGTTGTATGTTCCGTTAACATAGTCTGTGTAGTTCACCTCCCATATGTATAAGCTATAGTTGCTCATTGTCAGGTTGTATGATGAACCGTTGGGTGCTGTCACATTCACCCATACCGTGTCAATATCAGCCTGCCAGTTAGGATCTGTCACATTTGCATAAAGGGTTATGTTCTTACCGAATCCCTCCACATTCGGGGTTGCATTCACAGCATTCACAACAGGTGGTAAGGGTGGTAAGCCTGCAGAAATGAAGCTCCACGTGTCTGTTTCATTCCAGTTCCTTGCAGAGTCATTGAAGTACCATTTCCATCTCACAACCTGGTCAACTGTTGCGGTTATCTGGACTATCTCCTCCAGCTCATCCCCTGAGCTCCATGCCCTTGGCGTCTGATTGGTGAATGTTCCAACACCATCATCGATGGAGAATATGGAGTAATTGCCTGCAATGTTGTCATTCAGTGTTATGTTGAAATACACGTATTCGCCTGCTTCTGTTGAATCAGAGCCGTTTGTCTTGTTTCCTGTCCATGTGGGTGGGGTGTCATCAAATGTGAAGTAAACCCAGGTCCATACCGTGTTGTTTGTAGAGTCATTGCAGTAAACTAAAACATCCAGTCTTCCATTTGGCAGAGCTGTTGTGTTGGTAAAGTTAAATATTGCCGGAGAGGTGTCTATACCTGTAAAGTAGGTTGAGTTCGTATAGCTGGTATTCAGTGCGATATTGTCATTGCATGTGCCGTTAATTGTTGGGACTGTGTTCCAGTATGTGCCGTTAGCTGGTGCGTCTATTGTTATTGTTGGAGGGGTTGAGTCTATCTTTATGGTCCAGTTGGCTGATGAGAAGTTGGGCTGGGATGAAGTATCATAACATTGTATGTTCCAGATGTAGGTCCCGTCAGAACCGAATGTCTCTGTTATGTAGTTTACTGAATCGTTCTGTATGGTAGAGGTGTTTGTTTTCTTTAAACCCCAGCTGGTCTCATTTGTCCATAAGCTGCAGTTAGCAAAACCAAAATCATCGGTTGGTATGAAACCGAATGTTATTGTTTGGGATGTGTTCCATGTGTTGTTTCCTGGTGAATTCAGGGTTACATTGGGCGGATTGTCTATTGGTTGTATGTCTATACTTCTTGTGTCGTTGTAGCTCGCCCTTGTGTATATTGTTGAGTTTTCTGAATAGGACGCATTGATTGTGTAGTTTCCTAACAGACCTGCTGTGTCAAACAGAAGGATTGCCCAGCCTGTTGAGTTTGTCTTGTTCTGATCTATGGGGGTTTCATTCCTGTAGAATGATATGTTCTGGTTTTCTATTGTTGTTCCGTTGTCATATTTTAGCTGGGCCTGTATGAGGACTATATCTCCCTGGGTTGGTGTTGTATCATTTATGTCAACTGTTGGTATGTTTGTAGTTGCCCATACTGTTAATGTCTGTGTGTCATTGTAGGATGACCTGTAGAATTGGGATGTGTTGCCTGAATAGGTTATGTTTATTGTGTGGATACCCAGGCTTGTGTCGGATGGGATATTCCATGTATAGATTGCATTACCTGTTGAGTTTGTGGTATTTGTTCCTATCAGGTCAGAATCATTGTAGAATGAGATTGTTTGCCCTTCTATACCGTCTTGTGTGGAATTAATCAGTG
>JAUWZW010000065.1 GCA_030615165.1 Candidatus Aenigmatarchaeota archaeon
ATGAAACATGACCCATTGGCAGACATGTTCAGTATAATAAAGAACTTTGAGGCAATAGGAAGGAAGGAGTGCGATGTTCCAGCATCCGGCCTTATAAAAGCTGTGCTAAAGATTATGCAGGAGCGCAAGTACATAGGAAAGGTGAAGCTCATACCCGGCAGGGGAGGCAAGTTCAATGTTGAGCTCCTGGGAAGGGTGAATGATTGCAGTGTCATAAAGCCAAGATTTTCTGTTAGCAAGGATGAATTCACAAAATGGGAGAAGAGGTTCCTGCCCGCCAAGGGTGTAGGGATTTTGATATTGACAACATCAAAGGGTGTGATGAATCAGGAGGAGGCGAAGAAGCAGGGAATAGGGGGGCAATTGTTAGGTTGTGTTTACTGAGACAGTTTGACTGGCGATAGCCAGTCCCCGTAATATTTCGCATGGCGAAGGTCCGAGGTGGTACTATGCCAAAGAAATCCATGAAAAAAAGGAGGAAGGCGGTTTCAACAGGAATTGAGAAGGAGATAAAAGAGGCTTTAAAGGAAAAGAAACTTGTCATAGGAACCAAGGTGGTTTTTAAGGAACTGAAGAAAGGCAGGATAAAAAAAGCCATATATGCTTCCAACTGCCCTGCAGAGAGCATGAAGGATTTAGAGCAATACGGCAAATCCGGGGCAGAACTTGAAGCGTTCAGTGGAAACTCTCTCAAGCTTGGAGAGGTCTGCGGTAAGCCATTCAAGACCTTGATGATAGGAATAAAGAAATAATTAAGAACTAATATAAGAGCTTGGGTTTAAAATATAAATCGTGAAGGAGAACCATGACTGTAAAACTCGGAACAGAATCCATAAGGATAATAGCAGCCTTTGAGAAGATAACAAGGGTCCATGCAAGGGATTGCATTGTTATGGAGAACTGTGTCTATTTCCTTGTTGACCCTGATAAGATTGGTCTTGCAATAGGCAAGAATGGCCTGGTGATAAAAGAGGTGAGGAGGATTTTGGGAAAGAATGTCAAGATTTTTGGGTACTCAAATGACTTGGAAACCATGGTGAAGAATATAATACCAAATATTAAGAAGATAGAATTGAACGGGGATATAGTAAATGTTTCAGTCCCTATAGAAGACAAAGTAAATGTTATAGGAAAAAGCGGAAGCAATATAAATGCCATAAGAGAAATCCTTAAGAGGCATTTTTCAATCAAGAGGTTCATATTAAGGTAATAGGAGGGTCGACACGGACTTGTGACCGAAGGTCACCAGATCTGTGTTTCCGTAACAGTTCACAGGCGCTGCATATGAAAATCAGAATTCTGAAAAAGAAGGGGGAGAAGCTGAACTTCTTAATTGAGGGAGTAACACCAGCCTTTGCAAACGCGTTGAGGAGAATTATGATATCAGAGGTCCCAACCCTTGCGATAGAATGGGTTGAATTCAGGGAAAATAACTCAACGCTTTTTGATGAGATGATTGCCCACAGGCTTGCTTTGATTCCCCTAAAATTTGACCCAACAAAGTTCAACCTCGCAGAGGACTGCAAGTGCGGAGGAAAGGGATGTCCACTGTGCCAGGTTGTTTTTGTTCTGGAAAAGTCAGGGCATCATGTGGTTTATTCCGGTGATATGAAATCCTCAAACAGGGATGTCAGGCCAACTGACCCCAGATTCCCTGTTATAGAGCTTTTGAAGAACCAAAAAATAAAACTAGAGGCAGTGGCGAAGTTGGGTTTGGGAAATGACCATGCGAAGTTCCAGGCAGCAAATGCATCCTATCAGTACTTCCCTGAAATAGAGGTTTTGAATCCTGCCAAGGCAAAAAGGGCAATAAAATCCTGTCCAAAGGGGTTGCTCAGGCTGAGGGGAAGGGGGGCTGTTATAACAGACCCCGCGGAGTGCGACCTGTGTGCTGCATGCGCAGAGGCATCCGAAGGTGGGATAAGAATCAAGGGGGACCCGAACAAGTTCATATTCAGGGTTGAATCAATATCAGGTCTGGACCCGGCATACATAGTTTCAAAATCAGCAGAGATACTGGAGAAAAAGGCAGAGGGCTTTAAGAGCGATTTGAAGAAGCTATAGAGGTGCCCGTCAAGTTCGCAGGGCGAAGTGACGTGTTTAAATAATTAAGGGATTAAAAATAATTATGAGCCTAAAACTCGTCTCCGCATGGATTGTGGGTGGAATCCTTTTACTTCTGGGTGTATGGATAATACAGAACCTGAAGCTTGGAATTGGTGTCTCGGAATTCTCCTATATCTTTGCCCTTTTAATCGCTCTGATACTCTTTCTCATAGCAGGGCTTTGCTGGATTTCTGTTGCAGTTGCAACAAAGCATGAATTTGTCTGATGCTTTGGATGAACCTTTTTAAACATTTATTATCATAATACAAAATAAGTCTTGCGAGGCGTATAAGTTTGACTGGCAACAGCCAGTCTCCGTAACCAATTGAAAGGCGAGGTGTATGGGCCGATTTGCAGCAAGAAACATGAAGAAGAGAAGGAAAAAGTTTAGATGGAGGAGTACGAAACACAAGAGGCATGTCCTGCAGCTCTGGAAGAAGGACCCACTGGAAGGGGCGCCGAGGGGTAAAGGGATAGTGTTGAAGAAGAAAGGTGTTGAGCAGAAGCAGCCGCATTCCGGGATTATAAAGGCTGTGAGGGTGCAGATTATTAAAAATGGAATTCAGGTGACGGCATTTGTACCGGGAACAAATGCTATCAGGTTCATAGACGAGCATGACGAGGTCACAATGCAGGGTATTGGTGGTTCGCAGGGAGGGGCAATAGGCTCGCAGCATGGGATAAAATACAAGGTTGTAGAGGTTAACGGTGTCAGCCTGTCAGAGTTATTGAAAGGGAAAAAGGAGAAACCCAAGGGGGCATAATAGGTGAAGTATGGAAAGAGCGGCGAGAAGCATAGTAAGAGTGGTTGGAGTGATATTGTTAATAGCGGGATTCTATGTTTCCGCAACTGATGCAGCTTTGATGTGGACCCTTGGCATTGTGGGGTTCATTTTGATAATGCTGAGTTGATGATATGGTCGAGACAAAACTTTTGCTCTTCAACAGATGGGATTTGTCCAGCGTTAAGGTAGAGGATGCTGGATTGAGGAACTATATAAATCTGACACCATTGATTGTTCCAAGGACTTATGGCAGGCTTGCAACAGACTTCAACAAGAACAGGATGAACATAGTGGAGAGACTGATGAACAAGCTCATGGTTCCCGGACACAGGGGGAAGAAGCACAGGCTGACCTCTGGCAGATGTCCTGCAAGCACAAATGCAATCTACCTCTCTGTTAAAAAGGCCCTTGAGATTATCGAGGATAGGACAAAAACCAACCCTGTCCAGGTCCTGGTAAAAGCAATCGAGAACTCTGCCATGCTGGAGGAAATCGCTTCCTACAGGCTTGGCGGGATAATAGCAAGGCAGGCTGTGATGACCTCTCCCCAGAGGAGGGTTGACCTCGCGTTGCGCCATCTTACACAGGGAATATACAAGTCAGGGTTCAAGAGCAAAAGGCCCCTTGCGCAGGTCATTGCGGATGAGCTCATAGCAGCAAGCAATAATGACCCCAAGTCCTTTGCCATACAGGAAAGGACCAGGGCAGAAAGAGA
>JAUWZW010000068.1 GCA_030615165.1 Candidatus Aenigmatarchaeota archaeon
GCCCCATTGTATCAAATATTATATCAAATCTTTTATAAAAGCCTCCGGGAAACTTAAAATCTTTATATAGAATCTTACATAATATTATAACAAGGTGATACCATGACACAGATACGAAAAATCAACGAAAATAATTTGGACCAGCTATTGAAAGAGATTACTGTTCGAGGAGAAGAGATACGATCTCTACAGGATGAAAAACAATCCGTGATGGATGAATTCAGAAAGGAATGCGATCGGTTTAGGAACGGCCAGATATCTGAGCGGTCTTTAATGGCGTCAACAAAAAAGGTGAATGATGAACTCGCAGCCCTCGACCTCAAAATACGGAGAAGTATAAAAGAATCCCGAATCAGCGGCAGAAAGGCAAATATCTACGTAGAATCCCATGTGCCAGAAAGATACAGGGCAACTCACCGCGGGATAATAAGAGCGGCAATAAAAAAGAAGCGTGCACCAAAAAAGCAAAAAATCAGAAGGGCGAGAAAAGCAGCGAAGGCACGAAGGCCTGCACGAGCAAGGCCACGAAGAGCAGTACGAGCAAGGTCACGAAGGTCCGCAAAAAGGCGAAGGCGATAGGATATTGACATCCTTTGTTTTTAATTTTCTTATTGGTAAGTATTTAGTTTTATAAGCCCCGGGAGGGAGTCGAACCCTCGACCTTTCGTTTACGAAACGAATGCTCTACCGTCCAGCCCGAGCCTTTCATATTTTTGGATGAGCCTTAGCCTTTTGAGGAAGCGAAAGCTCCTGTAAAAAGGCTCAGGTAACTGAGCTACCGAGGCATAGTTAACTTATTATTTCACTATTTTAATTTATAATCATGAAAGAAGCCCTTTTCTACAAGAAGCTTGCAGGCAAAAAGGTCCAGTGCCAGCTTTGTCCGAGATTCTGTACGGTTGCTGAGGGAAAGAGAGGTTTCTGTGGGGTCAGGAAAAACATAAAAGGGAAATTATACTCCCTGGTATACGGCAAGCTGTGTTCAATAAACGCCGACCCCGTAGAGAAAAAGCCTTTATTCCACTGGAGTCCGGGAACAAGCTGCCTGTCCATCTGTACAGTAGGATGCAATTTGGATTGCCAATTTTGCCAAAATTGGACTATATCTCACCCTCCTGGTAAAGAGATATTGGGAGAGGAAATAACAGCAGAAAGAGTGATAGAGATAACAAAAGAAAATAATCTACCAGGAATTGCCTACACCTATACGGAGCCCCTGATAGCGTTGGAATTCTATCTTGAAGTAATGAAGCTGGCAAGAAAGGCGGGTTTGTATAATGTCTGGGTTTCAAATGGATACACAAACCCTGAACCAGCAAAAAAAGCAGCAAAATACCTTGACGCAATAAATGTGGATTTGAAGGGAGATATAAAGTTCTACCAGAAGCTCTGCGCTGTGCCAAATGAGGATCCCATGAAGAAGGCATTGAAGATTTATAAGAAGAACGGGGTCTGGATAGAGGTTACAAATCTTGTCATACCAGGGTATAATGACAAAAAGGAGCAGGTGGAGAAGCTCGTCCTGTGGGTAAAGGAAAACATGGGAACTGACACACCTTTGCATTTCTCAAGGTTTTATCCCCACAGGAAGATGACAGATGTATCACCCACTGATGTCAAGACACTGGAGATGGCTGTCCGGGTCGCAGAGAAAGCAGGAATGAATTATGTTTATCTGGGCAATGTTCCTGGACATCCAAAGGAGAACACATACTGCCCGAAGTGCGGCACAGTGATGATAAAGCGCTCAGGTCTTATGGTAAACTCTATTAAGGAAAAATGCCCCAAATGTAATACAAAAATCCGGATTGCTGGAAGGAGGTGGTTGAGGTGAAGGTTCCACTGAACAGTGCGGTAAGGCTCATTTCGCCAAGGGTAACAGCACTTATCACAACAGTTGACAAGCAAGACAGGGTGAATGCAGCGCCCTATTCATGGATTTACCCCATCAGCTACAACCCGCCGCTTGTTGGTGTTGGAGTAGGCGGAAAACATAAACACACATACATAAACGCAAAGGAAACAGGGGAATTCGCGATAAACATTGTTTCAGAGGATTTTGCACAGCAGGCTGTTAATTGCGAAGAACAGCACGAGCCAGGGGAGGATTTGCTGAAGAAACACGGACTGCGCACCACCCCGCCAGAAAAGATAAAGACGCCAAGGGTCAGGGAGTCCAGGGCTGTTCTGGAGTGCAGGCTCAAGGACATAATAGAGGTAGAGGGCTCAGACCATGTGATACTTGTAGGCGAGGTTGTCGCAGCAGAATCCGCCGGAGGGCTTGAGGAGATAAGACCACTCATGCATGATTCAGGGAAGAAATTCAGGTCCGTGGGGAAGGAGATAGTTTTAAACAGGAGGAGATAATTGGTTAACATGCCCGTGTTAATAAACTTCAAGATTTGTGATAACTCCGAGGATTGCAGCGGTATAGAGGTCTGTCCAACCAAGGCATTTTACTGGGATAAGAAAAACAAAACAATAGCGGTTGACAACTCTAAATGTACTAATTGCGGAAAGTGTGAAGAGGCCTGCCCGGTAGATGCCATAAGGGTCGCCAGAACAGAGGAAGAATGCGAGAAGATAAAAAAGGAAATCGATGAAGACCCGAGGAAGGTTTCTGACCTTTTTATAGACAGATACGGGGCGCAGCCGATACATCCGGCCTTCTTAATTCCGCAAAGTGAATTTGATGTTCAAATCCTAAGATCAACCAAGCCTGCTGTAGTGGAACTGTTCAACAATGATTCCATAGAATGCATGCTCCGTTCCATTCCTATAAAGAAATTAGTTGAGGATGTTGATGTAAAATACAGAAAAATTGAAGCAAAGGACAACTCCCTACTTGAGAAATACGGGGTGAAGGAACTTCCTGCTTTATTGTTTTTCAGGGACGGGAAATTAGCCGGTAAGATAGAAGGGTATTATGATGTTGAAAAGAAGGAAGAAATCATAAAGAAGGTAAATGAAATTATTTCCGAGATTAGATAATGATTTATAAATATTCAAACCAAGGTTTTGTTTATGCCTGAGGAAAAGATTCCTGAAAACATAAAGAAGAAGCTGAAGAATGGGTGGATAAGGTCATGGATGATGATAGAGGTTCTGGCAATAACAGAGAAGACTGCAAAGTCTGCGCTGGAGAAACACACCCAAAAGATGGGGAGGGAGAAGAGGACGATTATATACAACAAGAAATTCCATGAGATTAAGAAGGTTGAGAAACCGTTCCCAAAAATAGAAACTGCGTATTCATGTGTTATGGAACTGGAGCTTGTAACACAAACATATGACCAGCTCATCTATCTTGTTATGAACTATGGACCTTCAAGCATAGAGATACTAGAGCCGGAGAAACTGAAGATAGATATGGGGGAGGCCCAGAGCATACTGAACTCCGTTGCAGAGATGATACACAAGTTTGTTGCAGCAGGAATCGGCGGTGTGGTTATAAGCACATGAGTTTAGCTTGCCCTGAAATCCAGAAGCCTTTTCTGTCCAAGGATTTTGCTCTGCTTTAT
>JAUWZW010000021.1 GCA_030615165.1 Candidatus Aenigmatarchaeota archaeon
GGCTACCTGACAAAGTCAAGGCAGCCGCTTAGGTGTAAATGTAAATGATTTGCTCCTGAGCGTAGTTTGCAGCTGTCTGTTTTACTATTGCCTTTGTTGGGTAAGTTGTTGCATCCTTGAATGTCCCTGCCGCTGCTATGCTTACAGCATAGTCTGCCCTCATTGTCAGCACGCCATAATTGGCGTAAACTGTTGGCAAACTTGCTTGTTTCAGAGTTATTCCTGTCCATACTGGAACTGTCTGTCCGCCTATTACTAGGGTAATATCTAATGCATCAACTTGTAGGGCTGTTGGTAGGACGACATACCAAACAGCATCTGTTACATCCTCGCTATTGGTGTTGGTTACGGTTATGGTTGTGTTCAATGTTTTTGCTGTTGCCACAGAACCATCGCTTGCGATATCCGTACTGAAATTCATACTTGTGTTAGAATATACAATTGTTAAGGCCTGCGGTGTGATTACTGCCGGCACAGCTGCTAGCTGTGCTGTTAATGATGTGACCTGTGTTTGCAATGTTGCAACTTCCTCTTCTAGTGGTGCCTGGACAAGGTAGTACATACCGAAGTATACTGCTACTACCGTGACTACACAAAGAAACGCCGCTGTTTTCCATCCGACTTTCTTAACCATTTTTCTCCCCCATTTTAATTAATATTTGATTTATAGCAGGGGGTATATAAACGCTTAACGGTTTTGCGGATACTATTGCTGGTCTATTGCAGGTCTGAATTGTTTCACTCATCCCCGCAGCCTCTTGATTTGCCTGGAAATATACCTTTCCTTCTTTTTCAAAACAAATTCAACCCAAACCCCTATTAGAATCCCGAATGAAACAAATCCTATTATTACATCCACGGAACCAAAATGGGTAGAAAAAACAGCAAACAGTATCAGTGCAATCACGCTCAGGAGTCCCTCGATGCTTGGAATCTCTAAAGGCATCTCCTCGAGTGACCTTGCTGCATCCGGATTTATGCTGAAACCCAATTTCTTGGCCCTTATAGCGCCGCCCTCTTTATGAATTATTATCATTCTTTTGGCTGCGAGGACTTTTGTTCGTCTCTGGATCGTTGACACATCCACTCCCAAATCCTTTGCCAGATCTGTCTGGTAGACAAATTTTTTCTTATGCAGGTATTGAAAAATCTCTCTTTCGATTTCAGACAGCCTTCTGATTTCAAGCTCGAAATCCGTGTTCATTTTAACCAGTACCTTTCAACCTCTCCGGAATATTTTTTGATAAAGACCAGCATCAATGTCCCGAAGAACAACCACCCAAAAAAGACCAGTGTAAATGTGGAAGGGCTTGCATAATCCCACAGGTTAAGGATAAATGCTCCGGTATATTCGTAAGGTATTACTACAACGAGTATGGCAGCCATATGTGCGAATATTCTTTTCAGCCCGTCCAGTTTGAAATAGGAAGATATTTTATCCGAAACCGGGGAAGCAATCATTAAAACAAGGCCCCAAAATAAAATTATTCCCAGGGGAACATCCCCATAAATGAAAATCATGGGTCCATGATAAATAAAAAGTGGTTCTGTAAGCATCTCCCAGCAAAACCCGATAATGATTCCCAAAACGGCTTCGCCGGAAAGGTCTGTTTTCAGGAAGTCCTTTGCAGCAAAATAAACAAGGAAAATGAGCGACAACGCAAAGATTTCAATCAACATGTTAATTCTCCCGGCAATTTATTATATATTTACCTAGAATCATATTAATTAATATGCCCAAGGAATTCTGGCTCACGAAGGGACCTAAGAAATTCTGGTTAGAGGGCAAAGACCTGCTTAATCAGTTTGCAGACAGGATAGGCTGGACAGGTCCAAGGAACTGGTGGAAATCCGCGCCTATTGGTAGCTGGGATATATTCAGGAAAAAGCCTTATTTGGGCATACTTAGAAAGTTTGAAGTGGTTTATTTTACCTCCATGATATTATTTATTAGCTGGATGCTTGCCAGTGTTTTTTACTTAGGCGAAGTCACGGGAATCCTGGCTTCAAATTGGTTGGCCTACTTTGTTACTTATTTTATAATGATTATTGTTGGTTTTGTTTTGTATTTATTTGGAGGTGTGGATACATTATTTCAGGCGATTTTTGGCCAAAGACTGCTCCCGGTGGTGCATATAGATGCTTTTTACGAGAAAGTCAAAGAAAATATAAAACTCATAGCGGTCACAGTTGCTGCTTTACTTTTACTGGCTTTAATTTTAAACGTGATATTGAAATTAGAAGTGGTTACCATTTTTGGAATCCCCGGGGCTTTTATTATCACTTACATTGCCTCTGTCACTGTAATTTCATTTGCAGAAGAACTCACTTTCAGAGGCGTTCTCACACCAACAGTGGCTGAAAATTTCGGGGTTATTCCTAGTATTGTAATATCCGGGCTGTGTTTTGGAATTTTCCATTTTGGAATGGCTGCTTTATTAGGAGTAGGGCTCGGTATGGTTTTGTTTTCCTTTATAGTCGGCCTAGCGCTGAGCTTTATCATTTTATGGAAACAAAGCCTGGCAACTACGGTTGTGATTCACTCCTCATTTAACGCCATATACCCCCTGCTTATGGCCCTGCTAGCTACACTCTCCTAGAATTGGTTTACCATCCCCACCTGATTGCTGTCTCAAATGCCCTGCCAAACAGATAGATTTTAGGAACCATCCTGGGGTATCTCAGCATCTTCAGCTTTGTCCTCCAGGACATTTCTTCTAAGTTTTGGCCGTCTATCATGGTTCCCATTTTATTCAGGTCTTCGTTGGGAATACTCAACATCATTTTCCTGGCTTTGAGGCAGACTGGATTGCTCATCGGGTGTTTTTTAACCTCACTCGCATAGCGTTCGAGGTCGCTTATATTGTCTGCAAGTATTCTGGCGGCATGAGCAATTATCGTGAGACCCCCGCATGTCATCGGATTAACCATGCCCGCTGCGTCCCCAATCAGTGCAATGTCTCCCTGGAACAGTTTTCCTGTGCCTGAAACAGGAATCAGACCTGCCTCTTTTTTTATTATTTTGTTTTTTTCAAAGCCTTGCAACTTTAGAAATTCATCCAGCTGCTCAAACTTTCCAAACAACCCCACATTAATGCTTTTTTCTTTCGGAAATACCCAGCAATATTCAGGGCTGCATCTTCGGTTAAGATATATTTTCAGGGCATTAAGCCCTATGGTGTTGTATTCTATGTTGTACTGGACTGCGAGCACTGTTTCATGCCTAACTCCGATATGTTTTGCAGCAACAGACCCCGGGCCGTCTGCCCCTATTAACCGGTCATAACCAATCTTTTCCCCGGTTTCCAGGTGAATGTGCCCCTGACCAGTCGCAACTACTTTTGAGTCTAACTCGAGCGCCCCGCCTCTCTTGACAAATTTGCTGGCCATTCCCTGCAGCCATTGTGTCCTGTTCAGGATAACCCCCTGCATGTCGGCATGGAAGGATGCGTTGTTTGGGTAAATACATTTAACTTTTCTTATTTTTTTTGAAATGAAGGGGGCAGAATCAAAGGGTATCTGTTCCAGGGACCGGATATCCACACCTTCTGCACAGGCCGTGGATTTGATTTCTTTTTGTCTTTCCAGAATTAGGGGTTTGAAACCTTTTTCTATCAAATTAAGGCCTGTAATTAACCCGGCTGGTCCCGCTCCAACTATTAGGATTTTCATGGTTCCTCAATCCTGTGCGCCTTTCTGCCTGGCCCGGGATTAAGCCGCAACTACCCGGACGGGGTATGAAAACTGACGAGCTACCGTGCCCGTGCGGCACCCGAGGTTTGCAGGGCGCTCCCGTTATTCAGAGGTATCAGTAAACTACTCTTCTTTCAGTAGCACAGCCGTGTCTGGACATCAGATATCCACATTCGCATTTCCAGTACATACGGTCTGAGGTCAACGTCAGCTTATCACTTCCGCATTTCTTACAAAGTCTGGTTTGCTGTTTGTATCTGCTACCAAACCCTGTATGAGCCAACGGCATATCATTCAACCTCCCTATTTCCCGGGCACGCAACCCGGGTAACAATAATACCTTTTCCTTAGACCAAACCATTTCTTCTCTGTTGCGTACACGTCTCCCAGGGGCCTCCTGCACTTGCAGCAGCGCCTTCTTTTCTCAGACATTCAGACCTTACTCCCTGTCAACGCAGAAGCTGCACAGGTCAGGCGCTACCCAGACGCAGGTTGCTCCGCCCTCGCTCACGCAGGCGTTGTCATCCGTGCAGCCGCAGACCCTGCACTTGTTTTCTTCAAACATTCAGCTCCTCCTTTATAGCGGGGGTTGGATTTGAACCAACGATTTCTAGGTTTCACTGTGGGCGAAGCCAGGTGGAAAGTGATACTCGAACCACCATCTTCAACATTAGCTGCGCAGGGAATCGAACCCTCCCATTATGGGCCTGGCGACCATTCCACTGGTCCACCCCGCTTCCTGTTATCCACTACGCCCTGGGGTTCCGGGCCGTGTGCGGATAACTACTCTGCAACCTTTAAAATGACTTCTATCCTCTTTGGTTTTTTCTTGAAAAACGTTTTCTGCACATACAGTGTTCCAATCACTTGCTCGTTTCCCTGCTCTTTGAACCTAAACGTGTTTTTGGTTTCTTTTTCGAATTCGAATGTCAATTTCTTTTCATTCTCCTGTTTTTCTGCCATGAATTTCACCTCCTGATTTTCTTTTGGGAAGGATTGCCAGAGAAACCCTTTTCCTTTTTAGAAGTCCGATCTCTACGGGTTGTAAATAACTAATATCAATACCTTTTCTGTGGTATTGGGCATGATGATTAGGACACAATATAACTACTTTATTTTTACTCACATGATGGATATCCACTGTTTTGTCAAACCCACAAATCATACATTTTCGCTCTATGTTGTCAAAACCGCAAACCACACATTTTCGCTCTATACGTTTCCTTGTGATGATTTTTTTCTTCATTCTGAAAGTTGATTTTTTAGACCTTACTTTCTTTTTAGTTTTTAACCCTGGGTTTTTTCCCAGGTATTTGATGTGCTTGGTGATGACCTTACCGTTCACACGCATGGATTTTTGTAAATAATAATACGTGTTGCCCTTGATTGTTTTGCTTCTGACATATACCATTTTATCACTCCATTTAATTGTAGTGCCTAATGCCTAACCCATGCCCCTGCATGCAGGACAGATTTTTGCCTGTTTCATTCGCCTTGGATATCCGTTCACGGAACCGTTGGAAACAGGTCGCCACAGCTGGCCGCACTTGGAGCATGTCCTTTTGAAGTTAAAGCTGGATCTTGCCATTTTATCGCCTCAGTTTCTTTCTCTTTTGGAGGGATGGCGGGAACCTTTTCTCTTTCTTTGGAGTCTCCATAGGAACTCCATGCGAAGTACAGACAATGTTATTGGTTTCCGATGGAATTTTTCTTTCTCTAGACTTCTTTGGGAAGGGGGTTCCCGGGGGAAACCCTTTCTTTTCACCATTAATTCAGCTATCCGATGTGCGGAAGATATAGTTCCTCCTGTTGTAAAATTGTTTTTACCCTCTCTAGTACCGATTTACCCAATAAAAGTTTTATTTCTCTTGTTCTGCCATATCTTCCTTTATAAAATATCCTTGCGTTTATTACGCCCGCCATGTCTAGATCAGATATAAGGTCTGATATCCTTCTCTGTGTTAAGACCTTCAACCCCATGTCCTTGCATATGCCTTCATAGACAGAGAAGACATCACCTGTTTGTATGCTTTTATATCCTTCCTCAGCCAGTTTTATGATAGCGGTAAGAACCGCTTGGGACTGTCTTGGTTTGTTCCTTACGGCTTCGGTTATAATATCCAGGTCTATAACATCTTCAGCAATATCAATGTGTTTTCCGGTAACCCTGTTTGAGTTTGTTTTTTCTGCTGCTTCTCCTGCCCCTTTCAATAGATCTAGCGCCTTTCTTGCGTCGCCGTGTTCCTGTGCTCCCAGGGCCGCACATTTAGGTATAACACCAGGTTCTAATACGCCTTTATTGAAACTCAACTTCTCTCTTTTCCTAAGAATATTTGCTAATTCTAAGGCATTATATGGACTGAGAAGAATATTCCTTTCACATAAGCTGCTTTTGGTTCTCGATTCATAATCTTCTGTGAATGTTAGTTTGTTGGCAATTCCTACTATGGAAAGGTTTGGGATTCTTGTTAAATTAAAAATAGGCTCGTTGCCGTTTTTTAGTTTATCTATCTCATCGATTATAAGAACAACTATCTCGTCTTTTGTGTGTTTCTTAATCAATTCATAATAACGGCCTTTACTAGTTCCTTTATATCCAAGGTCTAGCATTTTACAGGTTTTGTACAATAACCCAAATTCAGTCGGATATTCACCACACTTAATATAAACCATCTGAAATTTGGAGTTGGTTTTTGGTTTCATCTCTTCCAATTCGTTTTTAATAGTAAAAACAATCAGGGTCTTACCAACACCACTAGGGCCATAAATTATACAATTGGGGGGTTTTTCGTTTTTGAGTAATGGTGCTAAAAACTGACCCAGTTCTTGAATTTTATCGTCCAAACGAATTACTAAATCCCTGTTAGGAATCCAGTCAGCAGACAACACTTTCCTGTCTTTGAATATGTTGCTTTTTAGGAAACTCTTAAAAACATTGGGTTCCATAAGAAATATTATGCCTTAACTTATATATAAATGTTTTCCTATGGATTTCCGATAGAGATTACCGTTTCGTGTATGAATTAATCGCCTTAACCAACCTATCTTTCTTTCTGCTAATATTGAAGGAAATGTTGTCTCTGAACCTAACCAGATTTTCTTTTTTTCCTATAATTAGCAGATTTCTATATATGAATACACCTTTGAATCCTAATTCATCCAGCATAGATTTTATGTCTTCTAATCCGTTTGGGTTTACGGATCCCAGTTTAACCCATCTTATTCGCTTGTTCCATTGGACATATCCTTCAGAATCATAGAGTCCCTGAAGAAACTTAAACTTAATACCATTGTCTGATTCCAACATACATTGAGGTACTCTCCAAACATAGGTACCGAAATCCCCAAAAGACAACAGATATTCTATTAGTTTTTTGCTGTAAAGATATGCTGATGTATATCGTAGTGGTTTGCCTGATATTGTCTTTCTCTTCACAACATAAAATCCTGGTTCCCTTCCTGTTATTTTAGAGAGGCAAAAAGCAAAATAACCTACAAAATCATTATCTTTAGCTTCCAGTCCTATTTTATATGTTCCTCTTGACCGAATAATTACTTGTTTGATTTTATGTTTGGTTTTATATTTACCCCTTCTTTTAGAATACTGAATATAACCATCGCCGCATAAAACACCAAGCAAGTATGCAAGCTCTTTGCTCATTTTAGTTGGTATTCTAATACTTTTCATAGGAAATTCTCCATAGTAATATATTATATAAAAGGGGTATTTATATATATCCATTGCAGATGGAAACTCTTTGACCTGAACAAAACAAAAACAAAAAATCTCCATAGGAACTCCATGCGAAGTATAACAGTGTTATATTATATATAAAAATAGTTGTTGTTGTTGTTGTTTTGAGTTGCATCGGCAATGGCTATATATATGTACCCTTGGATAATTAATACTTCCTCGGCGGAGTAATCAACAATCTTATTAAATCCCCTTTCAGTCAGCAGACGGTCACTTATAGTAACCCACAGTTACTCTGGGTGACCAGGGCGCACTCCCCTCACCGGGGTGCCACTTTTGAGCGTGAGGGTGACACCCCGGCGGTCTCCCCACACTCAACTTATACAGTTTTTTTAATGTGGGTTGTGCAGTTATAAAAAAATACGGGGTTGGCAAGGAATAGGTATTACATCTTGCTCCTCTAAAGGGATATGGCTGGTTAGGAATTTACCGAAAGTCTTTTATATATTTGAAACTAACATTTACCTATACAATTTAAATCTGGAATTCCAATTATAAAATATAAGAATTGGAACACGTGTCCACATGAATAAGAACCGGCTTGTAAACCTTTTCAGGGTGGCTCGCTTCATAGCGAAAAACCCAGGTACGTGGCTGAGAGAGATTGTTAGGGAACTGGATATGACTCCGGGCACAGTCGCCCGGTGTTTAAAGGATTTGGATCCATACATAGAGCGCAGGTATGCGGTTCCTAACGGTGCGAACCTTCCCAACCTTCCCGTATCCCTCACTTTGAAACCAGGGGTCTCTGAGGCGGTCATAGTGCGTGGCCTCAAGCTAAAGAGGGACCTCAGGCGTTAAAATGCGTGTCACCATGCTTACAAAATGGGAAATATTTGACATTATCCTGAAAAACAGGGGCTCTATAACAGTTGAAGAGTTATCCAGAATTGGAAAAATCAAACCAGGTACAGCATACATGCATCTATACAGGCTAAAAAAATTACAGTGGCTGAAATCGGACTGGATATCCAGGGGCAGCCACTATGTTAAACGCTATACCTTTGCAAAAAAGGCCCTGAGCTTCCTAAAAGAATACGGAAGCTTTCTGGATAATCCGTATGTGTTTGGCTCTTCAAGGAAGTGGTTATGATGGATGAAAAAACAAAAAAACTGTTTAAATGGATCAGTATCAAGTTGCGTGAAATAAAAGCAAACTACCGGCTAGGCAGTCATGCGATGAAGGTCTTGCTTCAGTTATTTTTATTTGATAACCAATCCAGGGAAGACCTGGCCAAAAAATTAAATACACTACCAGTCAGCATAAAACGCACCATGCGAGATATTCTGATACCCAAGGGATTGGTTACTCAAACAAAGGTTTCAAGGAGATATATTTATAATTTAAATGTAAAGTGATACCATGAGATTGCTTTCGCTGTTTCGTAAAAAGAAAAAGGTAAAGGCAAAATCCAGGGAGCGCAGAGCAGTTTCAAACACAAAGGTGCTTGAAGTGATTAAGCGCTTAAGCGAACAGCTGAAAAAACATCACAATTTTTTAGTCAATGAACACCACAACAAAATGCCTGATATTTTGATAAACAAGCTAGTAGAGCCACTAAAAGAAGCGTTAAGCAGTAATCAAGCGCTTAAGCAGAAACAAGTTAAGCGCTTAAGCGTTTGTCAAGCAGAAAAACCAAAATCTCTGGATAATGCAATTGAGCAGTTAAAAGGGAAACTAGATATGCTCAATCAAAGGCATATCAACGTATTAAATTGTTTAGGAAAAAACAGGGGAAACTGGTTGACCTATAGCGATATTGCAACGCAGGTTGGGCTCTCCCCATCTTGTATTAGAGGGTATGTTTCCGATCTAATTAAAACGTTTCAACTACCCATAGAAAAGAAACGGATAGGAAAAGAAGCCATGGTTAAACTATCTGATAAAGCTTTCAAACAAATAGCAATCACAAAGCTAAGCGCTTAAGCAGAAACAAGTTAAGCGCTTAAGCGCTTAAGCGCTTAATCAAAGGAGGTGAGATATATGTCGGAGGCACTAGAAGCATTGAAGGAAAAATACGAGGCATTAGAGAAGATGAATTTTGAGAAGCACCTGATTGAGTTCATCAGGTTTTTTAAGAAGTGACACCCCTCCCACGAATATAATTTCGTATTTATAAAGATTCCAGGATAAAAATTAACCATGGAAAAGGAATTCTGGCTTGAAGGAATTGAAAAGATAGCCAAGGGCATGGTTGCAGCAGCCGAAAAGAGCGGAGAGAAAATAGCTGAGGGAATAAGAGACGGATTCTCTGAGACAGCCAAGGAGATTGGCAAGGCCTTGGGAGGCACCAGGGCGGAGCTCATGCTCAAGATTCTTATGAGCTCAAACGGAGGAAAGATTCCTGAACCCGAATCTCCGGAGTGGGCTGATGCCAGGAAAAAAACAGAGAAAATCCTCCATGAATTTGAGAAGCAAAAATAACCCCAATTTTTGAGCAAGCCAGCTTATTCTGAAACAATTATTTTACAGAATTGTGAGCAACTAGGGTTTAACCATATCCTTTTTAAATACTAGCTTTTTTGTTCATTTCCCTTTATTTTACCTAAAAAGGACTTTAAAGCCTTTTGGAACAATTATAGGATATTTAATGGCTTTATTTTCTGTTTAAAACAATTTGGTTCAGATTGCTGACCTGTTTTGAAACTGTTTCACTGTAATTATATATAGGAGACAGCGTAACTATAGAGCAATTGCTTCAGTATTTCATACTGTATGCTGGGGCAATTTAAAAACAGGAGGTACATAAATGGATATAAGAAAAGTTTTGGCAGGTGGTTTAGCTGCCATAACAGCAGGAGCAACAATAGCACTAGGAGCAGCAGCAATTACAAGCATGGGCGACTATGTAACAACAATTGACGGGACATTATCTTCACCTATAATAGTGATTGGTGATACAGTGCCTGCAGCAGGTCTTTCACAGGCCGAGGCCATAGCAAGAACAAAGGATGTGCTCGGCGCAGCAGACATTGCGGCAGCAGTGGCCGGCTATGCGACAACAACAGTGGCAACAGGTGCAGGAGCAGCTGTTGCAGTCAGCGGTGGAGCTGATGTGTCAAAAACAGGTACAAAGTTATACCTTGGCGACAATATTAATTCAGTAAGAACAAAACTAAGAAAAGCAGACTTACCAACGATATTGGCATCTGGTTCACTAACTGTTGCAGGAACTACCTATACATATGACCAGTATATCAACATAGGTAGCAGCACAATAGCTTTTGGAAACAGCGATGAAAGTATTGACCCAGTATTGTATGTGGATGTAGGAACATCGGCTGACAGTCCGGTCTATACAACAACGGTTCGCTTTGACAAAGCATTAAATGTATCAAACAGCAAGGTTCAGGGTAAAAAACTAACCTTATTCACCAAGGACTATACAATAGGAAGCGGTTCAGATAATAACACATTACTCCTTTACGGATACGGGGTAACAGAGACATTAACGCTTGGTTCACCTGTTACGATAACAATCGGCGAGATAGAATATACAGTAGAGGCAACATGGATAGGAAGCGACCAGCTGTTGCTGAAGGTGAACGGGGTGACAAGCGATACATTGGCTGCAACTGATTCGGATGTAATCAGCGGTCTGAACATTTACGTGAAGAGCATCCTAGCTTCAACAGTAGCAGGTATTGACAGCATGGCAATAGTAAGCCTTGGAGCAGAGAAGCTCGTATTGGAAGATACCAAGAAGGTCAAGGTTGGAGAGGCATTAACACCAATTGACGGTACAACAGTAGCTATAACAGGAGCCGGCGGGGCGATAACAAAACTTGAAATAAAAGTAGCAGCAGAGGACACGACAGCTGATTACATAGGAGCAGGCTCAGCGTTCACAGACCCTGTTTTTGAAAGCTTTAAGGTTGCATTCAACGGATTGACACCAGCATTTGATGCTGCGACAAGGGAAACAATTTCCTTAGGAACATCAGGCAATGATGCTGCGACAATAAAGTTCACTGATTACAGGGGAAACGAAAAGCAGTTGATATTCGCAGTTGACAATGATACAGAAACAGGTATAGTTACACCTATTTTGGCAGACGGTAGCAAAAGGGTATACCATGTGATAGAAGGAGAAGCTGTCAAGGAAAACGAATATGTTCTGGTTTCTAAGGGAGACGACTCAGGCATATTCCAGCTAACGGATATAGATGATGTTGGCGAGTCCACAGCAAAGATTGAGTTAACAGATGTTATGTCTGGCGTTGTAAAAACAATAAATTTGCAAGATGACGGCTACACAAGTGCAACAGGAGCAGACATTGGCGGAGTGGATTGTTTTGTGAATGCAACATCTACAGAGGTTAAAATCACATGGGACGCAAATGCTACAGATGGTGCAGCCCCCGGTGATCCAGGAATCATAACAACGCTCTTCCCACTGATAAGAACAAACAATGAAGCATTGGTGACATTCTTCAACAACGCAACAGTGGAATTTGGCAGTACAGATGGTATATACTATGAACTTCCTGGAGGCATTGCAGGAACAACAATAGTACTGATAACGAATGATACTGACTCAGTTGATACTGCTGGCGAGATTACATACACATTCACAGCTAGTACTGACAACACCACATTAACCCAGGTTGCAGGTGTTGCTATAAGCAATCACCCGTTTGTTCTCGTACTTGAAGAGAAGGGCAAGAACCTAGGAGGTGTAGAGGTAAGGGATGCCATTTTGGCACAGACAGCATCATACGGAGACGCTCCAGCCAGGATGGCAATCAGTTCGACTGTAACATTAACAGCTGTTACTAAAGATGCCGACAAAAGATTGGTCAGTAATACATATACAATAAAAAGCATTGACAGGTATGGAACATTGGTAACACAAAACACCTACGAACAGGGGACATTGACAATTTCATACCCAGATGACCAAGCTGTTGCAACCGTAGGAATCGGTGCAGACCCAACATTCTCTGTTGGGGGTGTAGGAACAGTTGAGGCAGCAACAAAGATCACAAGTCCTGTATCAAAGCTAGCATCAGAGGTGTCAAGCACAGCACCTGGAGCCGACCTGATATTAATCGGTGGTCCTTGTGCCAATGCCTTGACAGCAGCAGTGATGGCTGCGGACAACGTGACCTGCGGTGACTGGAACTACACAACAGGAATAATCAAGGAATACACAGGAGCATTCACAGATGGTAAAAAGGCTCTTGTTGTTGCAGGTACAACTGCTGATGACACAAGGGCTTTGTGCGCCAAAGTAATGAACAACGAGTTGTCATACGGACCAGTTTAAAACCACCAAAAAAGGGGATTAATTTTCCCTTTTCTTTCTTTTTTTGTTTTTCAATTAGCTTATGACACGACCACAGGACTATGATGGTTGTGTAAGTTTTGACATCAAAAGTGGTTATTAATTCTTAACCTTAATATTTAAAGACTCAATACTGACATGTGATAAGTTGGTTTATGGGCAGCATAGCTTGTAAACCCCGTTCATTGCTTATTACATGCCAGTGAGTAACACATTTAAATAAAAGATGTTGCATATCACAGGCAGGCAGAAAAAGGCAGAGTTCCTGGCGATATCCTCCCAGCTCATAGGAGCTGGTTTTTGCCAGGGTATATTCGTTTGCTCACCTGTAAACTACCTGTGAAAATGAATTATTCAAAAATGGAAATAAAAACATTTAAAAGGTGGTTGTTGCACATAGTAATAGTGAATCAATGAATGAAACTTAATGACGGTACCCCATAATCATCCCGCCATGCCATATGACGTTATAAACCATGCCAACAAACAGAAATCCCATCATCCAGGGTGCAAGAGCCAACCCCAACATAGGCAACACGAAATAACCAATCAAAATCGCATTGATAGGGCAGGTGAAATACATCACCTCTATGTATCCTGTTCTTATTCTCAAAATTATCGAGACGTAATACCAGACATACAACAATACAAACCATAACATATGTTCGCCCGGCAGAACATAGAGAAACAGAGGCACCAGCATTATAAACCTGGATATCCCGTCCACACCATAATCCAGTTTGTGCTTGAATTCTTGGACACGCTTTCTGTAGGCAAGCCAGGGAATGAATCCGTCCATGGCATCCAGAAGCCATGTAAGAATGACAGCAACCATTATCATGCCGGTCCATGCCAGGAAGCTGAGTGCAACCCTCAAAGCCATCAGGGAATATACGATCAAGTTTACCCTTTTCAGATTCTCTTCGAGCCAGAACTCTTTTCTTTCCACATAATATATTTAAACTGATTAGATAAAAAGTTTGATGTAATCTTTATAGCAGCCATCTTTTTCTTTATTTCCGGATAATACTTGGGTTTGATGCCAAGCTTTTTAAGTGCTAAGGCCCTGAACGGGCAGTTTTTAGAAACAGGGCAACAGAACACTATCATCCTGGGGTCAATCGCATTACTGTTTCCAATCTCGGAGCAGAAACTCTTGTTCATCCAGCCATCAACTTTTTTAACTGTTATTTTATCCAGCAAAAATCCCTCTATTTTTTTGGCTTTGGATTGTTTTTTTGGGTCATTCCTGAAACCAGCATACATTCTCAGCAGTAAATCTTTAGCCTGTTTATTCATTGTGTCTCTTGCCAGATCCTTGCCCAGGAGTTTTTCCAAGAAATCCAATCTTTCCATAAGATTATTTGTACCGAAAACTTTATAAGCTTTACTATGATAGTATATTATTATGGGTAATAAAATAACACTAACAACATTGACGTGTGAAAGATGTGAGAATAATTGGATTCCCAGGAGCACTACTTTACCTAAAGTTTGTCCTCGTTGCAAGTCTCCGTATTGGAATGTGCCCAGAAAGAAGGTGGAGGAATGAAGCCAACAACAATTATAGTGATAATCATTTTACTCATACTAATCATATTCGAGTTGCTATAACTGGTCATGCGGGCTTGGCATGAAGAGATGGGAGAATGAAAAGGAAACAAATCTTGGCAGGAAGCTTGGCAGTAATTTGTGCAGTAGCAACTATATGTCTCGGAATCTTCTATACCGAACCCCAGACCGAGACCTTCCGAAATAACACCTGCCCTTTTAACATCACATGGAGGGAGAACGGAACTTGTGTCTATGGCGGAGTGCTGAACATAAGCGACACGATGAACATGACAGAAATTAACGGAACATTCTACGCAACAGACAACATTACTTTTGGAAATTTGACCGCAGTTGGAATTGGAAACACCACCCCAAAGGATATGGTTAATGTCACTGGCAACTTCACAACCATCAGTCTGACAGTCGGTATTGAAACTTGCGATGGTTTTTTGGAGGATGCTCTACAGATGACAAGCTATGAGGGAGACTACTGGAAGCTGAACATGACAACTGATATCACAAGAGCAGAGTTCATAGCGTCAAGACTATTCACCAACACTTCTGTATGCAGTAAATTTCGCTGGATTGATGATTATTTTGGGGAATTCATGACCGCATACCTTTGCACAAAAACACACAACATTCTTTTT
Source organism: Candidatus Aenigmatarchaeota archaeon (assembly GCA_030615165.1). Classification (GTDB taxonomy): domain Archaea; phylum Aenigmatarchaeota; class Aenigmatarchaeia; order QMZP01; family QMZP01; genus JAUWZW01. The sequence continues at coordinate 14,940 of JAUWZW010000021.1, forward strand.
ATGGATGATGAAAAATGGAAGGAAGTCAAGCACAATTTCCCTGAAATTGAAGAGGCGAGAGAAGAGCCAAAAACCAACACAACCGCACCGATAAACGCAACTGGTTTTATAGCTAACCAGTTTGTTACAACCAACTGCTCGGAATACATAAACTTCACATATCCAGAAGATTATGAGTTTGGTCTTTATCATATGAGCAATGCCCTCGGCTGTGCCTTTACCGAGTTCCATGAAAGAAGTTCCAACCTGACAGACGAGATTCTGGACAAATACAACATAGAGGTTGAATATGATTCCTTTGAAATCCTGAAGGAAGGTGGAGCATGAAAGAAACCGAATCTGAAAAAAAGGAGAAAGAAAGCATATTAGTTGCAGTAAAAAATCTCGTCAAGATACATGGCCTTGACCTGGTAAGACTAACATGCAACAAGTATTTTGCTGATGAAAGAGCGAAAAAAAGGCTCTCAAAAGAGGTCGAGGAAAAGCAGGCTGAACTAGAAAAATTAAAATCAAAATTAGGCGGTTAAATGTTAAAGATATCCAAAACATTCAAGTTACCATCAGATGCGGTAACTTCAACCCTGGCAATCTTGGCTAAAAAAGGCAGCGGTAAAAGCTACACTGCTTCAATAATAGAGGAAGAATTTGCCAAGAACAGTATCCCGTTTATTGTTATTGATCCCATGTCTGTGCATTGGTCAGTAAAGGAGAAATACAAAATTGTTATTTTTGGTGGTGAGCACGCTGATGTCCCATTATCACCAGAAATAGGAAGGGAAATAGCTCAAACAATTGTAGAAACAAACATATCAGCAATTCTGGATATCAAACAATTCTCCTACAGGGAACAAAGAAAATTTGTCGCAAGTTTTATGGACGAAATATTGAAAATCAATAAAATGCCAAGGCATATTTTTTGTGAGGAATCACAGGAATTTATGCCCCAAAGGATCAGCAGAGAAACCTCCATGTGTTTTGATAAATGCGATAGAGTGGTCAGATTGGGAAGGTCATCTGGTCTGGGAGTCACAATGATCAGCCAACGGCCTGCTTTATTGAACAAGTCAGATCTCTCTCAGTCAGACTGCTTTATTTTGTTGAGGACAATCTATCCCACTGATTTAAAGGCGATAAAAGAGGTGCTGGAATCAATTGAAATACCCCCAGAGAAACTGAATGAAATAATGAAATCTTTGCCAAAACTAAAAACAGGCGAAGCCTGGATTTATTCTCCGGAATGGCTGAAATGCCTGGAAAGGATACAAATTAGAAAGCGGGAAACATTTGATGCCGGAGCTACACCAAAGCTTGGCGAGGTCCTCAAGGTTTCCCTGGTAAAGGTTGATACTTCTGCTATCGCTGAAAAGATACAGGGACTCATTGAAAAAAAGAAAGAAGAAGCAGGCAAGACCAAGGAATTGGAAAAGGAACTGGCAAAAAGGGACAGGGAAATAGAGAAATTATCCAAAAAATCTGAGGTAGCCGGTTACATCAAGGAAGCATTTGAAGGTATCAGGAAAGGCGAAACTACCGCAGAAATCCCTTCGGATGTAATGGAAAAGATTAAAACCCTGGAAGTGAAAGAAACGGAATTAAAACAGCTTCAGAGAAGGGCGGAAAACGCCGAAAAGAAGGTTTCAGAAGCCGAAAAAACATGCTCAGAATGGAAAGCCAAGGCCCAAGAGAATGAGCAGGCAATTAAAAGCCTTGCGTTATTCAAGCAGGCCTTTAATGCCATGGGGTTCGTTCCAGGAGAGGGCGCTCAAACAGGGGAAACAGCCACCAATATAGACAAGATAATAGAGCAAAAAGTAAGCGAGAAAATAAGGGGAATCCCAACAGGAAGAATAGGGGTCCCGCCGAAGAAATTAATCCTGGACAAATTCCTTGAGAAGGAAGTAAACAGGATAATGGAAAAGACAAAGGAGTTGAATGAGAAGCAGCTGAGGATATTGGCGTTTGTGTGTGCAAAGAAGACCACAAGCAGGAGGGAGATTGCGGTCAGGGTTTTTGCCTGGAAGTCTGCAACAACACAGTTTGCAAGGGATTACATAACCCCTTTGGCAGAAAGGGAATTGATAAGGGACGACACAAACCATAGCAAGGTTTTTTACAACAT
>JAUWZW010000018.1 GCA_030615165.1 Candidatus Aenigmatarchaeota archaeon
GCTCTGGATATTCTTCATAGACTGCTGAGAATTGTTCCCCATCTTTTGCACAAGATAGCACACCAGGACATCTCCAATCGATATGTGTTTCTTTTGTTATAGTATTAACGGCACAGACCATGTCGCAACCTTCCTTAAAAACATCCATCTTAACCCACCAACTGTTGCCAACCCAATACCCTCCTTCTGTTAAATTGCCTTCCTCCATACATTCACTCTGCTCTGCTATCTGTCTCGCTTCCTCGAAACTCATTTCTCCCTCAAAGATTCCCTCACATTTACTATCCACACACTTACAGTCTACCGGTGCTGAACGGAAACATTCCCCGCCTGATTCCCATATATAGCTCCTGTTGAAACAGCCAGAGTTGCAGTCCCCTGTTTTTCCGAAAACGACACAGTCATCATTGGTAACGCATTCTTTGCTTTCTACCCCCGTGCATCTCCAGTTTATTTCTGTTTCCTTTGTTACTACATTGACAACACAAGCAGGACTACACCCTTCCTTTTCGATGTTGAGATCTATCCACCAGGTACCTGTATCTGCATTGCACATGTATGTATCTTTGAGTGCTCCTTGCTCGCCGCATTCGCTGCCCGTTGCAATCTGTTTGGCCTCATCCAGGCTCATATTGCCGCAATATTCTGGGCAATCCTCTTCCCAGGTTCTCAGGCACTTCTGTCTGGCTTCGCACCATATGTATCCGGCCGTGAGCACGCACCCGTGCTCGTCCGTGTCCCCTCCTATTATGGAACTGGTTGTGCATCCCGAAACTAAAACTATTGAAATCAGGGCCAAAACCAAAACCGGCATGAAATGTTTTAATTTCATAATTCAACTATGGATTCCCTTATATAAAGGTCTTTTGTTTTTGTTCGGTTTTCACCGAAAGGTAAAATTCGAGCAATTAGGCAGAAATTCGACTTTTTGGGCAAGAAGGACTTATTGGACAAAGCCTGAAGGACCGAAAGCTTTATAAACTTAATGAATATATATTCAATATAATATAATGAATATATATGCAAAATATAATTGACACAGACTCTGTCTGTGTCTCCGTTAAGTTCGCAAGGCGAAAGTTAAGGAGGTGATAAACATGCCAGCAAGAGATGGAACAGGACCTCTTGGAAGGGGACCGCTTACAGGCAGGGGGCTCGGCCCTTGTGGTAGGGGTCTCGGATTCAGGAGAGGTTCAGGAAGAGGCTTTGGCCGGGGATTTGCACCATATGCAACAGCCCCGGTTCAGCCAGTAACAAAAGAGCAGGAATTGGCAGACCTGAAGACAGAGAAGGAACTCATAGAAGGGGACCTGAAGGCAATAGAGGTAAGGCTTAAAGAACTGGAAAGTAAAAAATAAATATGCGAGAAAAATTCGACGAAATGGTGAAAAGGATGACTTGGGTAGATATGCAGTTAGTTAAACTCAGCGTATTTTGCATTGGACTGCCAGTAGGAGCCTATCTTTCGGTATGGATTCTTCCATATTGGTGGGCTTTTATATTTTTGGCTATATTAGCTGCAATAAAACCAGCAAGCATCGCCTTATCGAAAAAATAAAAGACTGGTTCATAAACGAAACAGGAGAGTCTTGCCTATGTATGCAGGCTCCCGTTAAGTTTGCGAGGCAAGGTTATATGCCGAGACCAAGGATACCAAGAAGGGTTTGGCTTGAGCCGAACGTAACATACTTCAAGCCAGCAGGAGTAAGGATGATTGAATTAGCCGAAATCATATTGACAGTTGATGAATTTGAGGCTATAAGATTGAAGGATTATGAGGGATTGGGGCAAACAAAAGCAGCCAAAAAAATGGGTATTTCCCAGCCTACATTCCAGAGAATATATGAGTCTGCAAGAAAGAAGATAGCTGATGCTCTGGTTAATGGCAAAGCCATAAGGATAGAAGGTGGGCCTTATAAGATTATGAAAAGGGGAAGAGGAAGGAGATTCAGGGGAAGAAGATAAATGAAAATCATAAAATGGGCTCTTACTCTTTTAATGATTGCAATGATGGTTTTGATTAGTGGTTGCATTTCCCCGGGTAATGGAAATAATGAAACCATTTATATAGACATAGGTGATGTTATACCGGATGCGGTCTGTACTGCCAGAGTAATAAAGGACAGGGTGCTGGTAATACATAAAACAGGATGCATGGCATGTGATGTGGCACTTCCTAGGTTGAGGGAGGTTGAACAGGAACTGGGTATGAATTTCGAGTATATTAATACTGTGGAGGCAGAAGGGTTTGAAAGATTAGAGGAGCTCAAAATTATGCCGTACAGGGTTCCTACTGTGCTGATAAAATGCAAAGCATATGCTGTGCTAACAAAGGACGAATATAAAGCTCTTATAACAGGGTGATGTGGTTTATGGAGCTTTCGGTTTCATATATACTGGGGCTTGCAGCTGTTGATGCTGTAAACCCGTGCGCCTTGGCAGTTCTGACACTTATATTAATAGCCATACTCACCCAGAATCCGGAGAAGAGGGGGAAGGTTTTGTCTGTTGGTTTGGCCTTCATAATCGCGGTTTATATAACATATTTTATTTATGGAATTGCTATAATCCATGTTTTCAAGGCAGCTGTTGGAGCAATAGCCGGGATAAGAATTTATCTCTATAAAATACTTGGTTTATTTGCTATAATCATTGGAATACTGAATCTCAGGGATGTTTTCAGGTATAAACCGGGGGGCTGGCAACAGAAATGCCAATGTCATGGAGGCCTAGGGTAAAAAAGATTATATCCACAGCATCAAGTGCCAGGGGCGCATTTATTATAGGAATCTTTGTAACACTATTCCTTTTGCCCTGCACAATAGGGCCGTATATTATAACAGGGGGTGTTTTATCACAGATAGAATTTTTGCAGACAATACCCTGGCTGCTTTTGTACAATATAGTATTTGTTTCCCCCATGCTTGCTATAACAGCCATAGTTTATATAGGATTTGCAACGGTTGAGAATGTCTCGGGCTGGAAGGATAAGAATATAAAATATCTGCATTTGATAGCAGGTTTAATGATGCTGGGCATTGGAATAGTTATGGTTTTCGGATTGATTTGATTTTTATGTAATCCCGCTAATTATGACAGAAGGTGAAAAAACTTGAGCACACTGGTATTGATAATACTTGCGACAATAATAAACTCCCTGATAGCCCTTGTGGGCATCTTCTCCCTTTGGTGCAGGGAGGGCACACTTAAAAGAATAGTGTTCATACTGGTTGCATTTTCAGCAGGAACACTGCTGGGGGGCGCATTTCTTCACCTGATAGCAGAATCGGTGGAGGCTCTGGAGATAATAGGAATGAACACCATTTTCCTTGTTGTGATATTAGGTTTTTCCGTGTTCTTCCTTATGGAGAAGTTTTTATACTGGCATCACTGCCATAATGGGGTATGCGATGTTCATCCCTACACATACCTTATCCTGTTCGGGGATGGTATTCACAACTTTATTGACGGGCTTATTATAGCTGCAAGCTTTTTAGTAAACCCTTTGTTCGGGGTAATTACAACAATCATGATAATATCCCATGAGGTCCCGCAGGAGCTCGGGGATTTCGGGGTTCTAATTCATGGCGGGATGGAAAAGAAAAGGGCACTATGCTATAATTTCATATCACAGCTGGCGAGTATCCTAGGCGGTATTATAGGATTTTTTCTTGCCGGGTTGGGCGGGTTCCAAGCATTTCTGCTGCCTTTCGCTGCCGGGGGATTCATCTATATAGCCGCATCCGACCTTATCCCGGAGCTGCACAAGGAGATAGAAAAAAAGAAATCAATCCTTTCATTCGGTTTCTTCATAATCGGCATCCTGTTCATGCTGGCAGTTAAGCTTGTTTTCGGGGGGTGAATTCCTTGGAACCAATACATTTATGTTGGGCCGGGGATAATAATTAAACATTATGGAAAACCCTGATATTCTGGAAAAAGCAGGGAAGAAGGTTGTCCTGCTCGGGAATGAGGCAATTGTAAGGGGCGCTTTAGAGGCTGGTCTTGGTTTCAGCGCGTGCTACCCCGGGACGCCGAGTTCAGAGGTTGGTCTTACCTTTGCTGATATTGCAAAGAAGGTTGGCTTCTATTTTGAATGGAGCACGAACGAGAAGGTTGCTTTTGAAGCCTGTGCCGGAGCAGCCTTCTGCGGTGTGAGGGCTCTCACAGCAATGAAGCATTTCGGTCTTAATGTTGCAACTGATTCTGTTTTCCCTGTTGCATATGTTGGTGTGCATGGCGGTCTGGTTATAAATGTTGCGGATGACCCTTTTGGTCACTCAAGCGGGCAGAGCGAGGAGGATACAAGGCGTTTTGCAAGGGTTGGGAACATCCCAATGCTAGAGCCTTCAAACACGCAGGAATGCAAGGACTTCACAATGATTGCATTTGAGATGTCAGAGAGATATGAAATTCCTGTTTTCCTGAGGACAACAACCATGGTGAGCCATTCCGCAGGGACAGTAAAGCTCGGACCCGTAAGGAAGCCGAAAATCAGAGGGAAATTTGTAAAGAACTTTGAGAGATACTACTGCATAAGGCCGATTCTGCAGAAGATGCATGAGAATATTCTGAAAAAGATTGACAGGATTGAAAGGGATTATGCCAGGCTTAATAAAGCGGAAGGTGACCCTAAAAGCAAAAAAGGTATTCTTGCGAACGGGGTGTCATACCAGTATGCAAAGGAGCTTGACTTAAAGAATGTCAGAATTGGAAAACTGGGGCTGACTTATCCCATATCAAGGAAATTCATAATCGATTTCATAAAGAATCTGAATACACTTATAGTGCTGGAGGAACTTGAACCGGTTATTGAGGATTTTGTCAGGGGAGTTGCAAAGGATGTAAATCCGAAACTTAAGATTTACGGAAAGGATATCCTGCCAAGGGTTTCAGAGTACAGCACTGAATTGATAAGGGAAAGGATAGCACCGATTCTGAAAATCAAAAAGCCGGATTTCAGTGAGCAGGAAAGGGAATTGAAAAAGCTGAAACTGCCAACAAGGAAGGCTGTGATGTGTCCCGGATGCCCGCACAGGTCAACCTTCTATGCTGTGAAGAAGGTACTTGGAGAAAATGTTGTATGGGCAGGGGATATAGGCTGCTATCTTCTGGGGATATTCAAGCCTTTCGAGATGCAGGATTTTATCCTCTCAATGGGGGCCAGCCTTGGGGTAACGCATGGCATAAGGAAGGTAAGTGACCAGAAGGTTGTTGTATTCATAGGTGATTCAACGTTCTTCCATGCAGGCATGCCTGGCCTGGCCAACATGAAGTACAATGACCCCAAGGTTCTTGTTGTTGTTATGGACAACAACATCACTGCAATGACAGGCCATCAGCCGCACCCGGGAACAGGATTCAGTGCTGTTGGCGAACCAAAGGAACCAATAAAGATAGAGGATATTGCTAAGTCCTTTGGGATAAAAAATGTAAGGGTTGTGAATGCATTTAATCAAAAAGAGTTGCAGGCAACTGTTAAAGAGCTTGATTCAAAGCCAGGTGTGAGTGTTTTGGTTTCAAGAGGCATGTGCAGGCTTTTGATGAAGAAAATGCTGAAGAAGCAGGGCAGGAAATTCCCTCTTTTCCAGATAGAGCCGGGTGAAAAAAGGAACCTCGGTCTCCTGGATAAATTTGCATGCCCTGCAATAATGAAAAGGGGGAACAGATACTATATCAACCCTGATATGTGCTGGGGATGCTCGGTATGTTCACAGATATGCCCTCCGGGGGCTATAAAGCCAGCAGCTAAAGGGGAGGAAAAATGACATTCAACGTGTTGCTTTGCGGTGTAGGAGGTGAAGGTGTTCTGTTCACATCGGTTATTATTGCAAGGGCTGCAAACCTTGAAGGTTATGAGGTAAGAGGCACGCAACTCCATGGGCTTGCGCAGAGAGGGGGGCAGATACCAACGCACATAAGGTTTGGCAAGGGGGTTTTTTCTCCTACAATCCCCAGGGGGGAAGCTGACCTTATATTGGCGCTTGAGCCTGTTGAAGCTGCAAGGGAATGCTATTTCGCTGACAAGAAGAGGACAGGGTTTGTTATTGATACATATCCTATTATCCCTGTTTATACAAGTCTGCTTAAGGAAAGATACCCGAGTCCGGAGGAAATCAGAAAAATGATTGCTCCGTTTGCAAAGAAGGCTGTCTTTGTTGACGCATCAAACATCTGCAAGGAAAAATTCGGCGACCCGATTTACGGGAATGTAATGGCGATTGGGGTTGCTATCTCATCCGGGTTGCTCCCACTGAAGCAAAGTTCTGTGGAAAAATCACTGAGATATACTGCACCCAAATATTGGGAACAAAATCTGAAGGCATTCAGGATGGATTTAAAATTCAGGGATTAATTTTATGAAAAAGTTGGGCGATAAGGAAGCACAGAAGCTCCTCAAGAGATGGAAAATCCCCTGCGCAGAGCAGTTTCTTGCCAAGAATCCGGAGCAGGCTGTGCGGTTTGCAAAGAGGGTTGGCTACCCGGTTGTGCTGAAGGTTGAATCCCCTGACGTGATACACAAAACAGAAACCGGGGGTGTCGAGACAAACATAAGGGATGAGGAGGATGTCAGGAGGGCATTTAAGGGCATTACAAGAAATGTGAAGAGGAAGATTCCAAAGGCAAGGATTAAGGGAATCCTAATCCAGAAAATGTTTGATGGAAGGGAGGTTATAGTGGGGAGCAAGACAGACCCCCAGTTCGGACCTGTTATAATGTTCGGTCTTGGTGGGATATTTGTGGAGAGCCTTAAGGATGTCACGTTCAGGGTCATTCCCATAAAGAGAAGTGATGCAAAGGAGATGATTAAGGAGATAAGGGGTTACAAAATCTTGCAGGGAGTGAGGGGATTGAAACCTGTAAATTTCATGGCCCTGGAGAACTGTCTCCTTGCTGTTTCTGAAATGGTATGGAAGGGTAAGAAGCTCGGAATTAAAGAGCTGGATATAAACCCCCTTTTTGTGAACGAGAAGGGTGTTGTTGCGGTTGATGTGAGGGTAATTGTTGAGTAGAATATAGAAATCAATTTAAATACCTCTTCTAATTAAAAAACAACATATATGAAGTGGGAAAGGTTGGACAATGTCAAAGAAATTGATAAAGTCTCTCAAGGGACTGAAGGCTATAAGGAAGAAGCTACCGGGAGGTTTATCTGTGCTCCATTTTACAAGGAAGAAGCCGGGAAATCCGAAGAGGAAAAAGAGAGGAGGTTAAATGCTTGATATTGGCAGGATTTGTCTGAAGAATGCTGGCAGGGAAGCTGGAAGATACTGTGTAATTATTAACAAGATAAATGAGAATTTCGTCATGATTACTGGTCCTAAGCAGCTCACAAAGGTTAAGAGAAGGCGCTGCAATATTGTTCACCTGAAACCCCTTGAGGAAAAGATAAAGATAAAACCTGATGCAACAGATGCCGAGATTCTCAAGGAGTGTGCAAAGACAGGTATTTTTTCTAAGCTTAAACTTAAGGAGAAGCCAGCAACCATACCCAAAATAAAACCAGAGATAAAACCTGAAGAGAAGCGGGAAAAGGTGGGGTTAAGAGAGAAATTGAGGCTGAGAAGAAAACCCAAACCAGAAGTCAAAAAGCCGAAACCTGAAAAGCCCAAGGCAAAACCTGCAAGGAAGCCGAAGGCTAAAGCCAAGCCCAAAGCAAAAAAACCAGCAAAGAAAGCTGCGAAGGGGGAAAAGAAGAAATAAACTTCACTTTTAAAGGCTCCTTGAGACAATCAATACCTCAATATTATGGACGTTTTTTATTGACCTGAGCTTGTTTTCAAGCCGCTCAAGCTCGCCCTCTGCATCCGGGATAATAGTTGTGAATTTTATTGCCTTGATTCCGAACGCAATAGGCTCCTCCTCTAGTCTCTGCGGTTTGAGCCTTTTGGCATCTGACTTTATCTGTTCAACATTCTCCGGCCCATTCGGCATAATCCTTAAAACAACAATGACATCGCCCATAAATATCACATTCAATTATTTTCTTTGGGGGTAAGCCTTTCGTTTAAAGAAAGGGATTAGGTTAGGGTCCTGTGAACCCGCACTTGGAACAGTTGTATGCATTTTCCATCCTCTTGCATCTCTTGCACCTGATAATTTTTTCCTTGCCGCAACTCGGACAGGGAAATTCTACCCAGTTTCTCTCTGTTTCTATTTCCTTTCCGCATGAACTGCATTTCATATAATGTTCACCTCTGGTGAACAGCTATGAAACCAAAGGTTTCATATAACCCTTTTCTGTTCCTCAATTATATTGCTTCCTTAACGCAAAGGCGTTAACGGAAAATATCGGATTATAACTATTTGGGATAGAGGTATTTAAATGTTGTTTCTTTCTTTTTCCCAAGGGTTTTTGGGAGAACCAATTGCATAGGAGGAGGTTGGATGAAGGGGGCGCGGCCCTTCATTCCCATATGAATTCGTAACTCGTGAACCCATGGGGCCTGTGCCTTTTGGCGAAACGCTTCCAGTAAAACATGAGAACCGCTCCAGTAACTATTCCTCCAAGGTGGCCGAAGTTTGCAATGCCTGGCTCCAGGCCTGTCAGGCCGAAGAAGAGCTCTATTGCCACGAAAAACACAACAGCAAACATTGCTGGCATGGGTATGCCTGGCGGAACGAATATTATACTCTTCGGGAACATTATGCCAAATGCTGTCAGCACTGCGAAGATAGCACCGGATGCGCCGAGCATCAGCACCATGGACTCCCCTGTCAGGAGCATGTAAAGACCAGCTGAACCAAGGCCTGAGATTATGTAAAGGATTAAATACCTGTCCCATCCCAGCTCCCTTTCAACCCTTACTCCAAAAATTAACAGAATAAACATGTTCAGGAATATATGCATCATGCTTCCATGAAGGAACATATAGGTAAAGAACTGCCAGTATGCCCCGTTCAAGGCAAGTGCTGGTGTCAGGGCAAAAAACTCAGTGAATCCAGCAACCAGACCCTGCACTATGAAAACCACAACATTGACTGCAATCAGGGCAAGGGTTATGCGCATAAACATCCCATTACTTAATTATTGTCAGAAGTTAATTTATTTCTTCTTCCTGAGGAACTTCCTGTACAAGAAGTAAATTATTATTATAATGATTACAGCTGTTACAAACATTGTCACACCGTTTCCGGTTGAGGGGGCCTCAAAGTTCAGGACAATATCCTCTGCTATCTGGTTATTCTCTATGCCGGGTCCTATATAATTCATCACCAACTGACCTGAACCCTGCAAAACCAGCGGGAAATCGAATGTTGTTTTCTTGTTTGCCTTCAAGCTGCTTATATAATCTATATCGATTGTCTCGTTATCAATAACGAGTTTTGCCTCAAGGGATTTTGCTTCAGTTGTTCCCTTGTTCGCCACCTCTATTTTTAAGGTGTTTCTGTTGTAGTTCGGCTCAATCTTTATTATCTCAAGCAATATAGAGCCTGTCACAGGAATCCCGACAGAAAACTCTTTTTCAGTTGCTGTGTTATTCTCGTCCCTGTATTCTGCTGTCAGGGTCAGTGTGTATGTTTTATGCTCTGCCTCGGTGCTGATGCTCAGCTCTAGTTCTGCTGTTTTTATCTGGTCTGGTACTAAATCACCAATGTAAGCCGAACCCTTTGCAAGCACGGGAATCAGTTCATCATGGCTTGAGTTCAACTCAAGGCTCAGGCGGTTTGCACTGCCTGTTCCTATATTCTTGATTTTCACTATCAGGCTGGCCAGTCCGCCGGGTTCAATCTTTGATGGAACCGTTTCCAGACTGTCCAGAATCAGCTCTGCCTCTCCCTGAACATTTATTGAAATAGTTCCTGTAGTATAGACGCCTGGCGTTGCACTGGGATACATATTGAACTTAATCTCATAGTCACCTGTAATTGCTGATTCATTTACATGGAGATTGTATGATGTTTTTACAGAACCCTTTCCTGGTATCTGGACAAATGTTTTTTTAACCTCCTCCCCGGGCAGCAGCCTGAACGGATCTTTTATAACAATCTCAACAACAATATCAGAAGCCTCAGTATACCCGTTGTTCTGTATCTCTACTTCTATGTTAACATTTCCCCCAGGCTGCACAGGATACGGACTCTGGCTAATGAGAACAGTGTCCAATGCAGGGGCATAACCCATAACATTTACGTTTAAAAATGCTAATACCAGAGCAAATCCCAAAACCAAAACCCAGCCACTTCTCATGCCTTTCCGTCCTTAACGATTTCACCATCTATTAAATGGATAATCCTGTCTGAATACTTTCCTATCCTCGGGTCATGCGTTACCAATATAATTGTATATCCCTTCTCTCTATTTAAATGTTTCAGCAGTTCCAGTATCTTCTCACCTGTTTTTGTGTCAATATTACCTGTGGGCTCATCACCCAGAATGATTTTCGGGTCATTTGCCAGAGCCCTTGCTATTGCAACCCTCTGCTGCTCACCGCCAGAAAGCTGTGAAGGTGTGTGGTCTAGCCTCTTGCCCAGACCCATCATTTCAAGGAGACTCTTTGCCCTCCTTCTGGCTTCCTGTTTTGACTTTCCCATAATCCTCAATGCAAGCACAACATTCTCCAGCGCGGTCAATGAATGAATCAGGTTGTACTGCTGGAATATGAATCCTATCTTCTTGCCCCTAATCCTCGCAAGCTCACTGTCATCCAGTTTCCCGATATCCATGCCATCAATAAAAACCCTTCCGGATGACGGCTTCAGCAGGCAGCCGATTATATCAAGAAGTGTTGTTTTTCCGCTTCCTGATGGTCCAATGATTGATAAGAACCCCCCTTCCCTTATTTTAAAGTCTATATTATTCAGTACCTTTACTTCATTTTCCTGTCCTGGGTTGTAAACCTTAAATACATTCTCTGCTTTCACTATGTAGCGGTTTCCCTTATTCATATCTCAGCGCCTCCACAGGGTCAAGCTTTGCTGCCTTCCATGCAGGGTAAATCCCACCAACCAAACCAAGGCACAGAGCGAATGCCAGGGCCCCTACAGCCAGCACAGGTGTCACTACAGCCTTCAGCATACCCCCAGCATACATGGTAATGCCAAACGCACCAAGCATGCCAAGAGCAATACCTATCATCCCTCCAATCAGGCTTATGAGGGCGGACTCTATTAAAATCTGCTGCAAAACCATTCCGTTTGTCGCACCTATTGCCTTCATCACGCCGATTTCCCTTCTCCTCTCCAGAACAGCCATTATCATGGTGTTCATCACGCCTAATCCGCCGACAATCGCTGCTATTGCTCCCAGCCCTATCGTGACAATGCTTATCTGGTCTAATATCTCTGATGCCTGCCTCGCAATCTCCTTGCCTGTCATTGTATAGAGATCTTCATCCGCGTCCTCTATATGCTCTGCAATAATCTCTGTATCCTTAACGTCTTCTGGAATCACAAAAGCCATTTGGTATGTATCCTTGTCCAGCAGAACCTTCAAGTCTTCTATGGGCACTATGACTCCCATGTCTATGTCCTGTATGTCGCTTCTTTCTATTACACCCACTATGTCAAAATCAGCTTCCTTTACTGTGAAAGAATCGCCAACTTCCAGGTTATATTTGTCTGCCACATCCTTGCCTATAATTGCAACATCACTATCCCCCTCTTCCAGTTCCCTGCCATCATACATCAAAATGTTTTCGCCTTTGAAGTAGTTTAATCTTACAGGGTCAATCCCGATGGCAACCCATCCAAGCTGCATCATATTGACAGAGGTGTCCATATACATAGACATGGGCACTACATCTTTCACTCCAGAAACAGATATCATGGTCTCTATCTGCTCTTCTGTTATTTCTGATGTGCTCATTGCTGTCATCATGCCTGCAATGCCGGCTGCGCCTTCCCCCTGGAAAACCATGATTCTTCCTGCAACAAGCTCAAAGCTCTTCTCCATCATGATATTCATGCCCTGGGAAATAGAGCCGAGCGAAACCACTGCGGCAATGCCTATCATGATTCCCAGAACTGTCAGGATTGTTCTTGTCTTCTGCCTCTTTATATTCCTGAATGCAATATCGAGCATAATTAATATAATAATTTATGAGTTAAAATAAACATGGAGTTCAAATACTATTCCTTGATATTGTGCGGGATTTGCTTTATTGCCTTTATTTTTCAGCAATTATTTCCTGATTTCTTTTATTCAAATTTTTACCTGATTTCCTCAAATGTTCTTGATAAGCCCTGGACTGTTATAACGCACATCTTCCTGCATGGGGATATTTTCCATCTTGGTTACAATCTATTTGCCCTTGCCCTTTTCGGTTCAATTCTGGAAAAGCGTGTCGGCCCTAACATGTTCCTGATAATATTTTTCATTTCCGGGATAGTTTCATCAGCAGGGGATATTTTGTTTTATCCTGTAACCCTTGGGGCTTCCGGAGCCATATTCGGGGTTCTCGGCACCCTGGCCATCCTGAGGCCAAGGCTTGTTATATGGGCTCTTGGGGTTCCTATGTATATGATAGTTGCAGCATTTGTTTGGGCTGCCCTGGATTTAACCGGCCTGTTCACTCCGGACAACATAGCACATGCTGCACATCTGTTCGGGTTGGGATATGGAATGGCAACAGGGTTGTATCTAAGGAAGGAGTATGGAGACAAGAGGGTTAAAAGAAAGGGAGAGAAAATAATATCCGAAAAGGAACTGGACGAATGGGAAGGTAAATACATGAAAGCTACATTATCCACTCAACACCCTCTTTGCCTGTCTTTATCTTCTCCAGAACAAGTGCCATATCCTTCTCTGTTATGTCCCTGCCGCCAAGGCCTGCTATAAACCCAGAAACCCTTGGCCCGGCGCCCTGGCCGTAGAGTGCTGCCTTTACCTCATCATAAAGCGCTCCATTGGCTCCAAGGGAGACATCCTTTTCCAGGACACCAACTGACTTCAAACCTTCACAGGCCTTTCTTATGTCATCTGCAGGGAATGGCCTCAATGCCCTAATCCTTATCAGGCCCGTGTTTTCCTTCTCCAGCAAGGGCCTTGCTGTTCCGGCAACAGAGCCTATTGTTATGAGTGCGGATTCCGACCCTTTAAGATTGACTGTTTCTATAAGGCCGTTGCCGTATTTCCTGCCTGCCGCGGATGAGTATTCAATGTTTGCCTTTTGTATGGCTTCTGCTGCCTTTTCCATTGCTTCCTGTTGCTGTTTCTTGAAAAGGATGTAATGCTCTGGTCCGCCAACGGGTCCAAGGGTCAGGGGTTTTGAAGGGTTCAAAGTATCAACAGGCTTGAGCTTGGGCAGGAACTTGTCCACAACATCCTGCTCAACAAGTTCTACCGGCTCGTATGTATGGGTTATGACATACCCGTCAAGACAGACCATGACGGGGAGCCTGACCTCCTCCGCAATCTTGAATGATTGTATCTGGGTGTCAAACACCTCCTGCGCATTCTCAACATAGAGCTGAACCCAGCCTGAGTCCCTCTGCGCGAAGCTGTCCTGCTCATCATTCCAAATGTTTAAAGGGGAGTTCAGCGCCCTGTTCGTAACGCTCATCACAACAGGCAGTCTCATGCCGCTGGCTGCAAAAAGCATCTCATGCATCAGGGCAAGGCCCTGCGAAGCAGTTGCAGTGTATGTCCTGACCCCTGTAGCCGCAGCGCCCATGCATGCTGACATCGCGCTGTGCTCTGATTCAACCATGATGAGTTCTGCATCTATATCCCCGTCAGCAACCATCTGCGCTATAGATTCGCTGATTCTTGTTTGCGGGGTGATGGGGTACACAGCTATAACTCCAGCTTTGCATAGCCTGACAGCTTCCGCAACTGCCTGCGCACCCGATATGACATTCTTTGGCATATTATTCTCTGGTTTCCTCCTCTATCCATTTCAGAAAATCCTCATTTCCTCCACTTATTGGCAGGGTAACAATACAGGGTATTTCATAACTGTGCAATTCCTTTACCCTTTTTATAAGCCTTTCACTCAAATCCTCCCTTGTCTTTGCGATTATGGCAACCTCGTCCTGTTTTTCAATCTTTCCCTTCCACCAGAAAACGGATTCTATTTTCGGAATAACATTTGCACAAGCCACGAGCTTTTCCTTAACCAACGTATCGGCTATATTCCTTGCCTCCTCCAAATCCTTTGCCGTTATGTAAACCAAAATAAACCCTGTCATTTTTCCCTCTCTGCCGTTATGGCCTTATTTGGGCACTCCTCAACACATATCAAACATCCCTTACAGTAATCATAATCTATCTCACCCTGCTTCTTCCCGTCTTTCTCGATTATCTTTATGCAGTCTTCCGGGCAGAACCATGTACATATACTGCAACCTGTACATTTGTCTGTGACAACCGGTCTGAAGGTCCTCCAGCTCCCAGTCTTGTTTTCCCTGGATGAGCCGGGCTTCCTTATAACCGCGGCCTCACTTACTGAATCTGTTTTCTTTTCTTCTGGCATAATCATTACCTCCGAATTCATTATAAGCCTCTTCAATAAGCTTCTTGTTGATTTCACCAACCTTGCCGGGAAATCTTTCCTCAATAACCTGCTTCAGGGATTCAAGGGATACCAGTCTTGTCATCTTTATGAACGCACCGAGCATTGCCGTGTTGACTATGTTTTTCCCAAGGGTTTTCAAGGCAAGTCCTGTTGCATTGTACGTTTTGGCTTCCCTGCCTGCCACCGAGACCTGCCTTTCTGAATTCACAAGGATAACCGATTCTTGCTTTAGTCCGTTTGAAACATTGGGTAATTCCACCAGTGTTGAGTCCAGCACAATAACATAGTCAGGAGAGTAAACCTGGGACCTTGTGGTTATGGGTTCATCTGAAATCCTGCAAAAGGCTCTGACAGGGGCGCCCCTGCGTTCTGCTCCATATGTAGGGAATGCCTGGGAGAATCTGTTATCCAGCCCAGCTGCCTTAGCCAGTATCTCTGCTGATGTAACAATCCCTTGGCCACCTCTTCCATGAATTCTTATCTCAATCATAGGTTGTTATTGCCTGGGGAAGCTTTATAAATTTACTTACCCCATTACGTCAAAATCAGAACCCGTCCCGTTTTGAATCATAAACTTTATAAATCTGCCTGCCATTCTCTATATATGCCTATTGCCGGGTATATTGATTATAAAAAGAGGGAATTTTGCAATGATGTGAAATGTCCGGTGCAGCTTGAACTCAACTCCGGGGAAGAAGGCTCTGAGGAGTATGAGAAAACAAGGCAGATTTGCAGAAACGCCTGCAAATTTACCACATGGCAATTCCATAACTGGCTGATTGAAAAGGGGTATCTAGTTGTGAGGCCGGAAAACCCAGAAAACAAGTAAAAGAGTTGGCTCGCAAGGTGAGGTTTATGCAATGGGGAATGAAAAACAGGTTGTCGAAGATAATAAAGCCAAAGACAGGAAGGACTGTAATGCTTGCGGTTGACCATGGATATTTCCTTGGCCCTACAACAGGGCTGGAAAATTTCAGGGAGGCTGTGAAGCCTTTAATGCCTTATATAGACACGCTTTTCCTGACAAGGGGTATGCTGCGCACCTGTGTTGAGCCGCAGATAGGTGTGCCGATAATGCTCAGGGCTTCAGGTGGAACAAGCATACTGAGCAAGGAACTGCTTCATGAGGGAATAACACTCGCAATGGAAGATGCCATCCGAATGAATGCAGTGGGTATAGGCTATTCCATCATGGTTGGCGCGGACTTTGAACGCGATACAATACTCGACCTATCAAAGCTGGTTGATGATGCTGAGAGGTTTGGGTTGATTGTAATGGCTGTTACTGCAGTAGGCAAAGACATGGCCAAGGATGCAAGATACCTTTCCCTTGCATGCAGGATGGCGGCAGAGCACGGCGCCCACATGGTGAAAACTTATTATTGCGAAAATTTCGAGAAGGTGGTGGATACATGCCCTGTCCCTATAGTTATGGCAGGCGGCAAGAAGATACCGGAACTAGACTCGCTCACGATGGCTTACAACGCCATCCAGGCAGGGGCTGTTGGTGTGGATATGGGAAGGAACATCTTCCAGTCAGAAAACCCTGTGGCAATGATACAGGCTGTCCGGGCAGTGGTTCATGAAAACAGGACCCCGAAGGAAGCACTTGACCTTTTTAACGAACTCAAGAAAAAGGGAGCGAGCGAGTCAAAAAAGAAAGACGAGAAACCGGTTGATGATTCGGCAAAGGTATAATTCCAATAGGTTATTTTTATGAAAGTTGCGATGTATTATAACAACAAGGATGTAAGACTGGAGGAGATGCCCAGGCCGGAAACAGGTCCTGGGGAACTGCTTTTTAAGGTCATGGCATGCGGCATATGCGGCAGCGATGTGATGGAATGGTACAGGATAAAAAAGGCACCCCTTGTTCTGGGCCATGAAGCCACAGGGGATATTGAAGAAGTGGATAGCGGGGTGAAACAATACAAAAAGGGTGATAGGGTATTCGTTACTCATCATGTCCCTTGCAACATATGCAGGTACTGCCTGAGGGGCAGCCATACAGCATGCGAGACCCTGCACAGCACTAACTTTTATCCGGGCGGCTTTTCTGAATATGTGAGGGTTCCCAGTATAAATGTGGACAGGGGAATTTATCCTTTGCCTGATGATGTGTCATATGAGGATGGTACATTTATAGAGCCCCTTGCATGTGTGGTGCGCGGCCAGAGACTCGCACAGATATCTCCAGGGGACAGTGTTGTTGTAATAGGCAGCGGCATTGCAGGCCTGCTGCATATACGGCTTGCCCGGGCACAGGGCGCCGGAACCATAATTGCAACAGACATAAATGAGTACCGCCTGAAGGCAGCGAAGAAATTCGGTGCTGACACTGTGATAAATGCGAACGAAGACATACAGGTCAAAATCATTGAAGCTAATAACGGAAGACCCGCAGACAGGGTTATTGTATGCGCAGGTGTGCTGCCTGCAGCAAAGCAGGCACTGCAGTGTGTGGACAAGGGAGGCACAGTGCTTTTCTTTGCAGTGCCAGAGCCTGGGAATAATGTTCCCGTGGATATGAACAACATGTGGCGCAATGAAGTAACCCTGATGACATCTTATGGCGCTGCTCCTGTTGACCTCTCCACTGCCCTGGAGCTTATACGCACAGACAGCATTAATGTGCATGATATGATTACCCACCGCCTCCCTCTAGCAGAAACAGGTGAGGGATTCAAGCTCTTCGCAGCAGGCGGAGAAACAATGAAGGTTATAATTGAGCCGAACAGACAATCATGATTTGAACAAATTATTTATTTCTTCCCTATTCGCCTTTACAATCCCCTTTTCTGTTATAATCCCTGTGATATATTTGGCTGGTGTGACATCGAACGCTGGATTGAATACCTGGCTTCCCTCTGGCATAATCCTTACCTTTCCATGCTTGCCATCTTCTGTCCTCCCGAACATGTGGGTAACCTCTTCCTGGCCTCTCTCTTCTATTGGTATCTTGTCGCCTGATTCGCATTTCAGGTCTATGGTTGAGGTTAGGGCCGCAACATAGAAAGCTATGCCATTCTCCTTTGCCAGCACTGCGCTGGAATATGTGCCTATCTTATTGGCAACGTCACCATTTGCAGCTATTCTGTCCGCGCCCACTATGACAATGTCCATCTTCCCTGCCTTCATGTAGTGGCCTGTTGCATTGTCTGCTATTACCGCATGAGGGATGCCCTCTTGAAGAAGCTCCCAGGCAGTCATCCTGGCACCTTGGCATCTCGGCCTGGTTTCGTCCACATAGACAAATATTTTTTTGCCGCTTCTTTTTGCCGCATAAATAGGTGAAAGAGCAGTGCCCCAGTCAACGAATGCAAGCCAGCCCGCATTGCAGTGCGTGGATATGTTACAACTGTCCTTCAGCAGTTTCTCGCCAATTTCGCCTATTCTTTTGCATGATTCCGCATCCTCATCAGCTATTCTTTGCGCCTCGCTGACTGCTACCTTCCTTTTCGCTTTAACTGAAGATTCCTTTTTAGCCGCAGCCAGAACCCTATCAATAGCATAAAACAAATTCTGGGCAGTTGGTCTTGTGCTTCTCAGGGTTTCAACTGCCTTTTTGACATAGTCATCAAATCCATTTTCAGGCGCATTTAAAAATGCCTGCGCCATTCCAAAACCGGCTGTGGCGCCTATCGCGCCCGCACCGCGCACTATCATGGTCTTTATGGCCTCTGTTGTTTCTGTGTGGTTTTTCATCTCAGCAATCTCAAACCTGTGCGGAAGGAGTGGCTGGTCTATCATCTTAACTTTTCCATTCTCCATCCAGACCGTCCTGTAATGCCTCCCATTGACGAGCATAAAAAGAAATGATTTTTGTGTTTTATAAGTCTTAAGTCAGGTTCATTTTTTAAACTTATATCCCATTTTTTCTAAAATC
>JAUWZW010000059.1 GCA_030615165.1 Candidatus Aenigmatarchaeota archaeon
CCACTCCCTAAGATAACAAGGTTTGAATTCGGTAACAGGAAAAAGAGTTTTGCATTGAAGGCATACCTTGTTTCCAACCAGAGCGTGCAGATAAGGCACAATGCACTGGAGGCTGCAAGGGTTGCTGCTCATAAGGTTTTGAGTGATTCCCTGGGTGATGAGGGTTACTTTATGAAGATTCTGGTATTTCCCCACCATGTTATGAGGGAGAATCCCATTTCAACCGGTGCTGGTGCAGACAGGTTCCAGACAGGCATGAAGAAGGCTTTTGGTAAACCAATAGGGACAGCCGCAAGGGTTAGGAGAAAGCAAAAAATAATAGAGGTAAGGGCTGATAAAGGCGATGGAGATGTTGCCAAGAAGGCCTTGAAGATTGCTGGTTCTAAGCTGCCTGCTGTGTGCAGGATTGAGCAAATCAAGGGCGAAGGTTAGGAGAGTTGAATGCGTAAGCATTCTCCGTAAAGGTTTGCAAGGCGAAGGTTCTAGAAGCTTGGAATGAATTGTACAACAATCCCCACAAGGGATGGTATCAGGATTATACTGATTGCAAACCCTACTACACCAACTATTACTGCATGCATGGCTGACATCTCGCTGAAAAAGAGCTTGACCAGGCCTATCCATATGAGGAGTGGTATAAGGATGTATGAGAACGGTATGAACGCTACATAGGATATGAGGAAGCCCAGAACAAATATGTTTATTACCTTCACCAGAAGAACGAGAAGGAATATGTTGGCAACCCTTACGGGCTCGCCCCATTTCTTGCTGACAATCTCAAGGATTACAACCATCACCAAACCCCCGACTATTGTGGAGAGCAGGACATCAATACCAAGGTTGAGCCAATAACCAAAATCCTGGGACATTGCAAAATCCGATATAGGACCAAGAAAGCCTGGGAGTTCGAAATCTGGCATAGGACCAATTGATTATTGGTTAATTGGATTTAAAAATCAGACTTGTCTTCCTTTACAGTCTCGCCCGGCAGTGTTGCTTTGTTTGGCCATATCTTCCTGCCGGGGTAGATGAGCGTGCTGATGCCTGTGTGAACATTGTCGCCAATAACTGTTCCAAACCTTCTCCTCTCTGTATCTGTCAGCTTTCCTGCCACAAGGCTCTTTATATTCTGGTTGTCGTGCCTGAGGTTTGCGACCATTGTTCCGGCTCCTATATTGATGTTTTCGCCAAGTATGGAATCCCCAAAATAAGACAGGTGTCCTATGCTGACATTCCCCATAAGTATGCTGTTCTCTATCTCACATGCATTGCCCACCTTGCAGTTGTCGCCGATAGATGTGCTGGGTCTTATGTAACAATTAGGTCCTATTTTGCAATTCTTGCCTATAATAACCGGTCCCTCAATATATGTCCCGTTTCTTATCAGGCTGCCCTCCCCGATAACAACATTTCCCTTTATTGAAACGTTTGGCTCCAGTGTTCCCTTTGTCTCGCTCTTGTCCAGTTTTGAAAGGAAATGTTCATTTGCCTCGAGCATGTACCATGGATATGTGAGAGAAAACCAGAACCCCCTGACGGTCTCGCAGAAGATTTTTTTCCTTTTAGCCAGACTTTTCACAGCATCCGTCAGCTCATATTCCCCTCTCTCTGAGGGCTTCATTTTTTTCAGCTCCTCAAATATCTCTGCATCGAGGATGTAAAGACCTGTGTTAATCATGCTGATCTTTATATCCTTTGGCTTCTCTATAATGTCTTTCAGGTAATTTCCATTGAGGACCAGAACCCCGAACTTCCTGGGGTCCCTGACCTCCCTGCTCAGTATGCAGTAATCGTGCTTAAGGCAGTTTTCAATATCCAGCCTGCTGTACAGGTCATCGCCGTTCATGAGTATGAATCTTTCCTTAACAGCAGGTTCTGCCTGCTGCATGGCATGACCTGTTCCCTTCTGCTCCTTCTGCTCGATATAGCTTATCTTTATGCCGTTAAAGCTTTCGCCGAGAAATTTCATTATCATCTCTTTGTGATACCCAACTATGATTATGGCTTCATCTGCAATACCTGCAAGCTGCTCAAGGTTGTGTTCCAGTATTGTCCTGTTGGCTATCTTGAGGAGCGGCTTGGGCTTCGTAAGCGTGAGAGGATAAGCCCTTGTTGATTTCCCTGCTGCCATTATAACTGCCTTCATAATTTTCTCCTTTTCTTCCGAATTTATAAAGATTTGCCAAGATTATACCCCAAACTGGCCTTTTTGGTATTTTTCCTCCATTTCACCTAAAAAGCTTTTTAAAACCTTTTGGAACAATCTTAGGGTTTTTACTCCTTTATTTTTCCTTTTAAAACGCTTTAGTTTAAATGACTGACCTGTTTTGAAACTGTTTCACTGTACTTATATATAGGGAGCAGGCATAACTATAGAGCAATTGTTCCAGTTTACTTAGTACATATCATACTGGAGCAGTAATGAGGTTAAGCAATCATATGCATAACATGTTCAGTGGTTAACAGCTCGTGCTGTTACCTTGCTTAAGCCTCATTATTAAAAATAGGAGGGTATAAATGGATATAAGAAAAGTTTTGGCAGGTGGTTTAGCTGCCATAACAGCAGGAGCAACAATAGCACTAGGAGCAGCAGCAATTACAAGCCTTGATGACTACGTAGGGGACGTAACAGCCGGCAAGCTGGCATCACCTACCATAGTGATAGGTGATTCAGCAATAACAACACTGGCCGATGCAATAGAAAGGGAAAAGGATGTACTCGGCGCAGCAGACATTGCGGCAGCAGTGGCTGGCTATGCAACAACAACAGTGGCAACAGGAGCAGGAGCAGCTGTTGTAGTCAGCGGTGGAGCTGATGCGTCAACAGTTGACAACAAGTTATACATGTCCAGCGCATTGAACAAGGCAAAAGACACGCTAACAGCAAGTGATTTGCCAACCATACTGGCAAAGGGAACAGTAACAGTAGCAGGAACTGCTTATGAATATGACCAGTACATAACATTTGGTACAACCCCACAGGTAAGCTACAATATCATATCAGCAGCCAACATATTGGACCCTATTGCATACCTTAGCATGTCAAGCTCAACTGGCAGTCCACTCTACAATGCAACTATAGTTTTCAACAAGCTGTTGAATGTTTCCAACAGCAAGGTACAGGGCAAAAAGTTAACACTCTTTGGCAATGACTACACAATAGCTGCAAGTTCAGATTATAACACATTAATCCTTCAGGGATACGGGATAACAGAGACGCTCACGCTTACTTCACCTGTTACAGTAACAATTGGCGAAACAACACATACAGTAGAGGCAACCTTCATAGGAAACAACCAGCTATTATTAAAGATAGACGGGGTGACAAGCGATACATTGAATGAATATGATACTGATCAAATCAGCGGAGTAGACATTTATGTGAAGAGCATCCTTTACTCATCAGTTGCAGGTATTGACAGCATGGCCGTGGTGAGCCTCGGAAGCGAGAAGCTCACATTAGACGATGCAACAGCCGTGACAACAGGCACTGCCACAACACTTGATGGAACACTTGCGGAAATAGTTGGCACACAATATCAGGGAATCTCAAAGGTAACAGTTTCTGTTATAGCAGAAGACAGCACAAAAGCATACATAAAAGCTGGGACAGATAATGAATTCACAGATTCTGTGTTCGGTTCATTCAAGATTGCATTCAACGGATTAACACCTGACCTGACAGATGCTTCAAGGGATACTGTAACAGTGACGGCAGGGAATACACAGGCAAGCATTACATTCACAGACTACAGAGGAAATGAAAAAACACTGTACTTTGCCAGAATAGATAGCAATGAGGTCATAAACCTAAATGCATCATCAACACAGGATATTGTTGTAATTGAGGGTGAGCGCATAGACCGGAGCGACCTCTTTGTATTTGCACCAAAGCAGGAGTCAGAATTCGGTCACATCTTAAAGTTATCATCGATAAGTGGTATTGGCGGTTCAAATCCAAAGTTCACCATTCAGGATGTGGTAACAGGTTCAAGCACCACATACAACGTAGCCAGTGATGGTACAACAGATATCTACATTGACGGGCAACTGATTACGGTAACAAACACATCCACTTCGACTGTAACATTGGAATGGGGTACTGCATCAAGTAACACAACATTCCCATTGATAAAGCTACAGAACGGGGAATACATGGCATTCGTTGACAACAAAACTGCATTCGATCCTAGCCGCAATTATGAACTTCCAGGGAACATATCAACAGGAAATATTGATGGTCTTTTATTCGAC
This sequence comes from Candidatus Aenigmatarchaeota archaeon, assembly GCA_030615165.1. GTDB lineage: Archaea > Aenigmatarchaeota > Aenigmatarchaeia > QMZP01 > QMZP01 > JAUWZW01. The sequence continues at coordinate 4,255 of JAUWZW010000059.1, forward strand.
ACAGTAGTAGCTGGGCAAATAGTATACAATTTCACTAACACTACTGGTACAATGCACCTTACAAAAATAGAAGATACATCCGCTAATGTATTAGTTGACACATTTCCAGCAATCCTGATAATGCAGGAAAAGGACAACGGAACAGCAAAGGACTTCATAGCAATAGAAACCTATGTAAGGGACACAACAAATCATTACCTCGGGCTTGCTGACCCACCAACTTTCAGTGATGGAACATCAGTGGTCACTTGGTCAGGCGGCAGTTATATGAAGAGCGCTGTTGACCTATTTGGAACATATGTAACATTCAGTTATCCAACAGGTTCTGGACAAACAGTAACGGTTTATTACCCTGACACGCAGGCGGTTGCAACAGTAGGGATTGGTGCAGACCCAACATTCGCTGTTGGAGGTGTAGGAACCGTTGAAGCAGCAGTGAAAATCACACAGCCTATATCAAAGCTGGCGTCAGAGGTCATGGGCACTGTAACAGATATCTCAACGCTTTCACCAGGGACTGCTCTTATCCTGATAGGCGGTCCTTGTGCCAATGCCTTGACAGCAGCAGTGATGGCTGCAGACAACGTGACTTGCGGTGCATGGACATACACAACAGGAGTAATCAAGGAATACACAGGAGCATTCGCAGATGGTTCAAAGGCTCTTGTGGTTGCAGGTACAGACGCTGATGATACAAGGGCTTTGTGTGCAGATGTGATAGCAGCAACACCAACGCTCGATTACGCAGTTTAAAACCACCAAAAAGGGAATTAATTTTCCCTTTTCTTTCTTTTTTT
>JAUWZW010000028.1 GCA_030615165.1 Candidatus Aenigmatarchaeota archaeon
GGGCCAATGACACAGCAAACCAGCTGAATTCAACCTCTGTCCCATCCTCATACATAGTCTGGCTTAATGTAACCCTGATAACCCCAACACCAGGGCAAACAACCAATAAAAACAGATACCAGTTCTTCTGGGTAAACGCAAGTGTCCAGTGCATAGGAACAGGAGGAAACTGCGGACAGATAAACGGAACAGCAAGATACAACAACACAGGCACAGAACCAGACCAGGTAATACAATCCTCAGGTACACCATTCTATACAACAGATAACCAGCCTCAATCCTGCGGTGAATTAACAGGCGGCCAGTCATGCCAATTAAACTGGTCTGTAAATGCAACAGGAACAATAGACTCAACATACAAAATAGATGTAAACTTCACAACAAATGAATCATCCTATGTAAACAACAATGACACAGCGAATGCCATAGTCAGGATAACCGATACAACCCCGCCCCAGATAACCAATCAGTACCTAAACACAACAGACATAAACATAAACCAGCCAGTAAGACTGAATGCAACAACATCAGACCCGGAATCAGACGTAACAGCAGTAAATTTCACCATGCAATACCCAAACGGAACAAGCACAAATTTCAGCGCAACAGAAGGCACTGATAATTATTGGGAACTGAACTTCTCAGGAACTAACATAAGGGGAGAATACAACTGGACATACACCTATGCCCTGTCCTCTGGAGGATTGAACTCAACAACACCAAACAACAAATTCAATGTTTCTGATATTCCTACCGTAGATGTTTCATTCAACAACACCAATGTGACCAGGCCGGGAACAGTTCTTATTTATGGAAGATTGATTAATTCCACTAGTGATGGTATTGAGGGACAGAATATAAGCTTCTATAACAACACCAATCTAATCGGCTATAACACAACCAATTCCACTGGTTATGCTATTTACAGCTGGTATATACCCTCAGATGAAAATCCGGGCCCCCACAGCATCAATGTCACCTATAGCGGAAATTCAAGCGAGTTCTACAGACCAGCCTACAATGATACAGAAAGCATCAATGTCTGGGCTGGTACAAACATACCAACAGTCTTGCTGAATGACACAACACCAGACCAGGGAGACACAGTCCTCATCCAGGCCCAGCTAAAATACGACAACGGAACAGCATTAACAAACCAGAATATATTGTTCTACAGGAATGAAACCCTGATAGACCAGAACACAACAAACTCAACAGGCTGGGCAATCCTTTACTTTGACACAACAGGCTTATCAGGAAACTACACAATCAATGCGTCCTATCCGGAAAACTCAACACTATACACAGGGGCAAGCTATAATGACACGAGGAGTGTGGACACAGTAGTAACAGATGCCCTGCCCCAGATAACCCTGAATTCACCTGGGAATAACGCACGGAACACATCCCTAATAATAACATTCGGTTACATACCAATCGATGATTTTGGTTTTGCCAACTGCAGCTTATGGACAAACGAGACCACCTGGAGTTTAAAGGAGACAAACACCTCTACCATACAGAACGATTCAGTAAACTATATAACAAAGACATTCGGTTCTGAGGGATCTTATGTCTGGAACATAAAATGTTATGATAACTCATCACAATCCAGCTTCGCAGTGAATAACTGGACCATAAATATTGATACAACACCGCCGCAAATAACCATAGAATCCCCGTTAAATAAATCCTACAATACGGGTGACCTGCACTTCAATATAACAGTCAATGAAGCATTAACAAACGCATTGGTTTCGATAGACTCCGGAGCTAATAACACAATGACAAATGACACATTAACCCATTATTACAATGTATCCATATCAACCCTTGGGGAAGGCCCGCACAATGCAACGTTCTACGCTAATGATTCTGTTGGGAATATAAACTCAACCTCTGTTACATTTAGAGTTGATACAACCCCACCAGAAGTAAACTTAATCTCACCAACAGATTATGAAAATTTAAGCAGCACTACTGTGGAATTCAACTGCAGCATGACTGATAGCGGGACTGGTTTGAAAAATTCTACCCTTTATGGAAACTGGTCAGGGGGATGGCATGCCAATCAGACACAAAATGTGACTGGAGCGAGCAACTCGACAAACTTCACCAAGACAATATCAGATGGAACTTACATCTGGAATTGTTATGTCTGTGATAATGCAAGTAATTGTGATTGGAATTCTACTAACTGGACATTTACTATTGACGTAACCCCACCGACCTGGGTCGAAATCCCCCAAGACCAGATAGTGGGTTATGAAGATCCATTCTCCTATGATGTCAATGCAACAGACCCGAGCGGAATAGATGCATACTTCATAAACGATACAGCCAACTTCAAGATAAACGCAACAACAGGCTTAATAGAAAACAATACTGTCTTACTCATTGACAGTTACGGTCTTAATATCTCTGTTAATGACACCTTCGGCAACATTAATTCAAGCATAATCACAGTAACAGTCCAGGACACAACATATCCAACAATAACAATAGACGACCCGGCAAACGGGACATACTGGAATACAGGTCTGACAATAAACGGGACAACAGAGGATGCGAACAAGGACTCCTGCTATACTAACAGCACACACTTTGATACAATTATAGACGTGTCCAGCACGGGCATATTTAATTTTACAAACACATCAAGCCTCACAGAAACCACTCATATAGTTCTTGTGTCCTGTAATGACACAACAAATAATACAAACTCGTCTTTGGTCTACTTTACCTTTGACGTAACAAAGCCGACGATAATTCTTAATCAGCCCGGTAATAACTCCTATAATAATACAGGTGTATTAATCAACTTCACCATATCAGATACAAACCTGAATACTACTTGGTGGACAAACAGCTCAGGGGCAGCAAATTATTCCTTTGAAACAGACTGGAATATAAACACAACAGGCTGGGCAGAGCAGGAGCACATAATAGATGTCTATGCAAACGATTCGGCAGGTAATGAACAGCACATACAGGTAAACATAACCCTTGATGATACAAAACCCTATGTGGAAATCTACCTTCCACAAAGCATAACCTACAGTACAACGAACCTTAATCTCAACTACACATCAACTGATACAAACCTGAACATGTCATGGTACCAGTATAACGGGACAAACACGTCATTAACAGGAAACACCACATTCATTGCACTGGACAACCAGCAATCAACCCTGATATTATGGGCCAATGATTCTGCTGGAAACATAAATTCAACATCTGTTACATTCACGGTTGATACAACTCCTCCTCAAGTAACAATAATCTCTCCGGAGGCAAAAAACTACTCTGTATCAAGTATAGACTTTAATGTAAGCTTGAATGAAGCAGGTGACACCTGCCTGTATAGCTTAGACGGCGGCGTAACAAACATAACAATGACACCAAACGCTTCTAACACCGGCTTTAATGCAACAAATTCAAGCATACAAAATGGGCAGTACACAGTGAATTTCTATTGCAATGATACTGTTGGAAATTTAAATGATACAGAATCAAGAAGTTTTGGTATTGGAATAGAACCGGTTAAAGATGCAGAGGGAAATGCTGTCAATACAACAATAAAATTCTTTGATGTATCAACCCACGAATGTAAATATAATAAGAAAGGTAAAAAACACGCTTTTAATGTTTCAGATGGAAACTATGATATTGAGATAACACCAGTAAGTCATTATATCAAAAGAATGATGTTTTACAATGCTACTTTTAATAGTAGTGTTACTGAATTTGTTGATGTAGATGATCCAAGTGAAGCTGTAAATGACTTAAGTGTTTATGCAATTAACCCAAAGATGGATTATGAAACTGCTAATATTACAGTAAATGCTACTTTAACTGAACTTTATAAATGTGCAGACTGGAATTTCACAAATCAAACCCCTCAAAGTAATTGCTCATGGACAAAAGTAATGGACCTTACCATAGGACAGCTATATAATATTACATTAACTCCTGGTGATCCTGGTTATGTAGAGCTTGCTAATGCAATAGAATGTTATTCTGCTGGAGCCTCTGTTGTGTGCACAAAATCAGAAGTAAATGTAAGTGATAATGTTTATGCTTATTCTACATTAGGTTATCTTGACTCTTATAATAATTTGCTTGCCCAAGCACATACATGGCACAATACAACAGACATACCAGACGGAAATATAATAGATAATGTAACTGTAAAGATTGAGTGGTATGTTACAGGCACAGCTGAAACTTGTGGTATTTATATATACAAAAACAGCACAAACGAGCGGATTAGGTTAAGTAATGTATGTCAGGGCACAGAAGCATTATATTCTTACAATGCTACTCCTTATATTACTACAGAATCTGACGCAGAGAATATAGAAGTCATTATTAATTACACAAGTACAGCAGCTAATGATACATTTTCTGATGAGCTTTATATTGATTATATTGAAGTTGTTGTTAATCATACAGAACCAGACACAACTGACCCAACAGTAACCCTGATTGCCCCTGAAAACAATACTCTAAATGACACAGCAAACACAATAGACTTTTATTATAATGTTACTGATAATAGCAGTATTGCAAATTGTTCTTTAATTATAGATTATGCAATAAATAAAACAGTTTACAATCCTCCCAGAGATACAACAAATAATATAACTGTTTATCTGCCTAATGGGGATTATTGGTGGAGTGTAAATTGCACAGACTCTGCAAATAATACTGGAGCAAGTGAAACACGGAATTTAAGTGTAAATTATTCAGACACAATTTCTCCGGATGTAGCTCTAAACAATCCCCCAGAAGATTATACTGTTGATACATCTGGTTCAATAAGTATAACATTTAACTGTTCGGCAACAGACAACATAGGATTATCAAACATAAGCTTGTATATAACAAAGAATCAATCTTCCTTTCCCCCGAGCCAGACAACCAACATATCAGGAAAAAGCAACTCTACAACCTGGCAATTGAGTTTAACCAGCGGCAACTACATTTGGAATTGTTTGGCTTATGATGCAGCTGGAAACTCTGGATGGGGAGATGAAAACAGAAGCATAACAATCAATTACATAACCCCAACCCCAACCCCAACCCCTCCACCTACTCTTTATGGTGGAGGAATTGCAAAAATAGAATGCTATTCGGATGCTGACTGTAATGAAAGCTGTAAATGTTTGGTATACCAATGCGTAAAGCCTTTTGATGTAAAAATAATAAGGGTTGATTCACCGATTCAAGCAGGGGAATTCCTTGACTTCACATACTACATAAAAGGCATGGCTGAAATTGAAAGTGATGTAATAGTGGAATTCCGGCTCGAAAGGAATAACAAAATAACAACTTCCGGCTCTGACACAATGTATTTAGGAAAATTCGAAGAAAAAACAGAAACAACAAGCATATTTTTGCCATCAAATATAAGGGGAGGGGTTTATGATTTTTATGTTACAGTAAATTATGAAAAATATAAAGCAGAATCTCACAGGCAAATTGAGGTAAGTCAGATATTTAAACCAAAGCTTGACATCATCCTTTTGAACCTGCTCCCAACCAAATCGGACGAAATATTTGAGTTTTCAGTTCTTCTGGGATTCAACGTGGATTTGCCTATATCCATAGAGCTAAAAGAAGAAATAAAAAAGGAAAATGAAAGTATATGGTTTAAAGAAATAGACCTGACTGTGGAAAGAACAATAAACATAACAGAAAAGGTAAGCAAACTTGAGCCAGGAAACTACCAGCTTGAATTAACTGCTTATTATGAAAATGAAACTTCAAAGTTAGTTCAGGACTTTGTTATTGAAGAAGAAGTAGCAGAAGTAGGTTATGAATATCTGTTATTAACTTTATTAATTTCACTGGTTTTAGCAATCCTTGTAGCCCTTTGGAAAAAAGGCAGGATAAGAAGAAGAAAAGGTTTCAAAGATATAATCAAAGAAAAATTGTTATTAATCTCACTGGTTTTAGCAGTCCTTGTATTATTCTGGAAAAGGGACAAGATAAGAAGCATCAAAAATATAATCAAGAAAAAATTTAAAAAACTCGAAAAGCCGGAAAAAGAAAAAGAAGAAGAAGAGTTTACGGAAAAAGAAAAAGAAAAGGAAGAAGAAGCAGAAGAAAAAGAAGAAGAGGTAGCAGAGGAAGAAGGAGTAGAAGAAGAACCTGAAGAAAAGCCGTTAGAAATTGAATTCAAGATAGAAAAACCAGAAGAAGTGAAATACGAAGAAAAGGAAAGAACAGAAAAAGAAGAACTTGAAGAAGAGTATAAGGCGTTAGAAAAAGAATTCAAAAAAGAAAGGGCAGAAGAAGAAATCGAGGAAGAGCATAAGGAAAAACCAGCAGGAGTAGAGGAAGAAGACCTCGAGAGGGTAGAGGAAGAGACTGAAAGAGCAGGGCGGGAAGAACTTGAAAGACCAGGGGTATTCAAGGAAGAAGAGCCAGAAAAAGAAGAGCGTGAAGAAAGAGACCTGGAAATTTTATTCAAAGGAAAAAAAGAAAAGGAGCCAGAAGAAGTAAAGAAAGAGCTTGAAAGAGTAGAAGAAGAAACCAAGGGGATAGCAGAAGAAAAGCCGTTAGAAATCAGATTTGAAAGAAAAGAACCAGAAAAACCCAAGGCGATTGAAGTGATACCGCAAAAAGCGCTGAGTTTGATACTGTCATATGGTATGCTTTATTCAGAAGAACTCGGGATAGGGCTTGAAAGCAGAAAAGAAAGCGAGATTTTCAAGTGGTTCCTTGCATCGATTCTTTTTGGCAAAAGAATAAGCGAGAACATTGCAAGGAGAACATATCTGGAATTCAAAAAAGCAGGAATCCTGACACCAGAGAAAATCCTAGGTGCTGGATGGAACAGACTGGTGGAAACCCTTGATGCGGGCGGCTATATCCGCTACGACTATTCCACTGCAGCAAAGCTGCTTGATATCGCAAGAGACCTTAAGGACTGGTACGGAGGCTCGCTCCAGAGGCTTCATGACGGCTCCAGGGATTCAAGGGACCTTGAAGCCAATCTCCAAAACTTCAAGGGCATAGGACCTGTCACAACGAACATATTTCTCCGGGAGCTGCGCACAATCTGGCCAAAGGCAGACCCCGAGCCCTCGCCAAGGATAAAGCAGATCGCCCTCAGGCTCGGCATAGACCTGAAGAGCATGAACAGGAAAGCGAAGAGGTTTGCAAGGCTGGAGGCTGCATTGCTGAAGTATTCGAAGTTGTAAATTTCATTTCTTCACAAACTTGCTCAGTGAAACCTGCTCCAGGCGGCTTGGTAAGCTTTTTAAGTTAAACAAGCAAGTTATATTTATGAGAACATTCAGTGCTGTCATTCATAAAGAAGAAGATATGTACGTAGTAAAATGTCCAGAGGTAGGAACAGTTAGTCAGGGCAAAACCATAGAAGAGGCATTAAAAAACATAAAAGAGGCAACTGAGCTATATTTAGAGGAATTCCCTTTCAAGGAGAACGGAAAGCCGATTATGACTGTTTTTGAGGTCGCCGAGTATGCCAAAGTTGAAAAAGCTGTCAGGGCATGAACTAATCAAGATTCTGTGCAACAAATTTGGATTTAGCGCTAAAAGACAAAAAGGAAGTCATGTAATTCTTATTAAAGAAACTGGAAAGGGCAAAACAGGTTGCGTTGTGCCGTTACATAAGGAATTAAAAATAGGAACACTGAAGGGAATTCTCGAACAGGCAGAGATATCAGAGAAAGAATTCGCAAAATACCAGTAAGCCAAACTCAGCAGAAGATGGTGTTTGTGAGGCTGGAGTGCGCACTGCTGAAGTATTCGAAGTTGTAATGTATCGGGATATGCGAGTCGTTGTTTGCAATGCATAAAATGACTTGTTTTATTTCTTAACAAACTTACTTAATGAAACCTGCTCAAGCCTCTTCTTGCTGAGGAGGTCTTCCTCCTTGTAGCCCAGGCCTGACAGGACACGCATTGCAGCAGGTATGACCTGATTGTTTGTATAGTAATCAGGGTCATAATCCTTCACATCTGCACCCTCTGCAGGTTCTGCCCTCTCGGAAATAGAGCCTGTGCCCTTGGTTATTACATAGGCTATGGTCGAGCCCTCATGGACAGCCATGCCCTTTGCCCTCATCTTCTTTGCCGCAAGCACATGCGGTCCAATCTGCTCATATTTCTCAATAGGTTTCGTGAGCTGGGTGTAGATTATCAGGTCGTCAAACTCAACTTTGCCTTTCTTAAGGTTATCAATTATTCTTCGCACTATTCTTACTGCCTTTGCTGGTGACTTGTCTTTTAATATGGCTTTAAGGATATTTTCCTGTGTATCTCTGGCAATGTTCGCCCAGTCCCTCCTGACCTTCTCAAAACCCCGTATTGTTATGACGCCTTTCTTGTCTATCAGCGCGTAGCGCTTCTTTGCTGCGAGACCTGTTTTCCCCAGGACGAAGATGCCCGATTCATACAAATCCCTGAAGTCCAGCTCCATTATGCCGGGAAGCTTGCTATTAACCTTTTCCAGAAATTTCCTGGCCTCCTTCCTTGTCTTTATCTTGACAAACAGGGAATCCGTGTCGCCGTAAATTACATTGTATTTCATCTTCTCTGCCATTGATATGACCTTCTTGATGTACATCCTTCCCCACGACGTAATGCTCTCTGCGCACACACGCGAGTACCAGCGCGAGCCGGCATAACCGTAGTAACCATAGCTTGCATTTGCTATAATCTTCAGTGCATACTGCCTGTTGTAAAGCGCCCTGTATTCAAATGACCTTTCCCCGAGTCTTTTCAGCTTCTCCTTTATCTCCACCCTCTTTTTGACCAGTTCCTCAATAACCCTGGGGACAAACCCATTGTGCTTCCCGCAGAAATGGTGCTTCAAATCAGGGACCTGGTTCCTCTCATTGACCTTGCAGTCCTTGCAGTCAAGGGTCTCTGGTGAGACATTATGTGTTATTGTAATGCTGGGGTACAAACTTTGGAAGTCGAACAGTGCAATGTTATCATGTATTCCTTCCTTGGGCTGCTGGACATATCCCCCGACATATGGTGGGACTTTTCTTCTCCTCATAACCTCGTCATACTTAGGCCTGTTGGGTACAATCTCCCCGATATCAAAAGCCTTCCTTATCAGTACCCATTCAACAAGCTGCGAATAGAAATGCCTTGAAACATCAAACGGGGTTTGCCCGACAACCTTTGAGAGCTCGAATATCTGCGGAAGAAGGTTATCAGCCAGCTTCAGGGCAAGGTTGGAGTCCTGCAGGCAATAACTGGCAATGCTCTTCAGATCCTTCTTCTTCCATGCCTTTTCAATGTCCTTCCATTCCATATCCTCCTTTCCCTCACCTATCAACTCCTTTGCAACCATGTCCAGTGTCAAAACCTCGCTGGAAAGGGTTGCTCTCAGTATATGCTCGATAAAGTCAAAGATATCAATATGAATCCTTCCCTTGATATCTGCAGCAGAAACCCTCCCGCTCCTTCTGAATGTCACATGACTCCCGTCCCTTGAGAGAATCAAAGGAATCCTGTATCCCTCTGCCTTCTCCTGCAGCTTGGGAAAATCAAACCTGTCGGAATTATACGCGGCAATTACTTCAGGATTCCTCTTTTGAACGAGCTCAATGAACCTCTTTATCAATTCACCCTCTGAGCCAAGAACCTCAACCCCAAGAGTCTTCTTCTTTCCGATAGTTAGGGCTTTTTTAAATCCCTTGTTATCCATCATGGAAATCATTATAATCTTTTCCTTTCCCCTCTCCTCAACAAGCTCCAGGTCAAATGCAAGAACCCTGAGCTTTGGATATCCGTTCTCCTCCAAGGGCTTAACACTGCTCGCCTCGAAAACAACATCAACCCTTAATCCCTTCCCTGGCTTGGCCTCCCTTCCCTCAACCTGAGCCCAGCCCATGGGTGTTAGCTTTTTATCTATCAGATACCTCTTGTAAAAGTTGACCCCGTATTCATATTCTTCTTCAACATCCCTCCATTCCTTTAGAAGTTCCCTGAACTTGGGGACATCCGGGGGGACTCCCACAATAACCCTCAGAATCTTTATGGGCTTTCCGAGGAATTTCCTCCCCTTGATTTTTTCAACCCTCTTTGGACCCTTCCCTTCAATCCTGAGCTGCAGAATCCTCTTTGCAAGGAGCTTGAGCTCGCTCTCGCTCAGGCCGTCCCTGGGCTGGACATAGAAGTATGGCTCGAATGTCCTGTCCAGAACAAGAACTGACTTCCCTTCCCTGGTCTTTCCCCAAATCCTGATTACAGGTCTCTCAGACCTGCCTTCACCCTCTGTTATGTAGTCCGCGTCCAGAATGCAGAATTTGAGTGCTGGCATAGACCTCGCCTTGTGAACTTGACGGATGCTCAGTCTCCAACTGAGCCAACCCTCCTTAACCTCGCCTTGTAAGTCAACTGTGAATTAAGGTTGATTTCTGGGGATTTAAAGCTTTTGGCGCCTTACCCCTCATGAAAATATAACAGTGTTATATGATGCATAAAAAGATATCTGCCCTAACCTTAAAATTTTACGGCTCTGCAAGCTTTCCCTAATATCTATTCAACAACAAAGGCTATCTTTACATTTGCCCTGTACTCTGATATTTTCCCGTCCTTGACCTTTGCCGTCATGCCGACTATATCAACAGACTTGATATTCCTTATATTCTTGGCAGTCCTCTTCAGAGCCTCATTCACAGCATCTTCCCAGCTTTTTGGCGAGCCGCCTATTGCCTCTACAACCTTTACAACAGACATATACATCCACCCTTTAAAATTTTTAACCCCAGGATATAAAAATTTAAGCCCTGCGACTTCTCCGCTTCTTCCAGCCTCTGTTTATCCCAGGGAACTTCTTCCTCAGGGAGGACTCTATCGATACAAAGCCCTCCACATACACGCATGCCAGGAAGTAGAGGTAGACAAGCTCTATGAAGAGCGCTGAGCACTGCACGGCAAACTCCGGCAGGATTAAGAGAGCAGGCAGGTAGGGCAACAGGAAGAAGAACTGGAGCAGGGTCACAAGGTCCAGTTCGGGGAAGCGAAATGGAACGGCAAAACTAAACAGAATAAGGATTACAAAGAGAACCGCCTTGCCCTTTGTAGGGGAGAGGATTTCTACAATTCCCATGTTAACACCTTTCAGGCCTTAAGAAGCAGGGCTATGAGGAAAGCCATTATAACAGCGAACACAGCCACAAACTCCCAGCTCCATGTGAATATAGAGATGAGCAGGATAATGAGGGCTGCTACGGACAGCACTAATTCATACCTCTGTTTCAGCGCCATATTGAATATTTGTTTGAAGGGGTATAAATTTGATTTCCACAGTAGGACAAATAAACTTTATAACCACACGCAGGCAAACAATATAATATGGCAAAGCGCAAGTCCACGCTGGACAAGATAGCTAATATTTTTGACAAGGCAGCAAAGCTGCTGAAGGGCCCGCACAAGGTTGCTTCCGGTGCTGTTGTTGCGGCTGCAATCGGCGGCTTGTTAAAGCTTTCTGAAATCACGAAAACCTTCCCGGAGCCCGCTGACATGATAGGAAACGTTGTCATATTCTTTGCTGTTATACTGTTCGTCCTGGATGTAGCCAAGGGCGGGTTATATGACTAAGGCTAATAAGTTTTGTAAAAGGGTTTGTCCCCCTGAGGAATTCAAGATTTTGTCTCGGGCTGCTGAAAAGAAAAAATAGATAGACAAAAGGAACACAGAAACTATCCGCCAAAGCTCTTTATCACGCTTCTGCCGAACAGGTAAATTGCGGCAATAACTATGAAATAGACTACTATTGTTCCCATGGAAAATGAAGCCATGGATGCATTATTTCCCAATGTCATGTCAGCAGCTGCCCTGTCTATCCCTGCTATAACCGGGTTTTCTGTTATACTTGTTTGCAATGCTGCTGTTAAAAGAAAGCCAATAACCAATGAAAAAAACAAGAGCTTTTTCATCACCATAGTGAACTACCCAACCCCTAAAGGGCGTGGGCTTCCTGCATCACAGACCAGAGCTTGCCTCATCGGTATCGGCTCAATCTCAGACAGGCGTGACTTCCCGCAATCCCTGCGGTACTTCTCCAAGCCCGAAGCAAGTATATTCAGGCTTGCGTTATAATCCCTGCCAAGCTCGGCTTTGCAGTGGGGGCATCTGTGCGTCCTCACAGCGAGGCTTTTCTTGACAATCTCGCCGCATTGCGAGCACTTTTGTGATGTGTTTCTCGGTTCTACTTTCATTACTACCTTACCAGCATTTCCAGCTTTGTAAAACAGCATTTGCATGAACCGTGACCATGAACAGTCTGCTATTGACTGTGCGAGATAATGGTTTCTGAGCATGTTTGATATTCTCAAATCCTCAATTGCTATGAGGTCGTAGGTTTTGACATAAGCATATGACAGCTTGTGTAGGAAATCGTCACGCTGATTGGTTATCTTCTCAAAGGTTTTAGCTATTCTGATTATTTTTTTGTTTCTATTATTGGATTTCTTCTTGGTTCGTGAGAACCTTCTGTATTCCCTTTGTAATTTCTTCACTGACTTTTTCAGTATATGTGGGTTATCTATAAATCTCCCATCACTGTCTGCCGTGAAGTTGGTTATCCCCATATCAATACCTACCGCTTTGGTTATTTTGACTGGCTTGATAGCCGTTTTCTGCTCAACTGACAACATGGCAAACCACTTGCCAGATTTGTATCGCTTCACTGTTATCTGCTTTATCGTTCCCTTGAATACTCTGTGCATCCTTATAGGTATCTCACCAATCTTGGATAAGCAAAGAGTCTGGCAACGCTTTCCTGTCAGTATAATCTTGAATCCCGATTGGTTATAGGTGAATGTCTTGAACCAAGCCCTGCCCTTGAACCTGAGCCTTCCTACCTTCCTGCCCTTCTTTTTGAGTTGGGATAATGCTCTCAGATTGGAGAACAGCCTGTATGGCTCATATTGCAAAGCTTTTGAATAGACATCTTTCAGTTCTGGATACTGCTGTTTCAGTTTGGGAAGCATTGCCTGGAGTTTCAATCTGTTTGGCTTATCCTGTTTATTCAACCC
>JAUWZW010000023.1 GCA_030615165.1 Candidatus Aenigmatarchaeota archaeon
ATGAGGGAGTAGGCCTTGAGGAAATAAGCAAGGGTTAAAACCGAAACCAGCACTGTGAGCACGGTAAGTATGGGGTATGTTTCAAGCGTCACCATGTATATGAGCCATTTGCTTGCAAAGCCATTAAACAAGGGCACACCAATAGCAGAGAACATGCCTATCACAAAGCACCATGTGAGGGCAGGGCTCAGATTTGCCATTCCCCTGAGCTTCTCCATATGCCATGTGCCTTTCTGATATATTATAACACCAGCGCACAGGAATAGCAACGCCTCGAACAGGACAACATTCAGGAGGTGGAATACGGCAGCCATATAGCCAAGACTGTTTGCCATTCCCAGGCCGAAGGCGACCAGTACATATCCGACCTGGGATATAGAGGAATATGCCAGAAGCCTCAGGAGGTTGCTCTGCTGCAATGCAAGCACTGCCCCGACAACCATCGTCACTGCACCGAGGGCAGCCATCATCAGGTAAATATAAACAGATGAAACAGCAAATACAGTGAGCATAATCCTGAATATTGCATAAATTCCGACCGCACCCGCAACTGCCGAGAGCACAGCACTCACAGGGGCAGGGGCAACCGAGACAGCATCCGGCTTCCATGCATGGAACGGGAATATCGCTGCCTTTATGCTGAAGCCTGCCAGGAGCAGGCCAAGGGCAAGGGGCAGGACAGGGCTTGCCATATTGGAAATCTTAACGGCAAGGTCAGCCATGTTCAGGGTCCCGGTCAGGCCGTAAAGGAAAACAACACCTGTTAATATCAGCAATGTACCGAATGAACCCATTATCAGGTATTTCAGCGAGCCCTCTATTGCAGGCGCATTTCTGTAATAGGACACAAGAAGATAAGAGGAAAGGCTCATAACCTCAAAGAACACAAACAGGTTGAAAACATCCCCTGTATGGACTATACCCAAAAGCCCTACAAGGAAAAGGCAAAACAGGGTATAATACTTGGTTTTTTTCTCCTCTATGAATTTGTATGAAAACAGCGTTGCAAGAAAGCCTACAAATGTTATGAGGATTATGAGCAGGAGGGAAAGAGAATCCACTGCTATCGTTATTCCGAAAGGCGGTCTCCAGAACTCCATCTGGTGATGGACGACCCCCTGGCTGATTACCTGCGGTATTGTCATAACTGCAAGCACAAGGGCTGTGAATGTCCCTGCCATGGCAAGGTAAGGGACCAGCCTCTCCTTCTTAAAGCTGATTAACGGCGTAAGGAATGCAGATGCAAGCAGGACAAGTATCGAGATAAAACTGAACGCTACCATTAGCCTTTCAACCCCCTTATTTTTCTGCTGTCAGCTGTCTTGAAAAACCTGTATGCCATTACAACAAGGCTCAGCGCAACAGCTGTTATGGAAAGATTTATCACTATGGATGTGAGCACCATTGCCTGCGGCAGCGGGTCAACAGCCAACTGCGCAAATTGGTGGAAATTAATGTCCTGCATTATGGGCGCAACACCGGGTGCCCTGTAACCCAAGGATATTAGGAACAGGTGTATCCCGTTCGTGAAGACAGCCAGACCCATTATCTTCTTTATCAGGTTCTCCTTCATGAGCAGTGCATAGATGCCCACAAGGACCAGCACTATTGCAATAATGTACCATATCATATTACCTTCGCCTTATGAACCTTGACGGAGAACGCCTGCGGCGTTCAACCCTCATTTCTACTCCCTGACCAGTGTGTATATTATGAACACAAGCGCTGTTGCAACCATGAAACCCCCGACCATGTTCAGGAAGGGTGTAAATCCTCCGCTCCATAGGCTCAGGGCTGTCTGGGCTGAGAGAAACTCCACCCTTGACTTGTGGCTTATGCTGATTATCAATCCTATGAGCAGAATCCCTGCAATGCTCTTTATGTCTATAAGCTCATGCTTGGTGAATGTGTGCTCTACATCCCTTTCCGTGTATGCAATAATCAGCAGTACAAAGCCGCTTGCTATGATTGCACCAGCCGGGAAGGCTCCTCCAGGGCTCAGATGCCCATAGAGTGCTATGTAGGCTCCTATTAACAGTATGAAAGGGAACAGGATTCTCGATACGGTTTTTATTATAACATCTATACCCAACACCTCTAGGCCTTTTTCCTTATCATGAGGAAGATGCCCAGCGCAGCGGTGAAGAGCACTGTCTCCTCGCCGAGCGTGTCGTATCCCCTGTAATCCCATACTATGGAATTCACTATGTTAGCAGAGCCCGTGTCCTGCAGACCCGATTCAAGATAATAGTTTGCAGCCGCCTTGTGTGAGAAGCTGCCAATATCCGGGGTCAGCACTACAATACCTATAAGTGTTATGCCAAGGATTGCCAGCATGTAAAGCCCCAACACCTTTTCTGCGCTGAATCTCATTCCATACACCTCGCCTTGTGAACTTGACGGAAGACTGCATTCGCGGTCAAGCCGCTTCCTCCATCCTCCTTGTTTTGTTGATTGCAATCACGAATATCACAGTGGTCAGGCCTGCACCAACCGCTGCCTGTGTCATGGCTATATCCGGCGCAGCCAGCAGGAAAAACACAAGGGCGAGCAGGGCATCTGCTGCTGCCAGGATTATCACTGCATGCAGGAGGTCCTTCATCTCTATCGCGACAATGGTCAGTGCAACCAGACCCAGCATGCAAATCTCTAAAATCATTTGCCCTCCTCCCTAATCTTCGCCTTGCGAACCTGACGGAGAACGCCTGCGGCGTTCGACTTTCCTTTCAAATCATTTTTAACCAGACGCTTTGGCTTCCTGCCTGTCTTGTACGCTGCATCCGCAATCGCATGGGTCCCGGTTGGATTGGTCAGCAGTATGATGAGTATCACAATAAGCGCCTTGACTGTATAGACAGACCAGAATGTGGAAATCATGAAGGCCAGCAGGGCAAGGCACACACCCCCTATATTTATCATTGTGGCCCCGTGAACCCTTGTGTAGAAATCAGGGAATCTCAGCATGCCTATTGCCCCTATGAGAGCTGATACTGCCGAAACATAGAGTAGTATCTGGATTATTAAATCTATCATACCCCTTCACCTTGTCCCCCCGCGGTTTTCTTTCTCACATACCTTGCTATTGCAAGCGTTCCTATGAAACTGACCAGTGTGACGAGAATGGCTATGTCCAGATAGAGCTGGTTCTGGATTCTTATCGCATGGAAAACCATAAAGAGCGCTACAAGGTTCACAATCACATCGAATGCTATCACCCTGTCTGCAAAGCTCGGCCCCATCATGGCTCTTACTGCGACAAGTATTGCCGCAGCAGCAAAGATTACCCAAATCATTCCGTCACCTTCTTTCCGAATTTTTCGAACCGGCTGCCCGGCTTGTGTTTTTCATTGAATCCCAAGCAGTGTATGTACAAATCCTTTCCTGCCTTCAGGGTCAGCGTGCCCGGGGTGAGCGTTATGCTATTTCCGAGCAGGGCCCTGCCCATATCTGTTTCCAGGCTTGTCTGAACCCTTACTATTGCAGGGTTTATCCTTCCTGTCAGGACCATATAAGCCACCTGCAGATGGGACTTTATCTCAAGCCCAACCCACAAAAAGAAATAAGCAATAAATCCTGCCCAGCGCCTTGGGTCCACTGCCTTGCCCGACTCTTCATGGAACATGAAGTCCCTTGTTATGTATGCGATTATAAATGAGACAAAAATCCCTGCCATAAGCTCCTGGAAGCCACACGGCCATGTGAAAAGTATCCAGACTATAAGCAACGCAACAAAGGTCAAACCGAACTTCCACATGTTATATATTTGTTTGACGGCGGTTAAAAATTACCTTTGCCATCATTCACCCCTCACGTATTTTATGGCAACACCGAATATGTTTTTGATTATTAAAAAATTTCTTGCCCTTATCTGATCGAAAATAAACATTGGTCTAAGATAAAAGCTTAGATAGGCCTTAGTTAGAGCACTTTTTAGTTGATTTAGGCTCATACCAGGAACTGCCATAATAGGTTTTAGTGTTGTGAAATCAGACCATCTTGCTGTTCGCAAAAGCCCTTTTCTCTTTGCCCAATAATATAGCTTTGTACCCGGATAGGGTGTGGCTGTTGTGAACTGGGCAAGGGTCAGACCCAACCCCTTTGCAAATCTAATCGTATTCTTTATTGTTCTTTCGGTCTCGCCGGGCAGGCCAAGGATGAAGGAGCCAAGAGAGTTCAGGCCTGCACCCCTTGCAATCTTCACCGCTTTTCTGGACTGCTCCAAGCTTATTCCCTTACCTACCCTGTTCAGGATTTTCTGACTGCCTGACTCGATACCAAAATAGACCGTATGGCAACCCGCAGCATTCAGTTTTTTTGCTAATTTTCTGTTTATGGTATTAACCCTTGAGGAGCAAGTCCAGCTTATATCCAGACCCTCTTTGATTATTTTATCACATATCCTTTCAGCCCGGTCATTGTTCAGGGTAAATGTATCATCCATAAATTCTATTTCCCTTATACCCACTTCATCATGCAAGAGCTTTAACTCAGCCACAATATTTTCAGGATTTCTTGCCCGCCATATCTTGCCGCAAAGTTGGGAGGATGAACAGAATATACAATCAAAAGGACATCCCCTTGATGTCATAATCATACCAAACCTTTTGCCGTTAAATTTATACTTTTCCATTGGTAGTTTTTCCCAGGCAGGGAAAGGCAGGGTGTCAAGGTTTTGGATGAATGGTCTGTCAGGTGTTTGGGTAATTACTCCATTGGACCTGAAAGTCAACCCGGCTATCTTATTTATAGGTAAACCCTTATCCCAGGCCTGAATAAGCTGATGTAATGTGAGCTCACTCTCCCCCCTCACCACAATGTCTATGCCTTCACATTCCCTCAATGTCCCCCCTGCCGTAAAGGTGACATGGGGTCCTCCTATCACTACCTTGCAATCTGGCAGTATCCTTTTTACCATCCTTGCCACTTCATAGGCATTGTAAATAGCAGGGGTTGTAGCAGTTAAACCAACAACATCCGGGCCGTACAATCTAATCTTTCTTTCCAGTTCTGCCAGGTTAAAATTTTCAGTTAGACAATCAATTATCTTTACATCATGTTCAGGTAAATTAGCAGCTAGATAGGCAAGACCCAGGGGTACGCCCGTCACGCCCAGAACCCTTTTTATATCCGAAGCTTGAGGAGGAACTACAAAGAGAACTTTCATAATTACTTTATATCATCCTATTAAGATTTAAAAATGGTATGCATGCATCTTCGGATTTAAACAACAAACTGCAGCGCAATGAACACGCCGTAAAGAACCAGCAGGGCAAAGCCTTCTTTTCTGGAGAACCTCCAGCCTGTTCTTATGAAAATCAGGAGCAGGAGTGAGAGCACCAGCATCATCGGTATGTTCACCATGATTAATTTCTGGGTCACAGGGACAGTATGTATAAGGGATACTATGCCAATTGTTGAAATATTGAATATGTTTGCTCCAATGATGTTGCCGATTGCTATTCCTTTTAGACCCTTGTATGCTGCTGTCACAACCGTTGCCAGCTCTGGAACCGATGTGCCAAACGCAATCACTAGCATTGCTATGAGCATTTCAGGGATCCCAAACAACCCTGTTATACCAACAGTTGAAATAATCAATAACCTTGCACCGAAAACAACGAAGGCACCGCCAATCAGACATAATATCACAAGTTTAACCGCACCCTTCTCTTTGGCATACCTTCCATGAATGAAATTTGATAGGGATATGATGATGTTCGGTCGTTTGGGCTTTCTTACCCTGACCAGATAAACCATGAATAAAAGCATACATGCAATCAGTATCAAACCCTCAAACCAAATCAGCCCACCTATCATAAACAAAGCCAGCAGGCATGTAAGCAGAAGCATAAAATAATCCTTATGGACGAAATTTATGTTGGTTGCAAGGGGAGACAGTAATGCTGCAACCCCCAATACCAGGCCTATATTCACAATGTTGGAACCAATGATTGTGCCTGTGGCAATATCAATATTGCCTGCAACTGCCGACAGTATAGAAACAGTCAATTCTGGTAAGGTGGTTGCAACTGCAACAAGGACTATTCCTATAACAAGTTCTGAAACTCCTACCTGCTTTGCAAGCTTTGAAGCATACTCTGTTACCCAGTCCGCTCCCTTTATTATCAAAGCCAGGCCGATTACGAAAAGGATGATGTAAAGGATTATCATTGCCTAAACCTCCAAATTAATTTCTTAATTTCCACAATAATAAACACGCTCGCAGAGACCGCTATTACCTTTGCCCAGTCTAGCATGCCCAGGGGAACGGTCCCAAAGGCTGCCTGTATTGCCGGGATATAGAGGACAACAAGCTGCAGGATTATTGAGGATATTATTGCCAGTATGAGCTTCTTGTTCGTGAGAACCCCTACCTTGAACAGGGATTCCTTCATGGACCTGCAGTTCAGGACATTGAAGAGCTGGAAAACAACAAGGGTTGTGAATGCCATTGTCTGTGCCTTGGCGATGCCGAGACTGAGCTCTGAGTTGAAGACCCATAAAGTCCCCAGAGCCATTATCACCCCGACCAGAATAATAAAGGACAGGGTCCCCCTTGATAATATCTTCTCCTTTGGATTCCTGGGCTTCCTCTCCATTATGTCCTTTGCAGGAGGGTCAACACCCAAAGCCAGGGCAGGCATGCCGTCTGTTACCAGGTTTATCCAGAGTATCTGGACTGCAACAAGCGGCAACACAAAACTTCCTGTAACAGGGTCGGCGAAGCCGATCATAAGGGCAAGGAAGAGGGTGAGGACTTCGCCCATGTTGCTTGACAGAAGGTACTGGATGAACTTAAGGATATCATCATAGATTTCCCTGCCCGTCTCCACGGCTGTAACTATGGTTGAGAAATTGTCATCCTTCAACACCATGTCACTGGCTTCCTTTGCAACATCCGTGCCCTTGATTCCCATGGATATGCCAATATCCGCATTCTTCAGGGCGGGTGCGTCATTGACACCATCACCTGTCATTGCAACTATATGGCCGTTCTTTTTGAGTGCCTTGAGTATCCTGACCTTGTGGGCAGGATTGACCCTTGCATAAACAACAACATCCCTTGCCAGCTTCTTCAGCTTCTCCTCATTCAGGGAATCCAGCTCACTGCCTGTTAAAACCTTTCCCTTCTCCCCCAGGGTCTTCTCTATAATCTCCAAATCCTTTGCTATCGCCACAGCAGTATTCCTGTGGTCACCTGTAATCATTATTACCTTTATCCCGGCTTTTTTGCATAACCTTATGCTTTCCTTGACCCCTTCCCTCGGCAGGTCAATCATGCCCTGCAGCCCGATAAATATCAGGTCCTTCTCAAGTTTCTTTTCCGAGGGTTTCTTGAGGAAGTCCTTGGACTCCTGTAAAGAAAGGCTCCGGTATGCCATTGCGAGCACGCGCAGCGCATTGCTGCTCATCTCCTGATTGGCATCCAGAATTCTCTTCCTGTCGCTCCCTGTGAGCTTTACAACCTTCCCGTTCCTGTAAATCCCTGTGCACAGCTCGAGGATTGTTTCAGCAGCACCCTTTGAAAAGAGGCAAACCTTCCCGTCAGGGCATCTGTTTGCAGTGCTCATCATCTTCCTCTCAGAGCTGAACGGGATTTCAGCCCTTCTCGGATATTCCTTTGCGAGCTTATCCGGGTCCAAAGCCTTGGCCGCTGAAACGAGCAGGGCACCCTCTGTCGGGTCGCCAATTACCCTCCAGCTTCCGGCCTCCTGCTGCAGCTCTGCATTGTTGCACAGCGCACCTGTTCTGAGCAGCATGGATATAGTCCTGTCCTTGCCTGCTTCTACCTTCTTCCCCTTCAGGAGAAACTCTCCTTTTGGTTCATACCCGCTGCCCATTACATCAAAAAACATTCCATTGCAGTAAATCCTGCTCACAGCCATCTCGTTCCTTGTCAGTGTTCCTGTCTTATCTGCGGATATAGCCGTGGTGCAGCCGAGTGTCTCTACTGCAGGTAATTGCCTTACGATGCAATTCTGCTTTGCCATCTTCTGCAGACCAAAGGCAAGGGTTATGGTTACAATTGCAGGCAGTCCCTCTGGTATTGCAGCCACTGCAAGGGCAATCCCTGTTATAAGCATGGTGAAAACAGGCTCTCCCTTTAATATACCGACAACGATTATTATCGCACAGATTGCCAGTATAAGGATTCCCAGATTCTTCCCAAAGACCTTCAGCTTTTTCTGCAATGGTGTGGGCTCCTCCCCTACCTGTATCATCTTTGCAATCCTTCCCATCTCTGTCCGCATGCCTGTGTCAACAACAATACCCCTTCCCCTTCCGTAGGTCACAACAGTTCCCATGAACGCCATGTTCTTCCTCTCGCTGACAGGTGTCTTCACATCCAGGGTGCAGAGCTCCTTGAGAACAGGAACAGATTCCCCTGTTAATGAGGCCTCATCGAGCTTCATGTTGACAATCTCCAGAAGCCTCAAGTCAGCAGGTATCCTGTTTCCTTCTTCAAGCAGGACAACATCCCCCGGGACAAGGAGTCTGCTTTCTATCTCCTGCTTCTTTCCTTCCCTGAGAACAAGGGTTCTGGGGGTTGTCAGCTTCTTCAATGCCTCCATAGCTTTTTCAGCCCTGTATTCCTGGACAAATCCAAGGATTGCGTTCAGTATGACAATAATGAGAATGACCACTGTGTCAAGGATGCTCTCCATCAGAAAGGATATCACTGCAGCAGCTATCAGTATAATAATAAGAAAGGATTTGAACTGGCGGAGGAAAATCGTGAGAGGGCTTATTTTTTTCTCCTCTTTCAGTTCATTAGGCCCGTATTGAACAAGCTTTTTCCTGGCTTCCTGCCCGCTTAACCCGTTCTGGCTGGATTCCAGGTTTTTGGATATTTCCTTGACATCCAGCTCATGCCATGCAGGAGAAGGTTTCACCATGTATTTATATTTATATGAATTCAATTAAATAGCAAAAACAAGCATCACAGTATTTAAATTAAATAAAACAATCTGATACCATGGCTGAAAAAGAGACCCCAGAGGAAGAGGAAACAAAAGAGATAGAAGTGAATGAAAAGAAGGCGAAAAGAAGGGAAACAAGCAGGGGTGTTATTTATACTGTCATAGCTATTGCATTTCTTGCAATAGGATTCCTTGTGGGGGGAGTAATGCAGGTCCCTACAGGCCAGGTTACCGGAACCGGAGATATCATTTCAGCTGATGATGCTGGCGATGCTGCTCTGGATTACATTAACACCAATATGGTGCAGGCAGGCACTCAAGCATCACTTGCTTCTGTTGAAGAGGAAAGTGGTTTGTATGTAGTCAGTATATCTCTCAACAACAATATAATTCCTGTGTACGTTACAATGGATGGCAAGTATCTAATAATCCTAGGTGTTCCGAACATCCCGGGCATTATTGACATGACAGAACCTGTTGAGCGGCCGGAACAGCCAACCGGAGTTCCGAAGTCTGACAAGCCGGAGGTTGAACTTTATATCTTCTCTTACTGTCCTGCAGGCAGTTCCGCTCTGGATAGTTTTTCAGAAGCAGCAGACCTTTTGAAGGATGTTGCTGGTTTTAAGGTCAAGTTTTTCAGCCATATGCATGGGGAATATGAGCGCCAAGAGAACATGATAATGGAATGTATACAAAAAGTTGCACCTGACAAATTCTGGGATTACGCAAAACAGTTCCTAGAGCAAGTCTACCAGCAGTGCGCTTCTTCTAGGAGTACTGACTGTGACAAAGAAAAGGCAATTGCACTGATGAATACAATTGGTATAGATTCAGATGCAGTTATGGCTTGTGTGGAAAATGATGGAGAAACATTATACCAGTCAGATATAGCTGATGCAACCAGTTTAAAATTAAGTTATTCACCATCTGTTGTAATAAATGGTGTATATCTAGGAAGCGTAGACAGAAGCCCTGAAGGAATCAAGTCTGCAGTCTGTTCAGCCTTCAACACACCGCCTGAAGAATGTTCGCAGACCTTGAGCACAACCGGAAGCCAGGCAGGCGAGCAGTGCTGATTCTGCATATTTACAGACATCTAAATTTTCTCTTTTATTCCGCAGATACTGGTATTGGGTTATTTATTCAACATGTTTCTGTAGGGATTTGGAAAAGGCTTAAAAAACTAACAACAATATCAGGTTTATGACAATAGAATTCTGGCTGAAGGAAGCGGACCAGAAGCTTTTTGCCGAAGTCTGCGATGCGAAATTGGTAGAGTATTTGGATGCGGATGACATATTGACCGGCAAGCTTGAAAACACAGGGCTCCTGAATAACATCAGCAAAAGATTTGTTCTGGGCAGGAAAGGCATATGGATATCCAGGGGCACAGTGCAAAAGAATCCGTTTGTGTATATAAAGAACAATTCTGCTTACCCCGAAGGCCTTATCCTCACACCTTATTCAAGGGAGGATATGATTTCTCACCTTAAGGTCAGAACCATAGACCAGAAGACAAATATTCACAGGGAAGAATTGATCGGTACCGACACAGAAGATTTTGTCGGAAGGGCTTTCAGAACATATGACAGCTCACAGATTCGCAAATTCAGTGAGAACGATAAGCATCTGGTTTTGTACGCCAGTGATAAATAGCTCTGCAGATACTTTTATTAGGCTATCTTTTCAACATTTTCTTGTGATTATATGGATATCCAGAACACGGGCATGAGGGAAGCCGGGCTGGTGGTTATAGGGATTTCCATAGTCCTGCTGTTTTTGATGGCTTCCATTACAGACCAGCTTAACCACTCGCTGGATTCTGCCTGCGCATGCGAGGCAGGGTCATGCCCCATGACAGGCAACCTTCCGGTACAGTCTTATGCGGGATTTACCGTGACTGTTGTTCTTCTTGGTTTCGGCTCATTTTTGATGGTTAAATCAAGACGCATGAACAGGGCTAACATGGAGAAGGAAAAGGAAATGAAGGTGACTATAAAATCAATGAACCCGGATGAGAGCAGGCTGTATGATATAGTCAGGGAATCCGGGAATGTTATATTCCAGAGCGAGATTATTGAGAAGGCTGGTTTTTCAAAAGTAAAGGTAAGCAGAATCCTGGACAGGCTCGAAGCCAGGGGCCTGATTGAGAGGAGAAGAAGGGGCATGACAAACGTTGTCATAATGAAGCATTAACTGTGAAACTAGTTTCATACTTATTCTTATATGCTGTTTCAGACAAAACCTGCAAAAGGAGGTATGCATATGAAAGTGAAATTATATGCAGGAATAGTGATAATTGCCCTTGTTGCGATTTCAGCGATTGCATTGACATACAGACCAGGAACAACCGGAAACATAGTTACAGGAAGTTCTGTTACCACAGGTGTCCAGGACGGCGGCAGTGACCCTTTCTTTGGCCCGGAAGATGCTAAGGTCACCATAATAGTGTATTCGGATTTCCAGTGCCCGTACTGCACCAGGGCTGTTCCAACTGTGAACCAGATAAAGGAGAAATACGGGGACAGGGTAAAGGTAGTGTTCAAGGACTTCCCTCTCAGCTCCCATCAGTATGCACAGAAAGCAGCAGAGGCTGCCCAGTGCGCGCATGAACAGGGCAGGTTCTGGGAATACCATGACACGCTGTTTGCAAACCAGGGAAGCCTTGGCATAGCAAGCCTGAAGCAGTACGCATCCGGTCTCGGGCTGAACACAGAGCAGTTCAACAGCTGCCTGGATTCAGGAAAGTATGCAGCAGAGGTTCAGAAGGATTTTAGTGACGGCAGAGCAGCAGGAGTGAGCGGGACTCCAACCTTTTTTATAAACGGGAAAAAGCTTGTTGGAGCCCAGTCGTTTTCCGCATTCGAAAGTCTGATAATAAATGAACTGGGAAGTGCCAGCTTATCGGATACAAACCCATCCTGTAGTCCGGAATCCTGCACAGAAGAGCAGAACTGCGGTCGAAGTGATTGTGCAGCCTTGGAAAAGAAACCTTGTGGATGCAGAGGATGAAATTATACCAACTGAGGAGATTGAAGTGATTAGAAAATATGTACTGCTTGCAGTCATGGTATTGGCAGTTTTAACAGTGTCCATACTATGGACATACACAGGCTCTGTAACGTTCGGGGATAAAAGGGCTCACATCTTATCGGAACTGGATGAAACGCTCAGAACAGCAACGCTTTCGGGCGAGTATAAGTGTTGCATAGATCCTCCATGCAAAATGTGCTTTCTGGGAAACTGGATATGGGATGACGGGACATGTGATTGTGACACCATGATAGCAAACGGCGAATGGGACAAGGTCTGCCCTGAATGCGTACACGGGATAGAAGAAGGATTATGCAAATCGGGCATTAATGAAACAGTATGCCTGTCTCAATCTTAACTGTTATTTTTATTATCCAGTTAATTAATATATTACTATAAGGATAGCCATGAGAAGGAAACTAAAGTTATTCCTTCTGAGAATCCATGAAGAGGAGGAGATTTAATGTACGATTACACAGAACTGGTATCAATCCTTTTCATAATAGTTTTTGTTTTATGCATAATCTGGTTGATTTTCGTCATAAGGCGAAGAAAGGCCTGAATGTAATTTCATAAAGGCTATTTGACAGCAATTCTGTCCCTATAAAAATATAAATACTTGTTCCCATTTTAAAGATATGCCAGAGGATAAGCCAGAAGAGCAGGAGTATGACGCAGAGATGGTTGCCAAGGCTGTCAAGGGATGGCTTGGTAACCCGATATCAAGGAGTTTTCTCAGACTGGCAACAGGAGATACAGAGGAAGGGCCAAGGCTTGAGCTTCTTTTGAGGAAATATATAGGAGATAACGTAAGGTTTCATGGTCTCAGGGACAGGATTGGTTTCAGGGTTGTGAAATTTGCAATAGACAAGGGCTCTGAGAGCTTTGGTGTAACAAAGGAGCAGATGAACGAGGCCCTGAAGGAGCCCATATTCAGGAGGGCTATAGTCAACATTCTTGAGGGAATTTCAAAGTTCGGGGTCCAGAGACCCCAGACCACTGTTGCCCCTTTCCTTGTTGTCTGGGATTACACCCATTGCTGCAATCTCAGATGCCAGCACTGTTATGAGGATTCTGACGGGACATTCCTTCCGGATGAGCTTACAACAGAGGAGGCAAAGAAGATAATAGATGAGTTTGCAAGGGCTGGTGTTGTTGCCCTGGCCTTCTCCGGAGGGGAGCCCCTGATGAGAAAGGACTTCTTTGAGGTTGCCCGCTATGCAGCAGACAAGGATTTCTATGTCACAATGGCTTCCAACGGGACACTGATAACCCCGGAGGTTGCGAAAAAGATAAAGGAAGCCGGTGTGGATTATATCGAGATAAGCCTTGACGGGTTTGAGAAGGAACATGACAAGCTACGCCGCGTTCTTGGCGCATGGAAGAAGGCATGCCAGGGAATAAGGAACTGCGTTGCTGCAGGGCTTGACACATGCGCTGCAACCACTGTCACGAAATACAACTACAAGATTCTGCCAAGGTTTGTTGATTTTGTTGAGAAAGAGCTTAGGGCAAACAGGATGATATGCTTCAACTTTGTTCCAACAAGAAGGGGCAAGGGGATGGTGAATGAGGATTTGAGTCCGGATGAGAGGGAGGAGGTGCTTAAATTCCTGTATGAAAAGCTTATGGACAAGAACTGCAAGCTCCAGACCCTGTGCACTGCCCCCCAGTACGCAAGGATTGCCCAGGAATTCGGAGGGGATGGGCCCGCAATAACAACGCACTTCACAAATAAGGCGGCTACAGAAGCCCTGAGGGGCAAGGCAAAATCCCTGGGCGAGTTCATAGGTGGTTGTGGTGCAGGAAGGCTCTACTGCGGTCTGGAACCGAACGGGGATGTACAACCCTGTGTTTTCATTCCCATTAAGATAGGAAACATCAGGGAACAGAGCATAAAGGAAATCTGGGAGAATTCCCCTGTGCTCAAGCAGTTGAGGGAAAGAGAGAAATTTGAGGGCTGCAACTCATGTAAGTATCTCTCTTCCTGCGGAGGGTGCCGTGCCAGGGCATACGGCTACTTCGGCAACCTGCAGGGCCCTGACCCAGGATGCATAAATAATAAGAAATACTGGGAGCAGATTCAAAAATCAGAGGTTAAACCCTTGGCGGCTTCTTCAGAAGCTGCTCCAGGAGCTTGATTGCATTCTCTATGTCATTCCTGTTTGTTATACTGACACCTGTGTGGATATTTCTTACCGGGATGCCCAGAACACTTGCCGGAACCCCTGCCTTGGACACGGAAATAATCGTGGCATCTGTTGTCCCCAATTCACTGACCTCTAGCTGGTAGGGAATCTTCCATTTCTTTGCTGTTTTTACCAGCCACTCGTTTATCTTCCTGTTCGCTATTAGCTCGCCGTCCTTTATTGTTATGCAGGGCCCCCTGCCTATATACCTTGTAGGCTCTTCAAAAAGGTCATTTGCATGTGTTGTGTCAACCGCTATGCCCCAGTCAGGCTCAATCCTGAAGGTAGATGTCCTTGCACCGTAAAGCCCTATCTCCTCCTGAACAGTGAACACGAAAAAGATTTCATTCTTCAGTCTTCTTAGCCTTTTCGCAACCTCTATCAGAATGAAGCAGCCTACCCTGTCATCAAGCGCCTTCCCTGAGATTATGTCCCCTGAGCCAAGGAATTCGCATTCCTGCTCTAATGGCATGTAGTCCCCAACCCCGACACCTTTTTTTTCAAGCTCTTTCTTGCTAAGACCTGTGTCAACAACCACCTCCTCTATGCTGGGAACCTTACTCAGTTCCTTCCCAGCGCTCAGCTCCTTTGTGGTTATCACGCCCCTTAGGTAGCCCTTTTTTGTCTCTATCCTGACCGTTTGCCCTATAAACGGAATAATATGAACTCCGCCTATCCCGGCGCAGTAAATCAGTCCCCTCTTGCCAATCCTCTTTGCCATCAAACCGACTTCATCCATGTGCGCTGCAAGCATTACCTTTGGAGGGTTCCCCTTCTTGTGTGCAATAAGATTGCCCAGGTCATCCACAATAATTTCATCCACACTGCTCCGGATTTCCTTTTCTATAAGCTTTCTCACGGACTCCTCGTGCCCGCTGACACCGTATGCATTTATCAGCTTCTCCAGAAGTTTGATATTAACTGCCATAAGACCCAAAACCTGATTAATAATTGACCAGCAGGGCTTAAATTATTTCAGGACCATCAGTGACCGGCATATAAATATATAAGGATGAAAAGCAAACTATTCAGCATGAATAAAAATTATACAATCGGGATTGTTGTTATAGTTGTGATTCTCGGGATAGCTTTATTCCTGTATCCTGCAAAACCTTCCCAATGCCAGGACGATAATGTAAGTGCTGTTTTTTCCTGTACTGATGGTTCATACAGGGTGGTATCAGAACTTATGGGTGCTGGATATAAAGTAATCAAACCCAACGGCAGTGAGGTTAGCTGCCCTGTGATTGCACAGCCCAG
>JAUWZW010000012.1 GCA_030615165.1 Candidatus Aenigmatarchaeota archaeon
AAATAATATAACCAAGGGGAATATAATGATTGTCACAGGAAAAATAATAAAGCAGTTCAGGGAGGAAGCAGGGCTCTCCCAGGTCAGGCTTGCAGAGCTCGCAAGGGTCTCCCAGGCCCATATAGCCAAGATAGAGACAGAGAAGGTGGACCCCAGGCTCTCCACTCTCAACAGGATTCTCTCTGTGATAGAAGGGAGGGACAGGAAGCCAAAATGCAGGAAGATAATGAAGAGGGACATAATCTCCATGAAACCTGAAGACCTTGTGGAGAAGGCAATAGAGCTCATGCACAGGTTCGGAATATCCCAGATTCCTGTCTTCAGGGGTGGAATGCAGCTGGGCTCCATAAGGGAGTCCACTATAATGCGAAATCTTGATAAAAGGATTGAGCGGTTCACTGTGGGCGAGGTTCTGGACAAGTCATTCCCCATAGTGAACACATCTGATTCAACAGAGGTCCTGCCCGGCCTGCTGGAATTCCATCCAGCTGTGCTGGTGGCAGAGAAAGGAAAAATAAAAGGGATTATAACCAAGAGCGACTTGCTGAGGGTATAGTTTGGAATTAGCTACTCCAAAAGCTCTTTCACAAAGCGCCCTGGGTTAAATTTCTTGAGGTCTCCGTATTCCTGGCCTGTGCCCAAAAACAGGATGGGCTTCTTTATAGCATAGGAAACGGAAAGGATGGAGCCTCCCTTCTCATTCACATCTATCTTCGCCATTATGACGCAATCAACACCAACTGCCTCGTGGAAGGTCTTTGCCTGCTCAACCGCATCATTGCCTGTCAGGGAATCCAGGACCAGAACCTTCAGGTCTGGCTTGTTGACCCTTACAACCTTCTTAAGCTCATCCATCAGGTTTTTATCTGTATGTGTCCTGCCTGCTGTGTCAGCAAGGACAGCATCATAGCGGTTTGCATCCGCAAACTTCCTTGCATCGAAAACAACTGCAGCAGAGTCAGCCCCGTAACCATGCTTGATTACCCTGACGCCAAGTTTGTTGCCGTGGTGTTCCAGCTGCTCTATGCTTGCCGCCCTGAATGTGTCACCCGCTGCAAGAACCGGTTTGTAGCCCTTGTCCATCAGATAGCGGGCAATCTTACCTACTGATGTCGTTTTGCCACTGCCGTTGTATCCAAGGAATACAAGGCATGCGGACCTGCCCTGCTTCTTGGCATCCTTTATGATTTTCTCAAGGTTCACAGAGCCCTGGTTCACAAGGCCGAAAAGGCTGTCTTCCAAAGCCTTGGTTATGAACTGCTCTGCACCCCTGCGCCTGATTTTCTTGCCTGCAAGCTCCTTCTTCATGCTGTCCCTCATATGGTCCACAGCTTCCAGAGCAATATTCGCCTGGAGCAGGTCAGTCCCGCTTTCTGCAAAGAATGAGTCAATGTCCTTATCTGTCAGCTTTTTCTCTGCGACAACCTCCTTTATGCCTCTGAGCCTTTCCAGAAATCCGGGCTTTTTTTCTTCTTCTGGTGGCGCTTCCGGTACCTCTTCAACAGGTTCTTCGGGAATTTCGACTTTAGCAGGCTCTTCTTTAACCTCCTCATGAATTTCGGCCTCAACAGGCCTTTCCTTAACTATTTCTTTTTCAGCCTTCTTTGGCCTAACCCTTTTGGCAGGCTTTTTGATTTTGGGCTTCACTGCCTTGGGCTTTGCCACCCTGGGCTTTTTCTCTTCTAGCTTTTTTGCTGGTCTTTCCTTTACTTTTTTAGTAAGCCTGCTCACGGACTTCTTCAGCTTTTCCTTAAGGAATCCGAACATGATACCCCCTAATAGTATGGTTTTAAATATTTTTGCTTTTATTGGTTAATAAGGTAATCTATGTTATCGGAAAAAGACGTAATGGAAGGAATCAGGGAAATCGTAAAAAGGTACACGGCAGACTATATTTTTCGGCATTTTGAGGAAACCAGTATTGACGCATATGATATTAAACTCTCCCAGTTCAGTCTGTCTCCCTATGACCCGCTGCATGTCTTACTGGATATAGAAAAGGAGTATGAAGTGGATATTGTAGATATAGATGAAATGGGTAAAATGGAAAACTGGGGAGATTATACAATAAGGAAACTCGCAGAATATGTAATGGAACACATGAAACTGAAAAACTCAACCGATGAACAAGCTAGTGAATTATGTGATGAAACACGCGAGCTGGCTGAAGCCACAAAGTAATTAAAGCTTTGCCCCTAATTATATTACAGGTGGGTGACTTGCCTGTCAGAAGATGAACCCCCAAATGACAGATATATAGTAATAAGGGATGGGCCAAGAACACGTATTCATGATGTACCTGTGTTGATATCAAAGGTAATAAGTGCCGTCGGTTTTTTTACTCAAACCTACCCGCATGAACTGAACCTTTATACCAATTATATTACTGACCGGGAATTTGAAGAAGATGAGATAGATGGTCTCGCTGATTATTTAGCCGGTATATTTTTGCCACCCTACAAAAGAATACCTGATTTTGAAGTCGAGGAATGGCAGACGATTTATGATTCCGTAGCGTCTCTTATTATAGCCATGGAAAATGAGGGTGTGGAAATACTCGACTTAATGGTACATGAAGAAGCGGCATGCGTGTAGCATTTATTAACCTTTCTCTGTTATTTCTAACATGGACCCGCATTTAATAAAGCTTCCAAGGATAGTCCTGATTGGTAATGGTGTCCTGGAGAAGATACCCGAGATGTGCAGAGAGATGAAAGCTGAAAAGAACGTACTGGTTCTGGCGGATTCTATTACGAAAAGAGTAGCGGGCGAAAGGATAAGGGAAATGGTCAAAGGTTCTCTTGAGATAGTGCATGACAGCACGCTGGCAGAGGCAGGAAGGATAAGCAAGTCTTGGAAGCCGGGTCTTGTCATAAGCGCGGGCGGGGGTAGGGTAATAGATGTGGGCAAAAAGGTTGCGCAGGATGCCGGCTGTCTTTTTGTTTCTGTCCCCACAGCTCCCTCGCACGACGGCATAGCATCTGAAAGGCTCAGCCTGACAGGGCAGAATGGTATGAAGTATTCCATAAGGACCAAGCCGCCTGCTGCAATAGTCGCAGATATAGGCATACTCAGGAATGCACCTTATGAATTGATAGCATCGGGTGCAGCGGATGCCATATCCAACTGCACAGCCGTGGAGGACTGGAGGCTTGCAAGGGATGAGCAAGGCGAATACTATTCCGAGTATGCAGCATCAATGGCTCTGCTCTCAAGCGAGATAGTTATAAAATCTGCAAAGCTCATACATGAAAAGAAAGAACGGGGTATAAGGAACCTTGTGGAAGCGCTGGTTTCCTCAGGCATAAGCATGTCGCTTGTGGGGTCTTCAATACCTGCTTCAGGCTCCGAGCATGCATTCAGCCATGCCCTGGACGCCATGAAAATAGGAAAGTTACACGGACAGCAGTGCGGCTTGGGGACTATATTAATGTCATACTGGCAGGGCGGTGACTGGGAAAGGATAAGGGACTCGCTCAGGGAACTGGGCTCTCCTGTAACTGCGAAGGGAATAGGTATAGAAAAGGAAACAGTCATAAAGGCGCTGCTCAGTGCAAGGGAGATAAGGAAACGGTACACAATACTTGATAAAAAGCCTCTGGATAGGGAGGAGGCAGAGGAAATTTGTATAAAAACGGGTGTATTTAGCTAATTAAGTTTTATATAAATAAACAATATTTTAATATCAAAAACAAGGAGATTTCATGGAGGTTTTAAAATACATACTCAAGCGCAGGAAAAAATCCCCTCTGCACTTCACGCTTATAGATCCTGACAAACAGGAACCGAAGAGGGCAAGCGAGCTTGCTCAGAAGGCAAAGGAAGCAGGCTCGGATGCTGTCATGGTCGGGGGAACCTGGGGTGATGCGTACGGGGAGAAGCTGAATGGCACAGTCAAGGGGATAAAGAATGCAGGCCTGCCTGTCATACTGTTCCCCAATTCTGCGCAGCAGCTTTCACCTGATGCGGATGCATTGTTCTTCATGTCCCTGCTCAACTCGCGCAGTCCCCAGTATCTCATAGAGGAGCAGATGAAGGGCTCGCTGCTCGTTCATAAATATGGTCTGGAGCCCCTCCCCATGGCTTACATTATTGTTGAATCAGGTGCTACAACAGGTGCTGCCTGGGCAGGTGATGTGAAACCGATACCAAGGGGAAAGCCTGAGTTTGCAGTGGGCTATGCCCTCGCTGCAAAGTATTTTGGAATGAAGTTTGTCTATCTTGAGGCAGGCTCGGGTGCAAAGGAAACCGTGCCAAAGGAAATGATTGGGGTTGTCAGGAAAGCAATAGGAAATGACATGCTTCTCATTGTGGGCGGGGGAATAAGGGATGGCAGGACCGCAAGGGAGAAGATAGCAGCTGGAGCCGACATCATAGTCACAGGGACCATAGCAGAGGAGAACTCTGACAAGCTGAAGGAGATAATTGGGGCAATAAAGGAATAAAAATGTCAGACTTTAACAGAGTGTTGTGTTAAACAAGTACCTGTCTGAGCCTTTTTAAATACCCGGCAGTCTAATTATTTAACGGTGGGTTTATGAAGGGTGTTATTCTTTTCAACAAAGATATATTGCAAATTCTGGGCACTCTGCTGATAATGATTATAGTTGCCCTTCTTGTGTTTACTCTTATTAAAGGTGTGTGATATGAAAAGAAAGGGTTTCCTGGGTATGCCGATTGTGTTTTTTATGGGGCTTGTACTCGTCATTGCTGTGGTTGTTTTCCTTGTCATGTTTTTCACAGGATTTTTGGGTGATGCTTGGGAGTGGATCAGGGGCGCAGTCATGGGCTTTTTTGAATTCTTCAGGGATCTTTTCGGCGGGGTACGGGTATAGGTGGTTAGATGCAAATTACAATGGAGTGGGCGATCATAGGTCTGCTGGCTGTTGTATTTATGCTGCTTGTTTTCTTCTCTACTTCACAGGCAGGTGCTGGATTAGACCCACTGAGGGAATTCTTTAAACTGT
The DNA here is from genome assembly GCA_030615165.1 of Candidatus Aenigmatarchaeota archaeon. Lineage (GTDB taxonomy): Archaea > Aenigmatarchaeota > Aenigmatarchaeia > QMZP01 > QMZP01 > JAUWZW01. Next base: position 4,968 of record JAUWZW010000012.1, read on the forward strand.
TTGGTTTAGACATAGGGGGAGGAAATGAACTTCCAGAAGAAGTAAATATCCTGCAATCAGGCAATCTTGCCATCAAGGAGTTCAGGATGGATGGCAGGGACCTGCTTGCATCCGGTAAAATAAGCACAGTTTATGGTACGGAAGGTTCGAGCAAACTCAATTTCACCATTGAATATCCAAACGGCGACTTTACATATGCACTGGAGAGCACTGTAATGAAAAGGGAAGCTAACAGATGGGTTGAAAGAACGAAAGAGATTTTGACAAGCGGACAAGCGGAAAATGAAACATATAAGTACAACATACCATGGACAGTGACAGCGGATGTGAACGGATTAAAATTGACGGCACGGGACCTGAGTAATCCAAATGTTTATGCTGAAAGGTTTATTCCTGTGGAGGCGAAACTCCCCAAGGATTATGAATCAGGCACACCGATAAGGGATGGGGAATTCAAGGCAGGGGTTTATGAAGCAAGGAAAGACAGCATTTTCTATGTGTTTGGTATCAGGTTTGATTGGAGAAAAAAGGGCGGTCGGACGATGTCCACGGCGGATTACAAAATCAAGGTCACGGATTATGATTATAGAGAGGGCCATGGTGACAACTGGGCTGTCTGGGTTTATGATGTTTACCCTGCGGAAAATGAATGGCATGAGCTGGACTGCTCCCAGTGGGACCCGTCACTTGAACTGGACCCCGGTGATTTAAGGGACAGCTTGACAGGGACGCTTGAGGCATCCTGCACATGGAGCTAAATCCAAACTTATAAGAAAAAAGAGACAAATATAATTATGGAAGTAGGTCTCAGGCTTGTTGCTGTGATAATTGTGCTTTTGGTAGCTACCATTATTGTGATAGCCCTCATGTCAAACTGGGCTCAGGGCTCCGGGGGGATACTGGAAGGGTTTCTGAACTGGATAAAGAGCCTGTTTGGGGGATAAACAGGGGTTTGCATGTTACTGCCTTTAAAGGAAAGTATTTGGGGGATACGCGGGCTTATTGCTGTGTTATTCCTTTTTCTTCTCTTTATAGCATGGAGCACCAATCTTCTTGGTGTGCAGGACTGGTTTTTCAACATGCTCGGGGGCGGGACCATATTCGAGCCAACAGAGGATATACAGGCCATGCAGTCAGTAGAGGCTTTGGTCTGTGCGATAAACAGCGTTGCAAAGGGCAGCCCTTACACTGGTGACGGATGCAGTAAATACTTTACTTCGGGCACCCTTTCACATGCTCCCTACACAGGCTATATCTTCGGGGATATAGGAAGAGGGAAAATACTCTGCCATAGGGTAGAATATTACTATTACTGCTCAACCTTCTGTTATTTCGGTGATGAGAAAGTGGAAGAATTTGACACAGAAGAAGAATGCGAGGAGCAGAAAAGGGAACTCACTACCGCGGGTTACATGGGGGAAGAGGGTGGTGCAAATGTATCATGTTTAAATACAAGAGAAGGGTATGAGTGCCGGGTGACAGATTTCAACCTTCCGCAGGATGTTTCCGGTTTTAAAGAATGGATTCCCTATCATGGAGACCCTTACTATATGGTGTACTGGCAGAACTTCCCGCAGGAGGAAGATACGTGGAATTTCAGGATAAGCTGGAGCACCTATGCCATCATGGCCGGCATTTCCCTAGTCCCGTGGGGCAAAGTGGCGGGTTTTGCCGGGAAAAAAATACTAACCAAAGGGCTGCAGGTGGCATCTAGACTGGGAATTAAAAGAGGGATACAATGGAGCGCCAAAAAGTTCATGAATACGTTAGTAAGGGTCAAATTCTGGAACTTTCTAAGCCGCAGAGGCTTGGGCAAGACAGGTGCAGTAAAAAGGTTCATGAGACGCTCGCTCAGCAGTATAACCCAGAGGAAGGCGGGCGCGCTTAAAGTAGGCAAAGAGGTAGTGAAAAACAGTGACGAATATGTTAGAATGAAAAATTTCATTAACCGCATATCTTCAGAGCAGGTGGACAGGGCATTTGATGCAACAAGCAGGGAAATGGCTGATGTGGGGGTGGAACTCGCAGACCCCGGAGCATACCTTAGGGAGTATTCTGAAAAGCTCGTCAACAATGTTTTTGAGGAGGCAGGCAGGCCGGTTTCTTCGCTTACAGGACTGGACAGAATTGTCAAACAAGAGATGATAAAAGACATAAATGAAAAACTTCTGCATGTGGCTGTAAGGGAGGCTTTAAAGGAGAGCTGGACCGAGAGAATACTAAACAAAAACACCCTACAGAGGCTGCCTTCTTATACCCTTAGGTCAGGAGCAAAATTTGCCGCTCTTTACGGGGCTGCTCGGGCGGCGGAAATCGCGGACAGCATAATAAGTGCAAGGGAGGACGAGATACCGAACACCATTGCACTGAAGAAGCCGCTTTCCAGTCCGTATGAGTTCCGGCTTTCAGATAAAATGAGCGGCAACCCTGTGTTTGTTAATCTTATGAATATCAAAGATTATTGGGTCCTTCCGCAGCTGTGGGATGAGCAAAAACACTTCTATCTGGCATCGCCCTGCCACCTTAAATCCATGGAAGTGAAAGGTGTTTTCGCTTCATGCGGGAATTTCGAACATGAAAGGGTTTTTGAATACGACAGTGAAACGGGGCTGAAAAAAGGCGAAACAGAAATGAAATCATGCGAAGGCGAAATTGCGATTGAGTACAGCCTCAAGCAGCCCGAATGCGACATTGAAAAGTATAAAATAGGCACGCCCGGGTTAAGCGCTGTTGATAAAGAATTTGTTAACTGGATGCAGGGCCTGACTGAAACCCCCGGAGAAATGGGTTTCATTTATAATGAAACCAGTGATTGCTATACAATACCCGTGGCGAAAGACGTTTATTTTTACTTTTATCCCGATAATCCCGAAAAGGGCAAAATGGAGTCAAATCATACGGAGGAAGGACAGGAATGGGCACTTACACGAAAGGAAATCGTCAAGGATGCTGTTAAATTACATGAAAACAGGCAGGAAGCTTTGGAACAAATATCACTAGCCATTCTGGAATGCTTTGACAATATGGAAGGGGGTTTTGAAGGAACATGTGCTGTGTTTGAAACCTCCAGTCATTCAGGTAATCCTATAACTGAAAAGGATGTTACGGAATGGATGTGCGGTGATGACGAAGAATGCAAAAAAGGCAATTTAAAGGATGAAAACCAAAGGGAAAAGGCAATTGACCTTATAGGATACGGGATAATCAATCAGGACAACATGGACTGGGACATAGAATACATAGGAGCGGGAGATCCCCTTTATGTAGGCATTCATACGGACCGCACGCTGATAAATGAGGTTCACATTGGCTCATTAGATAACGTAGAATCATTGTCACTGAAAGAAAAAGACGGGGATGGCAAAACAATACTCGAGCATAACATTGAAATAAAGAAGCATGGCATGGGAATAACCGACATAAAAATAACCATTGAAGATATTGTTATAGAAGTGTCAGACATGGGTGATAACGGCATGCTGCGCTCTATTTCTATTTCAAAAGGCGAGGATGCTGCCAAGGCAATGATAGACATGGATTTTGCCGAAGACGGGTTTGAAAGGTTTAATCTGAAAAATTGTCACACGTCCGCGGTCCTGATCACCGAAATGGAAAAAACCAGTGAAAGCGAGCACGACCCAAACTACTGCACCAGAGGTGAAACCGCAGGAGGAGCATGGCTGGAGTGGGCTGGTGACGTGTCCGGAATAGTGGCCATAGGGGTAGCCTGCAGTGTTGGTGCTGTCATGAGCGCTGGTTCGACCTGTCTTGGAGCAATCGGAATTATTATGGTAAGTTGGGGGGTAACAGAAGTAGCCACAGAGGCAATAACTCAGGTAGGCGGATGGCCGACACAAACATGGTAGGTATGAGATGGCCTGGCCGTAAGCAGGTATCGGTATTTTATTCTTAAGTTTCCAGAAACAAATTATTACTATGAAGGAAGCAAAGGGTGCGTCAAGGGCTTTAATCATGGTTGGTTTCTCCATAGTAATCCTTCTCATAGTTCTAGCCATGTTTTACTATTCGGGCAGCCCATTGGTCAGATACGGAATCGTCAATCTCTGCTGGGGAAGGTTCACAAGCCAGATTGGGGAACTCAAGGCAGCAACAATATACATGGGGGAGCATAAAGAAGTTGATGTGAATCTCGGGACATGCGTGTTAAGGCTCTGGTTTGTAAACAGGGACACCCTTGGGGAAATAGAACGTGTTACAGGGGAAATAGAAGCAGAAATAGAAAAGGATTATGGCAGAAAAGTCAATATAAAGGAAAAGATTATGAGCCAGTGTAATAAAGAAAAAGAAGAAAATAAGGGGTTTATAATCGCTTCGCCATGGTTCGGGGAATCTCCAGAGATAGGTGGCGTGGTTACTTGGGTTCTGATAGGTGCGGCTGTAGGAGGTTTTGTGGGTCCTGGCGGGGGAGAAATTCTCGGAAAACTTAAAATAAAGGGGGTACCATTGATTCCTGTGTTTAAGGCAGGATTTGTTGGATGGGAGTCATATGAACTTCACGGCGTAATTAAAGATTTTTTTGAACGGCTGGAGGAATGGGGAAAGACCGCTATCTGCTATCCGCTGAAAAAGGAATTCGCAACAGAGAAATTCATCCCAGAAAAGGGAATAAATGAAACCGGGAAAATTGAGTCGGTAAAGGGCAGTTACTGCCTGACCCTTTACAAAGGCAGGGAAAGGTACTACATTGATTATTTTGAAGGTAAATGCAAGGATAACACTGAAAATATAAATCAACTCATAGAGGATTTCAGAGAGGAAGATGAAGAGTAGATAAAGGCAAAGCGGGCTGAGATGGATATGCAAAGAAAGGGTGATGTTTCAGAGGTTCTTATGACGATTTTTGGCTTAGTGATAAGCATCCTTATACTGTCGCTTCTTGTCCCGAAGATGGGAGAGCCGTCCATGAAGGATTATGGTGACAAGCAGGCATACATAACAGCAAAAATCCTGGCTTCCTCAATAAATTCCCTGTCCAGCATGGAGCAGGGAGAGATTATGAAAACCCTGGAACTTAAATGGGATGTCCACATTGAATGCGAGGGGGAAAACAAATGTTATGTAAGGATCAGCCATCAGGATTACAGAAGTACTGATATAGGTAATGCCGATTTGCTTGGGGGTGTCAAGGAAGCCCATCTTTACGACATGACCAAGGTCAGGATATTCAAAAACATCAATGAACCAGTAAGGGTTGAGAAAATATAAATAGAGGACTGATAAAATGGTAGAGCTCCATTGGGTTTATACAGCATTTGCCGCATTGACATTGACAGCCCTGTTTATAGGAGGCGTGCTGTTTCTTACATGGGGACTCAAGGAAGCCACGATAGAGGAGGCAGAAAGCATGCTATTCCTTAACAAGAGGTCTACAACGCATATAATAGAGAAATGCCTTCAGAACAAAGGTGAGTATATAACAACGGATTTTCTGGATTCCTTTAGCAAAGATAAAATTTGCAGTGTTTGCGGGATTTGCGTGATAGAAGTGGGCTTGAAGGTGAAAGATTTAGAGATGGGGAAGGAATGGACTTTTGACTATGGGGAAGCAACGAGCGGGGAAAGAAAAACCGAGATGTTTACAAACATAAAATCAGGAGATGAGGTGCATGTGGGCAAAATCTATGTCGAGATTTAAGGGGCAGGGAACCCTGTCCTTTATACTCATTGGGGCAGTCATAATAATATTCGTGCTGGCTACGGCCTACCTGTTTGCAAAGGTATTCGGAGTGGAAATGGAAAGTAAATTGTTTATCAAGATGGAGATAAACGATGAAGGCAGGGAACTTGCGAGTTTCCTTGAAGCAGAGAAAACGGAAATCACTTACATGGAGGTTCTGGGGGGATTGTTTGCAAACAACAGTGAACATCTTGAATCCGAGCTGAAGAATATAAACAATACCCTTGGCTTTGTGGGAAAAGACTGTGTTATGATTTATAAATACGGGGAGATAGAACCGCTAAGAAAGATAGGGAAATGTTCGGAAAACATATTTGTTTCTTCTGAATCTGACATACCTTTACCAGGCGCTATGGAAGGCAAGACAAAAGGGAGGGTAAGATTGTATGAATCCGAATAGGAAGGGCCAGGCAAGGGGGTTGATACTGGTTATTTTGGGAATTGTGGGTATGTACGCCGTTTTGTTTTACCTGAATGTGGCATTTTCAGGTATCCGGGTCGGGGTAAGAGAATTCCAGGAGGATATTTTTACTGTCCACAACGCCCTGAGACCTGCCAAGTTTTATTGCAAAACCGCCCTGCATTACTCTGTTTATCAGGCATGTTATGATAATCTGAAAAGGGGGGGTTTTGAAACAGTCCCTGATGAGAACAGGCTCGAAGTTGGCGGTAAAATATATCCCCTCTGGTACAACGGAACTGATATATCACCATCCAGGGCAAGGTTCATAGAGGATATGGAAAATGGGATAGAAAACAAGCTAGGTTTGTATACAAACGGCAAGACGTATTCCTTTTTAGGCTCTTATTCTGTTGAGCTGCCCGCATATGAGGTTGCAATAGACAAAGGTGAAATCACAGAGGATTATATTTTTTTGAATGCCACGTCAAATGGTAATCTAACTATTGAAAAAACCACTGAGTATACGGAGATAAAACTGATGTTAAGTCCTGCTATAAATGAAAAAATAAACACCAGCTGTCTTGGGCTGTTTGAAAAGGCCAAGGGAATGGCTGGGGATATATCCAGCATGATTCAGGAAAAACTCAAGGATAAGGTGGATGAACTTATACAATCAGGCAGTCCTTCTGTTGCATGCAACCAGGAAAGTATATTAAACAGTGCCATGGATGCTATAAACTCCAGCATAAAATCATCCGCCAGCGGTTATACAATTGAGGTCATAAATATAACACTCAACCTAGAGTTGGAGACTCCACAATCTAAGGTAGGAAGTGTGTTTCCTTGCACCTTCGAATCCAAGGGAGAATCCGCTGTGACAGCTACTGTGACCGTTCAGGATGACCCAGGGAAAATATACCCTGTATACAATGGAAACGAGGTCGCATTTGAGCCTTTAAGCGCTGTTTTCTATCTCAGAGTGCCTTATTCACCCTAGCTGATAAGTTTTTAAAAATAACATCCCAATTCTATATCAGGTGAATACAACAACTAACAATAACTACAAGTAATTTAAGAAATATGGAGGTTTTGATATGGCAGCTATAACAGAGGAAGCAAAAGCTAAAGCAGAGACCAAGGCAACCGCAGCAGCTAAAAAGGCAGAAGACAACATGGTGTTTGTGGGGAAGAAGCCCACAATGAGCTATGTGCTTGCAGTGATGACACAGCTGCAGAAAGGCATGACTGAAATTCACATAAGGGCAAGGGGCAGAAGCATCAGCAGGGCAGTGGATGTTGCCGAGGTTGTGAAGAACCGGTTTGCGCAGGACATAAAAAGGGATGTGCAGATAGGAACAGAGGTTGTTGAGGACAGGGACAAAAGGCAACTGAACGTTTCTACAATCGATATAAAATTGAGCAAGTGAGCTTCACAAAGGCTCAGCATTAACAGTTAATGTTACAAACTGTTAATTGTGTAACGGTTAATCATGCTGACCTTTGTGTTCTTTACGGGAGCTACGCTTCCACAAGATCGCGCCTCGCTGGCGCGAGACGTCTCTGCGTTCAATGCAAACAGAGACGCAGAAAATCTCAAGCAAAAGAAACAGTGGTTTCAGAGAAGGCTGGTAACAGCCCTTCCTTTATTTATTTTTAATTTTATTTCTCCCTGACTTGATGGTCCCACTCACCCTCAGGGTCTGGAATATAACCCTCTGCTCCCCTATCTGGTGGATAAGGGCAAGGGACATCTTTACCTGGTCAACATACTTGGGACTGCACTGCAGAAAGCCCCTCTTCTGCCTGCCATCCCAGAGGTTTTTTATGAGCCGCGGCGCTGCCTGAGCAAGCTCGTTCTGCCCGAGCCAGTCTCCAAGGGAATTCCATATTGCATCCTTCACGTTGGAATATTCCAGAGGCCCGCTGGAATGAATCCTGAATATAACATAACGCTTCTTGCTCCGCATGCTGGGCAGGGACTTAAGTTTCATATATTTTATAATTAAAACTTCGCAATAATATATATGGACTACAGAAAACTGGAAGCCAGGCTCAGGACGCTGGACAGGAAATACAGCTTTTTCGTTACAATTGCCAGGCCCCAGAGGTTAAGAGATAAGGGCAAACTCAGCAGGTTCCTTGTTTCTGTCAAGGACTGCATATGCGTGGAGGGTCTGCAGTCCGCGGCCGGCTCGCGCATTCTTGAGGGCTACATACCCCCGTTCCAGAGCACTGTGGTGGCTAGTGTTTTGGGTGAAGGCGCCACAATAATAGGGAAAACAAACCAGGACGAATTCGGGTTCGGAACATTCTCTGTCAACTCCGGCTACGGGATTCCCAAGAACCCGCATGACCCGGGCAGGTCTTGTGGCGGCAGCTCTGGCGGGGCAGCAGGCCTGACAGCAGCACTGCCTGATGACATCCTCCACATAGCGCTGGGACAATCCACTGGCGGTTCCATATCATGCCCTGCAAGCTTCTGCGGGGTGGTTGGCCTGACACCAACCTATGGCCTTGTCAGCAGGTACGGCTTGATAGACTATGCAAACTCCCTGGACAAAATCGGGCCGATTGCAAAAACAGTGAAGGATGCGGCACTCGTGCTTTCTGTTATAGCCGGGTTTGACCCGAGGGATTCCACATCAATCAAAAGGGAGCCCGAGGATTATACAAAGGGACTGGACAGAGGGGTGAAGGGTTTAAAGATTGGTGTCCCAAAGGAATACCTCGGGAAGGGTGTTGACCCCAGGGTTGCAAAATCTGTCTGGTCCGGGATTAAAAAGCTCGAGTCCCTGGGAGCTGAATACCAGGAAATCTCCCTGCCTTCCACAAAGCATGCCTTGTCTGCCTATTATATAATCGCCTGCGCAGAAGCCAGCACAAACCTTGCAAAATTCTGCGGGATGAGGTATGGTGCTTCAGAGCCTGTAAGGGATTCTTTCAATGAGTACTTCTCGAGAGTGCGCACAAAATACTTCGGTGAGGAGGCAAAGAGGAGAATTCTGCTGGGTACATATGCAAGGATGGCAGGATACAGGGACCAGTATTACCTTAAAGCCATGAAGGTCAGGACAATGGTAATCCAGGAGTTCAAAAAGGCATTCAAGAAATTTGATGTGCTCGCTGCGCCAACCATGCCCATAACAGCGCCCAGGTTCAGCGAGATAGAGAAGATGAGCCCGATACATCAGTACACGATGGACATCCTGACAGTCGCGCCAAACCTTGCGGGAATACCTACACTGTCCGTACCTTGCGGCAGGGCTAAGGGAATGCCTGTTGGGCTGCACTTGATGGGAGACCATCTGCAGGAGGAGAAGATTTTAAGGACTGGAAAGTCATTGGAGGCTGGGAAATGAAAGTGAAGATAGGCCTGGAGAGTCATATTCAGCTCAACACAAAGAGCAAGATATTCTGCGGTTGTGCGAATCCCGTGAACATGAAGGAAGAGCCCGAACCAAATACGGTCGCATGCGACACATGCCTGGGACTGCCCGGGACAAAGCCCAGGGCAAATAAAGCTGTTGTGGAAATGGCGCTGAAGGTGGCGCTCGCGCTGAACTGCAGGATGGCAAAGGAAACCTACTTCTCCAGAAAGACATATTTCTATCCGGATATGAACAAGAACTTCCAGATAACACAGTACGAGATTCCTATAGCAGAAAAGGGCAGCATGGAATCCGCAGGCAAGAAGATAGGCATCAGGCGCGTGCACATGGAGGAGGACCCTGCAAAGCTTGTCCATATAGGGGGGCTTGGGGGCAAGCATGTTCTGGTTGATTACAACAGGGCTGGAATTCCTTTGATAGAGATTGTAACAGAGCCTGATTTTACAAGCCCGGAAGAAGCCAGGCTCTACCTGCAGAAGCTTGAAAGCATACTGGAATATCTGGGTGTTTATGACTCTGCCAGCAGTGCTGTGATGAAGTCTGATGCAAACATATCCCTGGAGGGTGGGATGCGCATAGAGGTGAAGAACATCACAGGGACAAAGGATATTGAAAGGGCGCTGAAGTTCGAGATTATGCGGCAGGGCAACCTGATTAAGCGCGGGATGGAGGTGAAGAGGGAAACGAGGATGTGGAATCCGGACCTGGGCGCGACCCAGTCCATGCGTGGGAAGGAAGAGGAAGCTGAATACGGCTATATCTTTGAATCTGACCTTACCATGCTGGAAATCAGCACAGGCATGGTTTCGGCAGCCAAGAAATCGCTGCCAGAGCTTCCTGACCAGAGGTTCAGGAGGTTTGTAAAGCAATACGAGCTCCCGGAAAAGGTTGCGGAAAGCGTGATTTCGGAGCTCGACCTTGCGGAGCTGTTCGAGCAGATAGCGAAAAGGGTGAGCCCCAAGCTGGCCGGCACGTGGATTTCCGGCTACCTTAAGAAGACCCTGAACTGGCACAACCTGCGCTTCAGGGAGTCCGGGCTCAGGAAGGAATGGGTAATAAGCCTGCTTAAGATGTTCGAGTCAGGCAGGATTACGGACAGGAATGCAGAGATGGTGATACGCTACATGGTCGAGGAGAAGCGGCCTCCTGAAAAGATAATAAAGAAGCACAGCCTCGGCAAGGCCGCGCTGGATCTGGACGCCGTTGTGAAGAAAGTTCTTGAAAAGAACAAGAAGGCAGCAGAAGACTATAGGAAGGGGGAAAAGAAGGCTCTGCACTTCCTTGTTGGGCAGTGCATGAAAGAGACCAGGGGCCAGGCAGACGCAAATGAGATAAAGAAGTCTATTTTAAGATTGCTGAAGTAAAAAGCTCTACCTTTTCTTCGCCATTCTTATTACATTCCCGAGTTCGGCAATCTCCTTTCTCAATTCCCTCATTTCAGCTGAGAACTGCAGTTCCTCCTGGTCAAATCTTTTCACAATTTTTCTGAGCTGCCTGAATTCAAGTTCCAGAATGAATAGGTATGCAACAACAACAATACAGAAGATTACCAGAAGCTCAAGTACTGGAATATCTATACCAAATATATACATTTATATCCCCTCCCTTCTTCCAGGCATTTCCCCGCTTCTCATGTATTTTATCCTCTTGGTTGTGAAGTAAAGCAGAGCCAGGACAAGAAGAATAAAAATAACATCCAGTATGTTGATTCCCGGGGGAATGCCGGCCACGATAAAGTTCCCTGTTCCTGAGGCAATAGTCGTGAAAGCTTCCCTGAACCTTGCTGTTGCAATATATGTTCCCTTCGGGGCATTGACAGGTATAACAAATTTCTCATAGATTTCTGTCTTTTCCAAGGGCTCCATTTCATCAAGGTTCTGTATTGCAGAATGAATAATGTTCATGTATGGTGTATAGACCTCGGTTTCGATGTATGGGTAATCCAGCCTCTCCCCACCATTTATCACAAGTATCTCGAGGCTTACAGGAGACTCAAGCTCGTACCTGTCTCTATCAGATGTAACTATTATCAGAGGATAGCTTTCCTTGTAAATAATGCTGACAGAAACCATCTCATCAGCCTTTACCTCCGGTATTATTACAGTTGTTGTGCTTGCAGTCCCTGTGAACGCAAGCTTGTTTCCAAATGCATCCGTAACCCTCAGTACTTTCTCATATGCTATTGGAAGGTTTAGCCTCACATTCTGGTAGTCCTCCTTGGCAAGGCTCTTAAGGTATATATCCATCTTGAGCTTAACTGACTTGTCTCCTATCTTCTCCAGAACCTCAACATCCCTGTCAATTTCTATGACAGGCGGTGTAAGAACAGTAACCTCATACTGCCTTGTTTCCATTGCCTGCAGGGTGGTTTCCCATGCGATAATCTTGTTGCTGCCAGAGCCTGTAATGAAGACATCTTCCTCTATCTTTTCACCCAAATCATTGTAATAGCTGGCGTAGGCATCAGTTGTATCCTCAAAGGTTGGTATGCTGAATCTTGCCTTTGCAGGTTTGCTGTTGGGGTTGAACACCTCAATTGTCTGCGACCAGAATGCAGGCTTGCCCACTATTACCTTTGCCAGCTGTATTTCATCAACCTCTACCTTTACAGGCAACAGAGGTTCTGGAATCAAAACAGTTACTGCACCTATAAACATGGTTGAGAGGTCAAGACCTGTTACAGGGTCGAACGCTGCGATTATAACAGGAAGTACATAAAGACCTGCTTGTGTCACATTCATTGTGTAATTCATAAAAATCCAGTCTCCGGCACTGAGGTTCCAGCCATCCTCTGCTGTGTTGTTGAACGTATAGGCTGTCACATTTGCTCCATCAGGAAGAAGGAAGGAGCCCATATTAATTATTTCGTAGTCAGTATCTTCTACCCATTCATACAAGGTTTCCTCGGTGGCATTGTAATAATAAACACTGGCATTGGCACTCATGTTGAAACCATAAAGCGCCTGTTCTGGAACATAGTCTGTGAACTTTATGCCTGCAATAGTCTCACCTTCAACTGTCAGGTTTATGGAGACATTGATCATTGTCGGACAGTTTGGGTCCTCTATAATCAGGTCCTTGTAACCTGTCAATCTTACGGCAGAGACCTGGATTACTTTGTATGCAAGTGGCTCACTTATTGGTGTTCCTGACACAGTGTAATGGGTTGCATTGCCTGTGAAGTTATACGAGTCACCTGTTGTCATGCTTTCATTTGATACAACCTGAAATCTCAGCCTTATCTTGTCATTCAATCCTAAATCCTCTCCCACATCACCGGCTGCTTCTCTGTCAACAGCCGAAAGGTCTGAGATTGAAACATTTATGTAACCGTCTGCACTGGAGGTTGCATTTGAAACAGTGACGGTTAGCTCAGCATCAGCCTTGTTCAGCTCCCACCATGTTGTACCGTCAGAGTCATACCACCAGACCTCTATGGAAGTGCTATGAACAGCGAACTGACCGTGATCATTCCCTCCTGTAGTGTTTGCAGGAATTACAGCATAGATTTCAATCTGGTCTGTTCTTATCGCTGTATCACCTGCATGCATGGTCGTGTGGTTGATGGTTACAACATCACCGCCTGTGTCAGGGTTTATTAAACCGCTGTCTGCTTCTGTGTTGGTAATGTCTATCCTGTAAAGTGTAGGCATGTCCAGTGTGCTATTTATGTAACTCCAATAATTCTCTGAGTCTGTTGTGTTCCAGAGAATGCTCCAGTTAAAGTAAGAAGTGAAATAAACCTTGGTTTGAGAGGTTGAGTTGAACCATTCTGTATCATTTGACCTTGCGGAGTCTGTTGTGTAAATCCTGCCATCTGTCGGCAATATCTGACTTGCTGTTGTTGATCCATTGAACACCCCTGTGACATTCGGGTTGTCATAAGGTTGCCCTGTTGCTGTGTCTATCTCATATAACCTCCATTCAGTGATATTATAGGTAAGCATGTCCTCACCGGCTGATACAGAAGAATTGGCAATGTTTTCAATAAGACCCCTTATTCTCCAGTATCCGCCTCCGTCCTTTATTATGTCAATACCCTGCCTTATCGGTCCCCTTGTGAATTTGTAAACGATGCTTATCATGGAGAGTGTGCTTGTAGAGTTCAAATGGTCTGCATCAACACCTTCATTGGAGGATGTGTCATCATCTAGGTCCTCTGAGGTCTCCCCAGTACCCCAGTTTAAGTCATTAATGGTTGCATTGAACTGGATTGTAATGGTTGTTGATGGGGGTATATATCCATCTGTCCAGTTGACTTGGTCGAAATCCCCGTCAGTGTCTGAATCAGTCTTTGATGCTGTTCCATAACCGCCAGTCACTGTTGGAGTTGTACTTACATTTACTGCATCATAGCCTGGGCCTGTATCCAAGTCAAACTGTATGATGAAGTCCACGTTTGATATGTTGTATGTGTCACTTGGGTTTGTTACGTAGATTGTAAAGTTAAGGTTGTTTATCGTAGTAAGAAGGTCATCATCATCGACCGTATCATTGCCTCCCGCATAATTGAGGACCGAAAAATTCAGTTCGATGGCAGGTGCAACAGTCCAGTTTGTTACATTGTACCATGTGTCTGCGTCATCATCACCATCATGGGTGGCATTGCAGTTTACAGTTTGTTTGCTGTCTGCAGTAGGAAAGGATGTCAGCGTGTCCCTGAAAAATTCCATTGAATTCAGGTCTGTATTGGTTGTGGAAGAAACATTTATCCTCAAGTATTGCAGGACATCATCAGAATTAGGAACAGAGGCCTTTATATAACCTGCTGCGCAGGGATTTTCATTACAGGGAGAAAATGTGTCTGAAGAGTAGGTTCCGTCAGGATCAAAGTCAGCCCGAACAGTTTCGTAAAGATATGCCCTGGGTCCATAGGTTGCAAAGACAGATATGCTTAGAATTAAAAGTGTAAAAATAAACGTAGCAGTTATTAATGTAAACCTCATAACCCCACAACCTATGTTAATTATTTGGTGGCTTAAGTTTATATGTTTCACATTTTTCCCCAGAATTATTTCTGTTTTGACCTCTGGCTGCTTTTCCTTAACCGCTTTATTCTTCTCCTCAGCATTCTAAGGTCCTCCTTGAATGGTACCCCTCTATACCTTCTGAGGACAAGGAACAGGATGAACGCTACAACTGCTATTAAAACCCATGAAATGTCAATTATGTAGAATTTGGGTGCAACACCGATCACATTAAAAACCTCGTCATCAGAGAGAACAATCCAGAAATTCCTTTTGAGCCTTGCCCTTGCTATGTAGTCACCTGGTGGATAGAAAGCAAGCCTGAAATCATCATAAAGCTTTGTTGCTTTTTCAGGTGTAAGTTTTCCCAGAGAAATAATGTTTATGTAAACTGTCTTCATCCTAGGTTTTGGGCTTATGACCTCTATCTCGAGATTCATACTTTCCATTACATCGCGCGGAATGATTATAGTTGTAAGATTTACAAGCGAGTCAAGTGAAGTATAGGTTTTTTTGTCTGGTTTTATCACAAGGATCGGGGGCCTTTCAGAATAAATAACCACGATATGTTTTTCTGAGTTTCCGCTCATCCAAGGGATTTCAACATATATCCCCCCTGTCCCGCTGTCTGTGTAATTAAGAGGGCCGTTCTCGTCATTTATGCTTCTGATTTTTTCCACAGCAAGGGGCAGTTCAAAGGATATGTTTGTGTAGTTTTCAGCAGCCAGGTTCTGGAGTGTTATATTGAGTATAAAGGTGGTGATATTTTCTTTCATCTCAAGGACATCCAGCTTCTCTCCAACATCAACAATAGGCGGTGTTGTTATTCTTGCATAATAGGTTTTTCTCTCCTGCGGCCTGAAGCTGTCTGTCCATATAACATAAGATTTGGCATTCTTTTTAAGTTCTACTGTTGTTTCTGTGTTGTTTACAACAAGATATGCATTCAAAACATCAGGATAAACCTCAATTTCAAAGGTTTTTTCCCTCGAGGAAGGTGTGGGGTTGTAAACATCTATTCTCTTTATCCATGTGACAGGCTTCCCTACAAAGGCCTTGAGCTGCTCAAAATCTCTTTCAGTTATCATAAGCTCCTCAAGGGTAATTTTCTCATAAACCCTTATCGGCAAAAATATATCCTCAAATATGTATCTGTTCTTGTATGTGTCATATCCGGAGAACCTTGTTATTAACTCATGTGTGCCGAAATGAAGCCTCACCCTGTATAACAACTCAATAGAATCATTGTTGTAAAAATCAAATGTTCCCTGTTTTTTTGTGATTGAAAAGACCCTGTACTCTTTGTCCCCTATACCCTTCACACCTTCATCATTGATGATAAAGTCTGCATCCCTTTCAAGCTCCTGCCATTGTTTTTTACTGTCATCATAAATCCTCAAGGAGATGCTTGACATGATAATTTCGGAATTTTCTGGTATGAAAATTGTTCCATTGATATACTTTATTCCTTTCGTACCTGTGTCATAAACCCTTACACTCGCATATATCTCAGCTGTGTTATTGTCAATAAGTCTTATTTCAGCCTTCTCCTTTGAGAGGTCCGCAAAGCGTACAATAATTGCCGGAGGCCCCACCCCCACTGCTGGTGGGGGAACGATTGGAACCACGCCGGGAATTTCTTTTTCCTTTTCAAATATTTTTGTAACAGGAGTGCCTGAAAGGGTGAATGTGGTGAAGTATGTTATAAAGGTGTATATTCTGGTCTCTTCGCTTGAGGAACCTGATTCATCATGTATTATTATAATATCCTCGTTCTTTCCAAGGGGATGCCCTATTATGCCTGTAAGATTGGTTATGTTTATAGTGACATTGCCGTTGGTGCTGCTTATATCAGCATAATCAGTAATTTCATACGCTTCACCACCAATGCTCTCATTGGAATAGAAAACCCTGATACTGCTGATTGAAATTTCAAGCCCGGATGCAGGAACCAGAACAGCTGTCATGTTGTCTGATTCAAGGGATTCATACCCTATGTGCTTAAAGGATTCCTGGACGCTTACTGTTCTGCCTGATAGCGTGTTTGAGGTTATGGTTATTATATCACCATATGGGTATATGTCCATCACATAAAGTTCAGGTAAATCCAGCGTGTTTTTTGTGGAACTTGAATATGTTGTGGCTGACTCATTCCAGACAACCTCCCAGTCAAAGGCAATAGCGTAATACTCCTTTCCGGGGCCAGAGGATTCATACCAGTCTGTGTAAAAGCTTTCTCCCGGTGCTATGGTGATCTCATTGGTGGAGTTCAGAAGGGGGTCGTCCAACTCTCCAATCCTGTATATTGCCCAGCTATGGACTGAGTAATTCAAAAAATTTGCCAGGTTTCTTATGTAGCCCCTCACTATGGGAAGTTTTTTCATAAGCATCTCCAGCCCCTGCCTTACAGATCCCCTGCTAAATCTGTCAGAAAAATCCAGATTAGTGAATATACTTGTAAAGTTTTTGCTTATTGACGTTTCCCTTCCAGTGCCTATATCCACTGAGAGGTCATTATAATCAAAGTTGACATCTGCCCTGGTCCTGCCTTCAAATGTTATATTAACAAGCTCCCACTTCCAAAGGTCTCCACCCCAAATCAATGTATCGTATTGCCCATCTGAATCGGAATCTACCACAGTTACATAGCCCTTTGAAGCAGTGGGGTTTGACAAAACAATGGAATCGTTCGAGCCCAAAGTGTTCGTTGCTACCCTAAGATAAAACACCATATCTTCAATGTCTGTAGATGAATTCATAATCAGGTTAAAATTCAGGGTGTTTTCAGAATCAGGCAGTAAATCCCAACCACCTGCTGAATTGGAGTAGTTAAGTGAAAGGTAAATAATTCTCAGTATTGATTCATTTGTTATGGAGTATGAGAAGTCCGCTGAAGAGTGGGATGTATTAACAAACATTCTTGTTCTGTCTCCAGGGTTCGGGGATGATGCAACATTCCTGAAGCATGTTGTTGACACAAGGTTTGTATTTTCTGTTTCAGAAAGCTCAATTCTTATATACTGAAGCACATCCTGTGTGTTGCCTGTATCAACTTCTACATATCCTATAGTTGATATCTCTGATATCAGGCTTCCATTCGGATAGAAAGAGGCCTCAACTTCTTCAGTTATATGGCTTGAGGGCCAGTTCGCCGAAACAATGACAGGAATTATAAAAAATGCAAAGAACAGTAGGAAAATGGTTCTACAAAAATTGGTTCTACAAATATCCTTCATATTGAATTAATTGTTTTTCCAAGCAAATAAAGTTTACAAGTTATATTAAGCCGTCCAAATAAAGATTATATTAAGGGGTTTGATAGTTTAATCTGCAAAGAGTGATTGGCTTGCATACAAAAGGAAAGGGGCTCTTGATTTTATTATTGATAGGTATTTTTATCACTATCTATATTTATATTTTTTCTGCATCAGCAAGTAATGGAGCCTACAGCAGCCAGATAACCTTTAACCTGGATTTGGACAATCCTGTTTTCCGATTTGAGCAGAACCAGTTCAATGACAGCTCATATTCCAAAGAATATACATACAACACAAGCGGTAATTTCAGTTTTTGGATTGAACTGCCGAAAAACTCAACAATAAACAAAACAAGCATGAATCTGACAGGCACGATTCGGGTTAATGTTACAAATA
>JAUWZW010000006.1 GCA_030615165.1 Candidatus Aenigmatarchaeota archaeon
TGGTCTGTCACAGACACGAATATAACTGTTTTGACAACAATGAGGGCAGCATGCGGAGGACAAAAATATGCTACCTATACTGTCTCGGATGACGGCTGGGTAAGGGAGCCGATTATAAATTTAACACTAGTATCAGGGACCCGTTATAAGGCAGAAGAAATTCCACCATTTGACCATCACAGCTTGGATCAGGACAGGAACTTGTACATAATTAACGAGTCTGTGGGTCTTGGGGGGATATACAGGGTTCTCGGTGAACAGACGGAATACATGAGTTATGTATCGGAATGCCCGGCTCAGTCGATTGGTACGCAGGTTATCTGGAACGGGACAACAGGATACATAGAGATATGCAAATATAATCCAAGTGCCACTTACATAATAAACTTCCTTCCGCCAAATGGCCCTATGCTCTGCGCATACACACCGGTTTCCATGCCAGGCTCTGAAAATTGGGAGAAGAGTGCGACCATAGAGGATGATTGCGATTATCTCAATCCCTACACAAAAAACTACACAGCAGATGAGCTGAAAGTTTACCCTTGCTACCTGAGACCGCCTTCATGCCCGCCATACGTAGAGGATGGCTGTAATAAGGTTATAAACAGGTATGAGGTGAGAGAAGTAAATGACCCAGGTGACTCTGTAAGCATAATCTTCGAGGCTGATACAAAAACCGTAAATGTCACTGCAACCACTTCATCAACAGACATAACCCGGAGTTATTCTCTAGAAGAATACCTGAGCTCTTTCAGCAACCTAAAGGCGCCATCAACAGGAAATCACACCCTGACCATAAAACTGATTTATGATACCAGTGTTCTGGCAAGCGGAAGCGTGGATTTTGTAACATGTCATGATTATGATGGCGATGGTTACTGCGGTTCTGATGAAGGGGGCAATGACTGCGATGACACTGATGAGAATGTGCACCCTGGCGCGAACGAGACATGCAACGGAAAGGACGACGACTGCGACGGAATTTGCTGGGAGGGCGATAAGCACGGCCTTGTCTGCATTAGTGACAGCGATTGCCCGGAAGGTAAATGCAGAAGGAAGGATGAGGATTTTTACGGGACAGGCATGCTTGGTGAATCATGTGGTATTGGTGCCTGTGCAGACGGATATTATGTTTGCACACCAGATGGAACAGGCGTGGAATGCAGCAAAAAGCCTGGAAGGGAGATGTGCGAGAACGGGATCGATGATGACTGTGACGGGTATATGGATGAGTTATATGAGTATAAGGAGGATGGCGAAATACTTGCCATTGAATTTGCGAATGGCAGCAGGGTAACCCTTAAAAGCGGTTGGGAAACTGGGGAGAGGCAAGATGCCTGCCTGTGGTGCATGGAGAACGAGGTTAGGGGTTGCGGAAGCAATGAGGGCAGATGCAGGGCAGGTTACAGGATTTGCCAGAACGATGTGTGGGGTGACTGCATAAATGAGATTCCACCCAGGGAAGAGACCTGCAACAGGATAGATGATGATTGTAACGGAGTTGTGGATGATGTTGGCGGGGGGAATTCCAGAGAAACAACGCAGTGCGGCTGTTTTGAGGGTGCTGCGCCAGCACCAGAAGTATGCAATGATATAGATGATAACTGCGATGGTCAGATAGATGAGGATATTGTGTGCTGTACCCCGGCAAATACCAGGTCATGCAGGGAGATGGGTTTTAAGGGAGAATGTGCACTCGGCATACAGACATGCACTGCACAGGGCAGATGGGGAGCCTGCAGTATACAACCAGTGTCAGAAATGTGTTATAACAATTTAGACGACAACTGCAACGGGGAAGTGGATGAGGGTTGTGCACCCGAGATAACATGTTACAACATGGTTCAGGACCCGAATGAAGAAGGAATTGACTGCGGAGGACCCTGCCCGAAGAAGTGCTATACATTTCACCTGTGGATGATTGTAGCAGGCATAGTGATTCTGATTCTTTTGGCAGTCTGGATATTAGTGCTCAAGAAAAAGATATAGATGAGTGAACGACGGCGAGCGACCAGAACCCAATGGATTTATAAATTTTATAGTAGTAACAAATTGAAATGGAAGAAATAAAACCATTAACATATTTAAAATCTATAATTGAACAAAGAGGGATTAAAACCCATGTACTCTGTGATGGAGAAGTGTTATATGATTGTCAGGTCCATAAGTCATTTGAAAGTGTAACATGTCCCTTTATAGATGAGATAGGTTCACATTTTTTATTTAGAAGTCCAGCGATAAATGGCAAGAGACTTGTCCTTATGGCCCAACCGGATTTTGATAGGGTTCTTGAAAACTCCCCTGAAGGAGTTCCAGTAGTAGATTCGGTTTATATCATAAAAGTAATTGATGATGATGATTGTGCCCACACATCTGATGGACACAGACTTATAAAAGTTAGACCAGACGGAAGCATAGTTCAAATACACCCTGAAAATGGAGGTCCGAGCACTCAAGATTACCAAAGATGGATAGATTATGTTGTAGAATCTTTATTTGAATAATTTTTTGACTTTTACCATCCATGTTCACTGTAGAATCTTTTATCTTTAATATTATCAATTGCCTGTTTTACATATGGAATTATATTATTCGGAAGATTATCCAGTTCAAACCAGCTCAAATCATCACATTTATGGGGTTCCATAATTTTAGGCTTGCCTCCCCACTTATTTGCTTTTATAAAGAAATCAATTCTTTCTTCACCCGGCACTTTTCTGTGCATTACATGAACAATTTCCAGGTCATCCTGTTTTATATCAATACCAGCTTCTTCCTTTGCCTCTCTCACCATGGCTTGTATAAATGTTTCATTCCCGTCCAGATGACCAGCAACAACGCTGTAATTTCCATCTTCGTATCCTGTATTGAAACGTCTAAGAAGCAAGATTTTATTATCCTTTATCAATATCAGATGCGAAGTCGGTATGAGTTTGAATCTTTCTTCTGGCATAGTTATCAATCATCTCATTTCAAAAACCTGTCCAGCCCCTTTGATTTCCCTTCCTCTTTTCCATCCAAATCCAACACTTGCCCGTCCCTCGCAGCTATTGTTCTGACTCCAGTATTCCTCTGAATCTGTTTTGCCTCCCTCTCTGCAACGCCCCTGAGCATGAGCATGCCGAAATGCTGCAGTATAGCCAGCTTGGGCTTTACTTTGCCTATCAATTTCTCTGCCTGGCCTGCATTCATATGCTCAGGCCATGTGTTTGTCCTCGGCCTGAGACAGTTGATGATGAGATAGTTGCAACCCTTGAAATAGTTTTCCTGACCACTGAAATATTCCCCGTCGCCTGTAAAGCCAACAATGCTCGAGCCCCTGAACACAAAGCCAATACAGGAAGGCTCCCTGTGCTTTGTTTTTGTTGCCTCGATTTCCAGCTTTCCAACCTTTATCTTATCCCCTGGCTTCATGACTTCAACCCTTTCCACAGCCTTCAGATGGTAAGGGGAAATGACCTGTATGAATTCACCCTTTCCTTTTATAACGCTCTCACTCCCTATCAGAATTCCCCTCTTCTTCTTAGCGCCCTGAGTCATTGTCTCTATAACCATTTGTGCATCCGTGCAGTGGTCCGGGTGTGTATGCGAGACAATAACACCTGTAAGCTTCCCGAGCTTGACACCATACTGCTTTGCCCTGACCAGTGCCCCAGGTCCCGGGTCTATATGGAGCATCTCCCCGTCCATCTCAAGAATAAAACCGCCGCTCGCACGAACCTGGTTGATTATGACAAACCGGCCACCGCCTGTGCCCAGCAGAGTGATTTTAGCAGGCATTTTTACCCAATCCTCTTCCACCCCGTTCCCTTCTTTGTGTCCTCAAGGACTATCCCTTTCTTTCTGAGCCCTGCCCTGATTTTGTCTGATTCCTTAAATTTTTTATCCTTCCTTAGTTTCTCCCTTTTCAGAATGAGCTTTCTTATGCCCGGCTCTGCCTGCTCAGGCGTTTTCCATTCAATAGCTTTGCTGAGTTTCAGCCCCAGGACCTTATCAAAGTCGAGCATCTGCTCCAATGCTTTTTTGCCTGCCCCGAGTCTGTTCGCCTTCCTGACGAATTCAAAAATAACAGATAATGCCTCGGGTATGTTCAGGTCATCATCCATGGATTTCTCAAAATCTGCCTTCGCTTTTTTCACTAAAGCCTCAACACCTTTTCCATCCCTGCCTTTTCTTGCATTGGCAACAAATTCCCTCAACCTGTCCAAAGCATGCTTGGCATGTTTAAGCCCTGTTCCAGTAAGGTTCAGTTTCTGCCTGTAATGTGTTGCAAGAAGCAGATATCTTATTACCATTGATTCATGCTCATTATCTAATATGTCTCCTAGTTGATGGGATATTTTTGGGGGTCTTTTCTCTTTTTTATCAACCAGTTGACGCAGCGTGCAGAAATTACCCAAACTTTTCGACATTTTCTCGCCTCCGATAACCAGGTGCTCGTTGTGCAGCCAGTACCTCACAAACTGCTTACCGGTCGCACCCTCGCTCTGCGCAATCTCGTTCTGGTGATGAGGGAAAATGAGGTCAATACCGCCAGTATGAATGTCGAATGTCTTGCCAAGATATTTCATTGACATGGCAGAACACTCTATGTGCCATCCCGGCCTGCCCTTAACCTTCTCCTTTCCAAACTGTTCAACCCAGAAAACATCTCCGTCTTCCTTGTCCCAGAGCTTCCAGAGCGCAAAATCACGGGCATGCTCCTTGTCATACAAATCCTGCTTCACCCTTGCCCCTGCCTTTAACTGCGCCTTCTCCAGCCGGGCAAGCTTGCCATAATCCCTGAATTTTGATATGGAATAGTAAACCCCGTCTCTGGCCTTGTACGCATAACCCTTCCTGAGCAGTGTTTTAACCAGGGCCAGCATCACCTTTATATGCCTTGTTGCCTTTGGATACTTTTCAACCCTTTCTATATTCAGGGTGTCAATATCTTCAAAAAACGCCTTTTCATATTTTTTCGTGAACTCAGCCAGAGGGATTCCTTCCTTGCGCGAGCCCTTAATTGTCTTGTCATCCACATCCGTAATATTCATTACCTGCTTAACCCTGAAGCCCTTGTATTTCAAGTAGCGACGGACAAGGTCAGCAGCCATGTAGGCCCTGAAGTTCCCTATGTGCGCATAATCATAAACGGTCGGGCCGCATGAATAGATGCGCACCAGGCCTTTGCGCAGGGGCTTGAATGCCTCCTTCTTCCTTGTCATGGTGTTGTAGAATTTCAGGGTCATAACATACCTCTTTATATTTATATACATGTCAACTATAAAATATCTTAAGCGCTGGTAAGTGATTGTTATGGGAAAGGAAATTGAAAACCCAAAAGTCCTCATACTCTCATTCAGAAGGGGCAGGCATACACAAAGGACCAATCAGTTTCTTCTGGAGATAGATGGGGTTGATACAAAGGCAAAGGCAAGCCAGTATATTGGAAAGAGGGTGGTATGGACAAGCCCTGGCGCTGCTAAGAAGAAAATCTATGGCAAGATAACCCAGCCCCATGGCAATAACGGTGTCCTTCGCGCAAGGTTCAGCAGGGGCTTGCCAGGGACTGCTCTGGGGACAAGGGTTGAGGTTCTGGAGAAATAGTTTATTTAATCTCCAAATACAAAAATATTTATGCCGCACCATTTCCACAACATACACAGGATTTTCAAAATAAGAAGCGAGCTGCAAGAAGTCTATCTTAATCTTGTTATCCAGGCATTTTCCATAGCCCTGATCGGGATATTTATCCCGATATATCTGCTGGAGCTTGGTTTCACGCTGGACATGGTCATAATCTTTATGATTCTTTTTTTACTGTCCATTGCTGCCTTTTCTCCCTTTGCTGCAAGGATATCATCCAGATTCGGTCTGAAGCATACGATTCTTTTTAGCGCGCCTTTGCTGATATGCGTATTTATGCTTTTTGTGGTAATACCTGTTTTAAACCCTGTCTTTTTGCTGATTGTGGCTGTTTTTTATGGAATCCGGCAGTCCATGTACTGGGTTCCGTTACATTCTGAATTCGTAAGAAATACGGACAAGGTTCATGAGAGCGAGGAGGTGGGGAATCTGATAGGATTGCCAAAGGTTGCAGCCATTCTTGCCCCTATAATAGGCGCCGCTGTTTTGCAATATTTTGGGTTTCCCATTCTATTCATCCTGGCCATATTTCTGCTGATTCTATCTGTCGGGCCCCTTTTTGTAACAGGCGATTACAAGAGACGTTTCAGGTTTGATTTGAAAAGCATAGAATTCAGTTTGAACAAAAATCTTTACCTTGCCCATTCAATTGAGGGGGTGTTCTACATATTAGAATTAGTGATGTGGCCGGTTTTCATATATCTGACCTTTGGGAGTTTACTTTCCGTGGGCATAGCTGCTACTTTGTCTGGTTTGGGTATAGCAATCTTTATCTTCTTTATAGGAAGAATAAGCAAAAATATCAGCCACAGAAAGCTTTTAGGATTAGGTGCGATTGGCTACTCTATCACATGCTTTTCAAGACTGTTTGTTACCACAGTACTGGGTGCTTTTCTGATTTCATTCATAGGAGGCATGTTCGCTGCAATAATCAGTGTAATGATCTACACCACATTCTGTGAATTTGCAAGAAATGGGAATGAGGTCAATTCCGCAGTTTCCAGGGAGTTCTGGCTCGGGGTTGGAAGAGGGTTTCCATTGATTTTGTTGTTGCTTATTGTTGCAAAATTCAATTTTATATTTATACTTGCGGGTGTCTGTTCGCTTCTGCTTCTCCTTGTAAGGCCTAAATAGCAATTTAAATTTTTAATCCAATTTTAACATGATTCCATGAAAATAGCCATCCTTTCCGATATGCATTTCGGATTTGCCCAGGGAACAGAGAGGGAGGAGGACCCATACGAGGCAGCCAATGAGGCAATGGAAAAGGCCCTGGCATCTGACCTTATCCTGATACCCGGGGACGTGTTCAATGCGAGGGTCCCGAGCACAGAGACACTGGCAAGGGCAATGCACATATTCACTAAACCAATCCTTTCCAGAAGCGGTATTGAGTTGGCTGATGTTGTTGGCAAGAACAGGAACGACATATCACCCAAGAGCCTCCTTGGAACACCTGTTATTGCAATCCACGGGACGCATGAGAGGAGGGTTAAGGGTTTAATGAACCCTGTCCAGGCCCTGGAGAAGGCAGGATTCCTCACATACCTCCACTGCAATGGAGTCATATTCAAAAAGAACGGGGAAAAAATCTGCGTGCAGGGCATGTCCGGTGTCCCTGACCAGTATGCTGAGAATGTTCTGAAGGAATGGAATCCAAAACCAGTTCCTGGTTGTGTTAATATCTTAATGCTCCACCAGTCTGTTAAAGAATTCATGCATGAGAGGGTTCCATACACATTAGGGCTTGACAAACTCCCAAAGGGTTTTGACCTCTACATCCTCGGGCATATGCACAAGCCTGAGAAATCCAGCTATGCTGGCTCCCCTGTTTTAATCCCAGGCTCTCTTGTGCCAACACAGCTTACAAAGGACAGCACAAAATCCAAGGGATTCTGGTTCTTTGAAACAGAAACCAGGGAGCTGAAATTCATCCCTCTCAAGATACAGAGGATTATATACTTTATAGAAAAGGACAGCAGGGAGGAGATGGAAGGGGAACTGAACAGGATACTATCAGGAAAGTATGCTAAAAAACCGATAATAAGGATAAAAGGGAAAATCCAAAGCAACTTGGAAAAAGAGATAAAAAACAGGTTCGGGGACAGGGCAATAATATCTTTTAAGAAGGAGCTTGAGGAAGAGGAAATCCCAAGCAGGACTTTGGAGGAGCACAGGCTCTCTGTCCAAGAACTGGGAAAGAAATTGCTCGAGCAGAACCTGAAGGAGTTCAAACTGGACCCGAAGATTTTTGAACCGGTTTTCGAGCTCCTCCTCGAGGGCAGGTCTGATGAAGTGCTGGATGTCCTAACCAAGAAACCCAGACTCTCGGGAGAGAAACCTAAAAGGGAGGAGCCCGCAAAGGAGAAGCCCAAGCCCCAGCCCCAAGCAAAACCAAGTACAAAAAAAGGCCTGGAGAAGTTCTTGTAGCAAGCTTATAAAAACCAGGAAAACAAAAAAGATTCATGCCCGATAAAAAAACTGTCAGAAAGGTCGCGGAGATTGCAAGATTAAACCTGACAGAAAAAGAGCTGGACAAGTTCTCAAAAGACATGGATTCCATTCTCAAAGCCTTTAAGGACATGCAGAATGTAAACACAGGCAGGGTCAAGCCCACTTTTCAGCCGATTGAGGTGAAGAACGTCCTGCGCGAGGACAGGATAGAAAAATCCCTTTCCCAGAAGGATGCCCTGAAGAACGCCAAGCAGAAGGAGAAGGGCTACTTCAAGGGGCCGAGGGCTGTTTAAATCATTCCACTTCCACCCCGGGCATTACCCATTTCCCGGAAAGCCTTTTCCTGTTTTCTTCCAGAATTCCACTGCCCAGCGCCTTCCTTATCTCAGGGTCTTTGAAGCCCAGGATTCTGCCAAATGCCTTTAGCTCTGATGGGGCCCTAAGGTCCCAGGGGGAAAGGGCGCCTGATGTCAGGATGAACGGCGCTCTGAATTTCCTCACCAATTTTGCAGCATGCAAAAGCATTGAGAGAATCCTTGCCCTGCCCTTTTCATGTGAGTGCAGGATATCCCCGAATTCAAACCCTATGGAAACCCTGTTCTTCGCAGCGAGTTTTGCCATGATGTGGTTCAGGCCGCAGCTTCCGGGCAGGCAAAAACCAGTCAGTATGTCAACCTCCGGTGTTTCCAGCGCCTCCCTGTTAACATCCAGATTCCCTCCCTTCACAACAACCAGTTCAGCCTTCCTTCTGATTCTCCTCACAGCCTTTCTCAAATCATATGCTTTTTTAACCTCTATCTCCACACCTAGGGAAATATCCAGACCCCCGGATTTCCTCACCCTGAGCCCTTTAAAATCCCCAAGGGATGTGATTAAGCCAATCCCGTCCCAGCCGAGTTTTTTTGCAAACTCTACTGTCTTTTCCAGCTCCTGCACAGATGTAAATACGCACAGGTCATAGAATGCCATGTTATATATTTACACTATCCAAATTAAAATATGAATCCCGGAAACATGCAAAAAGAAAGGAAGAACCTGACAGACCGCCTGATTGCAGAGGGCTTTCTGAAAACCCCCAAGATTATAAAGGCTTTTGGGGAAGTCCCCAGGGAGGAGTTCGTTCTGCCCAGGGGAAGGGATTATGCATATGCAGACACCCCGCAGGGTATTGGCTACGGCCAGACCATTTCTGCCCCGCATATGGTTGCGATAATGACAGAGCTTCTTGAGCCGAAACCAAAGGACAAGGTCCTTGAGGTAGGAACAGGCTCTGGATACCAGGCAACAATACTATCCAAGCTTGTCAAAACAGTTTACACAACGGAGCTGACCCCTGAACTGGTTGAATTTGCCAGGGCAAACCTGCAAAGGGCCGGGTGCAAGAATGTTAAGGTTATCCAGGGAGACGGCTCCAAGGGCTATTCAAAGGAAGCTCCATATGACAAGATAATAGTTACCTGTGCATGCCCTGCTGTTCCCAAGTCCCTAATCGAGCAACTGAAGCAGGGCGGAATATTAATTGCACCAGTGGGCGGAGCATGGATGCAGGACCTGAAACTATGCAAAAAGACCAAATCAGGAGTTGAGGAAAAGAGCTATGGGGGTTGTGTTTTTGTCCCGCTCAGGCACGGTAAGAATTAAACAGATTTTCCGATAAGCTCTTCCTAATCAACAGGCTGGACCCCCGCTTTTGCGAGCTGCACTATAATCTTGTTTCCATCGCTCAGTACAGGTTCACCATGGCCGGGCAGGATTTTCTTTACATCCAGTCTGCTTATTTTTTCTAAGGATTGGTTCAGGGCTTCCGGGTCACCACCAGGCACATCCGTTCTCCCGACACCGTCTGAAAAAACAGTGTCACCTGAAAAAAGAATCTTCTCCTTTGGGCAATAGATACACACAGACCCAGGGCTGTGACCAGGTGTGTGTATGACCTTGCAATCCATGCTGCCAATCCTTATCCCGTCTTCGTCCCTGAGCTTCCTGTCCACATGCCTTGGCTTGAGCTTCCCATTAAAGAAATCCGCCATGCTTACCTTCAAATCCCCATTCTCCAGTATGGGTGCATCCTCCTCATGGATGGATATGCTCGCATTCAAGAAATAACCATTTCCCCCAACATGGTCAAAGTGCCCATGGGTATTAATAACATGTTTTACATCCTCAAGCTTAATATTGAGCATCTTGAGAAGGGAGTAGAGTTTTGTGAAATTGAAACCGGTTCCAGAATCAATCACAGTGTCTCCTATCACATATATATTCGAATCAATATCAGAAAGCTGTATGAGAACTATGTCACCAATCCTTTGGATACTCATGTTTTATTATTGGGCACAAAATTATTTATATTTAAAAGCCTTTCACAAAGGCTTAAGCAATCATATAAACAACCTGTTCATTGGTTAACAGATTTGAACTGTTATTTGCTTAACCTTTGTGTTCTTACGGAAGCTAGTGCTTTCCTCGCTCTCCTTTGCAATAGGCGAGAGCGGATTGTACTCACTTCCTCAGAAAAACCCTTGGGAAAAAGAAAACTGCAATTGAAGCAGTTATTTCTTAATCAATTTTCTGAGGAATGACCACAGGTCCCTCTGGTCCCTTTCACCCTTCAGAACGCTTGCCGTGATCCATGTCTTTCTGACCAGGCCCTCAGGGAAATCCCTGTTTTCCCTCAGCCAGTCCCTGAGCCATTCGATTGTTACGGAATTACTCGTGTAGCCGGGCCCAAACTCCCCGTATTTTTTCTTTAGTTTTTCAATCTCGGCATCTCTCTCAACCTTTGCCATAATGCTGGCTGCACTGACAACAGGGTATGTGTGGTCTGCCTTGTGCTCTACGAACAGTTCCACACCATCACCAACCATTTTTCCCAGGAAGCCCTTTAACCTCCCCAGATTGACATCAGGTGCATCAATATATGCCCTGTCTGGACTGAGAAGATTTATAACCTCTGCAAATTTCATTGCCTCGAGCCTGTTCAGATTCACGCCCTGCCTCTTGTAGTTGTCAATCTTGCAGGGACCTATCTTGAGAATGACAATGTCCTTTGCAATCTTCTCTATCCCCCCTGCAAGCCTCTCTCTTCTGGAAGGGCTGAGCAACTTTGAATCCTTCACACCAAGCTTTTTCAGCCTGTAAACATCTTTCAGGTCTATAGAAACTCCTGCGATAACCAGAGGGCCGATGACTGGCCCTCTTCCGGCTTCATCAAGACCTGCAATAAAAATTTTCTGTTTTTCCTTCATAGGTATATTTTATCAAGCAGAATATAAGTTAATCCCAATGCGCGAACAATTCGCTTACAGAACCCCCAGAATCTATCCTATGAACAACATCTGCCAACAAGGTAGCTAAAGGTCTTGCTTTGATATTGTCATACTTTTCAAAATATTCTGGCTCCCTCGGTATCGAATCTGTTGTGAGTAACCCTATTCCTTCACTTTGTAGTTTCTCTTCCGCTTTAGTTGGAAGCCCCTCATGTTCCTTTGGGCTCAAAAATGGATGCGTGGCTATTACTCTGACATTCTTTGCACCCTTGCTTCTCAATTTCCTTCCTCCGTAAACAGCGGTTGTTGCTGTATCAACCATATCATCTATCATCCATGCTTCTCTATCTTTCATTATTTCCTCACCAAGAAGAAGCATATCATATAACCTTCCGCTGTCGGTTTTTTCTTCCCCTCCCTTTTTCTCCAGCATGGCAAAGTATATATCAACCCCGTACTTTTTTCTGCAGTATTTCCTTAAATCAACAACTGTAGCCATTGCACCTGCATCAGGAGCCACAAATACTACTTTATCCGCAATTTCCTTGGGGTCTTTATCCATAAACAAATAATCTATAAGCATAGGCAGTGCTGTCAGATTATCAACTGGTATGTCATAAAAACCCTGCCCTTGAGGTGAGTGCATATCAAATGTTACAACCCTGTCCGCACCGGAAGCCCGCGTCAAATCAGCAAACACCTTAGCGGAAATGGGAACCCTGCCCTCATCCTTTCTGTCCTGTCTCAGATATGCTATTGAGGAAAGCACATCAGTTACCATATCAGCTGATGCCAGTTTCAGGGTATGGTTGATTAAAAATAATCTCATATATCCTATATTCGGATCAAAATTGCTTGTAGTAACCCTATGATAATAGTCTTTGAATTTACCAGAATCTGCGCCAAATTCATTTTCAAATTCAAGTAAATTCTTTCTTGCATCTTCATAACCGGTGAAGTTAAAAAGAACATAAACACTTTTTCTTCTAACATTCCCCCCAACCTTTACCCAAAGCTCCTTGTTATTGAATTCTTTGGTGCTTAATGGTATGAAAATATCATCCTGATGTAATTCCTTAAAGGCTTTTTGGAATCTTTCAATATAACCATCATCACCATAACAGACCACAGCCATATTGGGTTGGAACAAATCTGCTATATATTGTCCTAACTCGTCATGTTTCCCTTCTCTCGAAAGTTGAGCTATTGTCCGAGCTATTTCCGTTCTGTCTGTAAATATCATACCCACTCAATGAGATATTAGAAAAAAATAATTTAAGCCTTACCCGTCATTATCCCACTGTTACCACACAAAAGAAAGAGATAAACATATTTATACGTATATTCATATAACATAATGGGTTGCTAAACCATAGCGAGCATAAAGCATGCCTATAAGGGTGGAGCAGCCTGGAGTAACCCTTTTCCGTATGAGCTTGCAAAAGCGTTAACGGAAAAAAATTACAGTCTGCTCGTT
Source organism: Candidatus Aenigmatarchaeota archaeon (assembly GCA_030615165.1). Classification (GTDB taxonomy): domain Archaea; phylum Aenigmatarchaeota; class Aenigmatarchaeia; order QMZP01; family QMZP01; genus JAUWZW01. The sequence continues at coordinate 12,826 of JAUWZW010000006.1, forward strand.
GGGCTCATAAGACATGCTCTGAGGCACCCAAAGGTCAGAGGTTCAAAACACCCTTTCCGATGCGGAAAGGTATTGTGGGATTCCTCTCCCCGCTACTCTTTTCTAACTGGCACCACAGAATAATCAGAACCTGCTATAATCATTACATTTTATGCTCTTTGCCGGTTCCGATACCTCCATAAATGATTACAGCCAGCATTACCAGAATAACCATTGCCCACCAGCTCAGGCCAGGGAAGGCTGCAGGGTAGCCTACAACAATCATTGCGTCATCGCTGTCCTTCAGGCATTCCCCTTCTCCACCTGCTTGACTTTCACACAGCCCACCAGTGGCATTGAGCATTGATGTTGCGTTTACATAAATATACGGATTCTCCCCGGCTTCTGGACCAATATTAGAAGACATCACCCTTATTTTAACTATCTTCTCTTCATTCGGGTTGAGACCAATATCCTCCAAAACATAGCCGGTACCGCTACCATCAAGAGTACCTACCCCTGTATCCAGGAAGGTTGTCATGACATAGTTAGATGGGGCGATAATAGTCAGTGTTATATTGTCAAAAACAGGCTGCAAATTCCTGACCTGAACATCAAGGTCAAATGAATCACCGAGCGTCATGTAAAGGCTGTGGATTATGAAATTCACCATCTGGTGCGTTGCAATATAGGAAACCTCAGTTACCACAATGTTACCCGCCCAGTCCTTTGCTTCTATCCAGTATTTTATTACTATGTCCTCTCCATAAGCTATATTTTCAGTATCACAGTAGCTATACCCGTCCCATTCAGGAGCAGAACCACACTCCACAACATTGAATTCTCTTGTGTCCCTCTGCGTCAGGTAATACTTTATATTATTTATTTCAATACCAGAGTAGGTGTCTGTTGCATTGGATGATATTCTGACAGTGCTTGTCTCCCGAGCCCTGACAAACGGTTTGTCTTTTATTGAGCCACCCGTGTCATCCAGCACATCATACTCAACAGTGGGATATGAGGCATCAATAATAGGGTCGGAGAGCGAATGCTCTTCTACATTGCCGACCTCATCCTCTGCCCATATACTGAAGTTGTATATCTCCAATTCACCTATATCACCAGGCACCACCCCGCCTGTAGCATTAATACCTGTGCCATTAAACAACACCTCTCCATAGCATGTAACAAGTCCCCCTCTTGGTCCGGTGCAGTTTATTGCTGTAAGGCAGTTTGTTGACATACCGGTTAAATGGTCCATTACATAATACCATTCACCCCATGAACTGCAAGTGCCATTATTAATCGAATCAGCCAGGTGGGTGCAGTTCTTCCACATAACATAAGAGCAGTTAACATAAGACCCCCAATCAGTAGTTAGCCATTTTATTTTCACCAGAATATCGTCAGGGTCTGTGCTGTTGATCCATTTCTTGGTGGGGTATGGCATCATCTGGGTAGTCCCTGATAGCTCAGTGTCTATTGTTGTGTTCACACACCCGCTCAAATCCCCTGTGCTTCCTGTGGGAGTGCCCTCATCGCAATCATAATCCCCTGTGTTTTTGGCATGGTCAGTCGCCCTGCACATGAACGCATAATTTGCACCATGCAATCCTCTGCATGTTGCATTTGTGGTGCCGGTTTGGCTGCAAAAGCCGGTTTCTGGCATGCCAGTGGCATGCTCCAGTATTTCAGTTCCACTCAAAGTCCTGTTATAGATTCTGACTTCGTCTATTGTGCCGTTGAAATAATCCTCGAAACTTGCGTAATTTCTATAACCTATTGTGATGCTTGTGTCTGTATCTTGTATCGGTCCTACAACATTTGACCAAGAATTACTATCTTCAACACCGTTAATATATAATTTAACAATTGATGTTCCTGAAGTTACATAATCATAAACAACTGCAACATGATTCCATTGGTTTAAAGTAACTGTACCTGCACTATCAAGACTTGTACTGGATGTTGTTGCATCTTCGTATAAGTTAAGTCTAATTTGCTGGTCATCCATCAGAAGAAAGTCCCAGCTTGCTCCTGCATTATTTGCCCTATCGTCTCTTTTATCAACAATAACTACTCTTTTTGATTGAATTGGATAAATCCAAGCTTCAATTGTTAAATCAGCTGTAGGACTTAATGATGCAGAATCATATATCGAAACATAATCATCCACCCCATCAAACTCCAGGGCATTCCCATATTTGCCCGGAACCCAGTCCGTGAACTTAGCCCTGCCTTCATTATACATGGCATTTATCTCCTCCTGGGAAAGGGCCCTGGAATAGATTGCCACTTCATCGATTGTGCCGTTGAAGTAATAGTTTGCCGTTCCCATACTATTCCTTGCACCCATGTAGTAGGGACGACCAGATACAGGAAAACTATCTGTCGTGGTATCATCCACACCCTTTCCCACACCATCAAGATAGACATATAATTTGTTTTCAAAGGAATTCCTGACCAGGAAAACATGGTGCCATTTTCCAATAACATAATTATTATCAGCTGTTGCTTCAACAACAGCTGGTGTTGCTGCGCTGTCCCTAATCAAAACAGATACATCTCCGTCATTTGGATGGTCATATATAATTTCAATAATAGAGGAACCAATGCCTTCTACCACCCCAATTACAGTTCCAAAACTTGCAGGCGCCAATGAATCGATTTTTATCCATGCACCCAAAGAAAAATCAGTATTCATATCTTCATTATAAGTTGTGTCAACATAATCATCCAACCCGTCAAACTCCAGGGCAGAGCCTGACTTGCCATCAACCCATTCACTGAACTTGGCCCTGCCCGATGCATTCAGGGCCTCTACCTCTACCTGGGACAAGCTCTTGGAGTAGATAGCGACCTCATCTATTTTACCATCTAAGAAATATTGCGAACCGACACCACTACAGTCCCCCCAACCACCAATAAAATGGTCAAGAGCGGCATAACCCTGCCCTGTATTGTCAGTATTTACAGCAACCAATTCACCGTCCTGATAAAGATGTTGTCCAGCACTACCCCAACTATAAACAAGATGATGCCATCGGTCTTTGTCTATTACTGTATCCGAAACTATATATTTATAAGAACCGTCATAGTAGTTTGCACTAATCTTGCTAGAAAGGAAATTGTACCTTAGATATTTATAGCCTGTACCGCAGCCATCGTTGCTTGTCATCCAGATATAGGCATTATCAGATTCCGAAGAATCAATATAGACCCACAAACTAATTGTACCATCAGCATTATCAGCAATTGTAGTAGGCACATCAATCCAATCATCCACCCCGTCAAACTCCGGGCAGTTGCCTGACTGGCAATCTGAAGTCCAGGTCGCGCCAGTGATTGTTCCGTCATTCCCGTATGAACTGGAGTCTTTGGGATTGCCTGAGCCCTCGTCAAAACGCATCAGGAGCCTTGTGTTGCCGTAAATCCTGCCCTGCTTGGGGGCAAATTTGGCCCTGCCCTCTGCATAATGGACCTGTATCTCCTCCTGGGAAAGGGCCCTGTTATAGATTGCCACTTCATCGATTGTGCCGTTAACCCATTCAGTATTGTATCCACCCATTTTTAAGGTATTTGATTCATAGAGATTGCCGCTTATTGAAGATGTGGCCTCATCTTCAAATTCCCCATCAATATATATGATTGTATTCGTTTCTGAACCTCTATAAACCACTGCCATGTGATGCCATCCACCATCAGTAACAGAAGTGGTGCTTTGTGCTATATGAGAGGTAGCTCCAGTCCTCCATTGCGACCAGACATTTCCATCCGGGCGCAATTCAATTTGCCAGTACGCTGTTCCTCCTGGGTCATCTCTGTTATGTATAATCCACCCAGCATCATCCTCTAATTTAGCCCAGAATACTATTGAAACATCTGAAGCAGATGTAAATCTTAAACTGGAATCATCAGGAATCTCAACATAATCATCCTCCCCGTCAAACTCCAAAGCATTTCCTGATTTTCCAGGCACATATTCTATAAACTTTGCTTTGCCCTCATTGTGTAGGGCATCTATCTCTTCCTGGGAGAGCGCTTTAGAGTAGATACCAACTTCATCTATAGAGCCGTGAAAAGGTTGAAGTGTACCAGAATCTCTTTTTCCTATATATACCAGATTACCTGTTCCCATATCCCCGGTTTTTGATGTTCCCGAACCTTGTAACACACCATTAATATATGACCTGATTGTTGAGCCGTCATAAGTCAGAGCAAAATGCGTCCAGGTATCAAGCGGAATGGCTGGATTGGATGATGTGTCTTTTGTCCAAGAACCCCCTGCATGTATCCAATTAGCAAGATTTCCTGAAGAATCTATTGCAAGCAAGAATCCTGTTTCCTGACCAACAATTGTATTATGACTCGGGTCCCATGAAGTAGGTTTTGCCCAAGCAGATACTGAAAATGCAGTGTTGAAATCATTAAAGTCCGAATTATCACTAATCTCTACATGGTCACCATCAAACTCTAAGCATGAGCCCGACTGACAACCAGAAGTCTCCCAGGTCGCGCCATTGTTTATCCCATCATTGTTATAAGGGCTGGAATCTCCTGGATTGCCTGAGCCCTCGTCAAAACGCATCAGGAGCTTTGTGTTGCCATAAATGCTGCCAGTGTTTCCGTATCTGCTTCTATCCCCTGCCACCGAGCCGGAGCCCTCATCAAAATGCATCAACAACACAGTGTTGTCATAGGCACTCTCGTCATATGCTGCTGCCCCTTCATCCTCATCAAAATGCATCAGGAGCTTTGTGTTGCCATAAACCGTGCCGTCATGGCCATTACCCGAACCGTCTGTGGCAATCTTCCCGTCGCCCTCTTCAAGGGAATAGGAAGCTACAGGACCCTCGCCAGCAGCGCCAAATGCATTAATCCATCCAAAACTCTCTGGGTTAAACTGAACATCATAGAAATCTATGCCAGAGCCCCCGGAATCATCCCCACTCCAGGATATCTGGAATATCTCAGGGCTGTATTCCAGCAGGGGATTCATTGTGCAGACAGGTAATGTTACGTCTATGATTATATTTACTTCACTGGACCATTCACCTATGTTGCCTGCCTTATCTGTTGCGTTTATCCGCAGGAAATATATCTGGTTGTCTATGAGGTTGTAGGGGTCATTGCCTGGCGGTGCTCCGAATGTTGCATAACCGGGTGTTGTTAATCCGGAGACCTCTCCTGTGACCCAGTCAGTCCATACACCACCTTCCACCTTCCACTGAATCTGGAAACTTGCAATCCCTGATATATCACTGCGATTGTTCCATCTCACTTCGAAGGAACTGGTATTGGTCCACTGAGGCAGGTCATTTATCCATATGTCTGGCGGTGTCTTGTCAATCTTAACTAGTCTGGAGTTTGTTGTCTCAACATTACCCACATTGTCTGTTGAGTTGAATCTGAGGTAGTTGTAACCTTCTGCAGTTATATCAAACGGCCCTGAATAGGTAATGTTGGGTATGCAAGGCGCTGCAGGGGTCTGGTCAACACAGTATTCTGTCTCATTGCAGCCGGAGCTAACACCGTCACTGCATGTTAAGGTAACTGTAACATCTGACCTGTACCAGCCATCTAGCCCCTCGGTTCCATCAAGGGCATGGGTTGTTGAGGGCGGAGCGTTGTCAATATCAAGCCACCAGTCCACATATTCGTACCCTGTACCCCTTCTCGCCTCATCATACAAATATGTCAATACCTTGAACTTGCCATCTGTGGTTCCTATAAATACAGTCCAGTTTAATTTGGAGCTGGTTCCTGTACACACACCGACGCATGTGGCGCCGGTTATATCCAGATAGTTATTCCACATCATATCCTCAAAATTGCCGGAATCAACATAAACACGGGATTTTGTCTCATTACCAGAAGCGCACATTTCACCCCAATCACAACCGCAGGCATTAGGCGTACACCCGTCCTTTGTGAATGTGAGATATTGGATACTTGGAGTACTTATCGCATCTGTGTGCTCTATCGTGTGTGTTGTGGTTGTCCCCTGTTTGACCCAGCATATCTTGTCAGGCTGGGTTTCATCCCTGTAATCACAGTTTGCTACAGCATAGCTCACAAAAACAGGGTCTGTTTTGTCAATCTTTATGGTTATATTATTCACCGCTTCATCATTTCCCATATTGTCTATTGAATTGAATCTCAGGTAATTAATCCCTTCTATCCCTCCTTGTGTTATAACATCGAACGGCCCGGTATAAACAATACCAGGTGTGCAGGAATTTTCCTGGTCAACACAATACTTTGTCTGGCTGCAGCCAGAACCCAAACCATCATCGCATATTAAATTAACAGTCACATCAGAAGTATACCAATCTGTAACACAATCAGCACCATTACATCGTATGGACGTGTTCGGTGCCTCTTTATCTATATAGAATATCTCGCTATTCTTTATAGTTTCTTTGTTGCCATCATTATCTTCGCTGTAGTAGCAAACCTTTTTTCTACATACAGAACCGTCAGGGCAGGTAACCATGCCGGTTGTCCCTGCTGTATAGCCGTAGGCGCGTGCTGGACATAGGTCTTCGCTGTCTATAGTATTGTAATAGCTTTCCTTGCAGCCAGAAGCAGGCTCAGGGTCAGTGCATGTTAATGTGAAACCGACATCAGCATTCACCCACCCCACTGTTCCATCAGGGGTTATGGTAGTCACGGGTGGTACATCCTCATAAAGGGTTGTAAAGCTTAGCACGCTTCCGTTACTTTCTCCTACGATATTTGTTGCGAATGCCTTGAAGTAATATGTTTTTCCGTTATCCAAGCCTATTAATGGCAGCGAGTAGCTTCCAGTCGTCCCTGAAACTGTATATTTAGTGCTAGGGTTAAGATTTTCACCAAAATAAAATCCCCTTTCGGTTATAGTATTTCCACCATCATCAGTCACATCTCCATTAAGGGTTGCACTAGAAACATCTATATCTGTAGCAAGGTTTGTAACAACAGTTGGTTTTACAGACCCCCAGGCTTCTATTTCATATAAATAAGAATATCCATCACCAGTACTATACAAATAAAAGCTTATTTCTTCTACATCTTCCCAAGGACCATTAACTGTTACCCATCCATTAATAGGATCTGTTGAAACTGGAGAAGACCATATGCCGTTTTGTTTAACTTTAATTTCAACAACCCGTCCGTGTTGCAATCTTCTTCTTATATAATTTATGTATGTGGGTTGTTGTAGAGTAACATTTGCCCATATTATCCTCGTGGCTGGATGACCATTTTGAGCATATACCCGAACATATGTGCCAGGATTTTCATCTATAATATTTGCTGCAGCCCCTGTGTGGCCCAAATTATGGGCAGCATGGTACCAAGTCCACCAAGCACTTCCTCCATTTACACTTGCAGCATAATTTATATCAGCACCACTAACAACCCCAATTGATCTTAGGTAAGGATAACTTGTTCCCTCATCAATATTCCAAACATCTGTAAAATCCCAATTTGTAAAAGTAGCTTGTTGTCTCATCTGTGCAGTGGTTTTACCAATTCCAATAACGCTTGAACCATACCCAGAAGTATCCCAAAAATTATCAGATTCAGCTGCTAATGGCGGAACTATCATAGTACCAAGCACTCCACCAACATAAGACCCTCCACTTACTGACCCTGTAGCATAACAGTTAATTACGCTCCCAACACCTTGCCCCCAAACTTCACCAATCAATCCTCCAACCCTAGCACTCCCACTCACGTGTCCAGTAGCATAAGAATCTCTGATATCATCAGCACTCCAACTGACTAACCCGCCAACATCCTGAGAAGTTGCTGCTACATTTCCAGTAGCACAAGAATTAATTATATCCCCCCTTGCATAACCAGCTAAACCGCCAACAAATGTACGTCCATTTACATGAGCTGTTGAATAAGAATTAACTATACTTCCAGGTCTCAAAACATAAGAGACTAACCCTCCAACACCATAATCCCCAGTCACAGTTCCTGTTGAATAACAATCAGTTAAAGGAGAACTCCCCTTATAAATACCGACTAAACCACCAACATTCCTATCTCCGCTTACATCAACACTTATCAAACCGATATTTTTTATTGAGGCTGCAGAGGTAGTATCCCCAAATAAACCAACACAATCAGTAGTTGGTCTATTTATAAATAAATCTTTTATTTTATAACCCATCCCATCAAAACTACCTGCAAATTTATTAGTACAATCTCCGATAGGATTGAACCCTGCTCCACTTGTATAACTCGCATCACATAAACTAAAATCAATATCATTCTGCAATTCATAATCCCAAGAAAGCTGTGTGTCAATATTTTGCAAATCATCACAAGAGCAAATTGGGTGTGGGTCATCAACATCACTCCAACAATCAGCACTTACCACTCCCACTAAAAATATTCCAAATATCAATCCTATTAAAACCAGCGAATATATTGGCCTTATTTTTCCTTTGTTGTTTGTGTCTTTGTTTGACTGTCCCTGGCCTACGATGCTAACAAAGCAAGACCTGAAAATAGAGGTAAAAATCAACATTATTAAAGATAGTCTCCCCAACATCTCCACACCAACCATCAAACTAACAAATATGTTATATATATTATAATTGACGTGGTTTATTTATATTTTAAATGCTTGGTTGTATTGTTACATTTATTTCTTCAATTCCTTTAAAACTCTTTCAAACACAACTATCTTCTGCTCCCTCTTCTTCATATCCCGCAATGTGAGCCTGTCTGACCTCAACTCCTTTTCCCCTATTATTACCATGTAAGGTATGTCAAGTCTGTCAGCGTAATCAAGGCACTGCTTTAACTTCCTTCCCATGAGGTCTGTTTCTGCAGGTATGCCTTCTTTGCGCAATTTCTGCACTGTTTCCATTGCTGCTTTTTTCAGCCTCGGCTCGTCCCTTGCGGCTGCGACAAAAACCCTTGTCTTGCTGCTTGGTATGCCCTTGAACATGTTCTCTGCGAACATTATCTCATAAATTCGTTCTATACCAAAGCTCCCTCCAGTAGCAGATGTGGGTGTGCCTCTGTAAAGCTCTATAAGATTGTCATACCTCCCTCCTCCTGCAACACTGCCGATTTCCTTCTCTGCCTTGACAAAAATCTCAAAAACAGGTCCTGTGTAATAATCCAGACCCCGTACAAGGCTGAAATCTATAATTATCCTCTCGGCTGTTCCATAGCTTTTTGACAGGTTCACTATCTCCTCAAGCTCCTTCAGGCCCTCCTCTGCTTCAGAAAAACCTTCAAGCATTTTTCGTGCCTTTCTTATTATCCCTTCCGGCTTCCCTGACATTTTTATCATCTTCATCAGGGTTTCAATCTGCTTTGGCTTCACGCCCGCTCTCTTAAGCTCTTTCTTCACTTCCTCCTCACCCCGCTTCTCCAGCTTATCCAGTGCCCTGAAAACAGCAGGTGCCTTTTTCTTATCCACATCAACTACCTCAATCATCCCATTCAGAAGCTTGCGGTTGTTCAGCCTTACCTCAAAATCCCTGAATCCCAGCTCCCTGAGGCATGTTATAAAGACAGCAATGCACTCTGCTTCAGCCGCCATTGATGCAGAGCCAATAACATCAGCATCAGCCTGCCAGAATTCTCTAAAGCGACCGGCCTGGGGCCTGTCATATCTCCACACCCTTCCAATCTGGTACCTCTTGAAGGGCTTTGGCAGTTGGGGATTATTTGCAACCACACGTGCAAGCGGGACGGTTAAATCAAAACGAAGACCAAGCTCCCTCTTGGACTTGTCCCTGAAATAATAAATCTCATCCTTTATCTCATCCCCACCACTGCCCTTCCTGCTCAGCAATTTCCAGTCCTCGAATGCAGGGGTTTCCAGAGGCGCAAACCCGAAGCGCTCAAACACGGATTTTATAACCCGGAATATATACTCACGCCTGACCATATCCCTGGGAAGGAAGTCCCTTGTCCCTCTTGGGGTCTGGAATTTTGACATGGCTATCACTTTATTATTTTATTTGGGTTTCTTATTAACATTTGTTTACAAGGGCCAGGAGCGAGAATTGAACTCACCCTAAAGGGTCCACAACCCCTTGTGCTAGCCTCTACACTATCCTGGCCATTTTCAAAAACAACGAGAATCAGATTCCTCTTCAGATTAAATCTCAGTTCTACTTCAGAACCATACTTCAAGAGGAAATTCCTCCTCAAGAAAGCAGGAATAGAGATTCTTCCCTTGGAATCAATCTTTACAAAAACATACTGAATTTGGCGACACTTGGGGCTAAGCAAATCATCCACAATTTCTCTTGTGAACTAAACCACCGCTTGTTTTCATGCGTGTCACCTAATAAGAATATGCATGAAGGGTATTTAAAGCTTTGGTGGGATGTGCAAGAGGCTTACTTCAAATTTAAATAATACAATCTTTACTATAATTATGGACTGGAGCAGGTTTGATAATGGAGTGTATCTGGTAAATGTTTTGGCAATAATTTACAATCCCAAAACAAGGAAAATATTAATCGGAAGAAGGGAGAAGGACCCTCATATAAAAGAATTGACATGGTGTTTTCCGGGCGGCAGACCTTCCTATAAAGAGGATTTAGAATTTTATTTAAAAGAAAAGGTCAAGAAAAAAACAAATCTGGATATTGAGGTCAAGAAAATCGTGTTTGCAAAAACATATCCGGAGAAAAGGGAATTCCTGTCAATCTATTATCTGGCAGAGGTTATGGGCGGGGAAGAAAAACCAGGAGACAAATTTGTAGAGATTAAATGGATAAAACCCCATGAGATTAAGGATTATTTCACCACTTCCATACATCCGAAGTTATCGGAGTACCTGAAAACATTAGCCTAAAAAGAATTTCCCATCTCTGATTATTTCCTTCCCGTCTACAGAGATGGTCGGCTTGTCAAAAACAGAGTCCAGATGGACTGATGTTTGCACAGTGCCGCCCAGTGCTGCGCTCGTACCAAACGCTATATGAGCTGTTCCAAGGCATTTTTCATCCTCAAGGATTTTACCGATTATTTTGGCCTTTGGATTTGTTCCTATAGCAAACTCCGCAAGGTTTGTACCGTTCTCCACAGAGCTTATGGCCTTCCAGAGTTTTGATTCCCCACAATCCACTGCATGCCCCTTCTCCACTGTTATCCTGAACGGCTTTTTCACAATCCCTATTAATGGCATTGACAAATCAACAACCAAAACACCCTCGGATTTTCCCTCCAATGGTGCAAATGCAATTTCCCCGTCAGGCAGGTTTTTAATCTCACTCTTTCCTACAAGCCCATTAAGTTCGCAAAATATCCTGTCCCCCTTGTAAAGATGCAAATCAGTTCCTGCCTTTGTTGTTATGTGGAATTCATTGCCCTGCATTTTTGCTTCCAGCTTTTTTATCAGCAAACCCATCTCCCTGTAATTAATGGGTATTGCCCTCAGGAACATATCCTCTGTTATCCCTGGCATTGTTACAATCCTACTCCCTTTCTTTGAAGCATCCAGCGTGGCCTTTGCATGGGTTATTGAATGTTCAGTTGGCGCAATTATAATATCAAAATCCAGCATTGCCTTTGCAACCTCTGGGCTTGGCTCTCTTCCGTGCATGCATGTTTTCTTCATCAGAATCAGGGCGCAGTCCCTGCAGAGATTTTTCCCAACATCCCACAAAACCCTTGATATGCCAAATCTTGGGTCCTTGGGACTTTTGGAATCAGAAACAATCAGGGCTTTCTCTGTTGGTTTCACAGCCAAACACTGCTTCCAGACTATCTTTGCAACATCTTTAAGAGAGCTCATTTTTCTCCTACCCTTTGCCCTTGCTGGCTATCCATATCCTCTGCAAAGCGCTCACATTCGAAAGCACCGCAAGGATGACTATTACATATGTCAGGTAGAATGGGTCAAAGTATGCTAGGAGGATTCCTATGAAAAGGATTATCAGCCTTTCCGCCCTTTCCATCAGGCCGCCCTTCAGCTCCTCCCCCACCAGCTCCTTCTCCTTTGCAGATGCCTTTGCATATGTCGTCATGAGCCCCCCGAAAAAGTAAATGAATATCCAGGCATATATCGGCAGCCACAGATTAGGAAGGCTTGCAAAAAGCAGGCCGAAAACAATCAGCCCCTCAACATACCTATCAACAATCGTATCAAGGTAAGCACCGAGCTTTGTAACCCTTCCCGTTACCCTTGCAACACTACCGTCCACAAGGTCAATGAAAGCTGCTATGAAGAAGAACAAAGCCGCCCAGAGAAACTGCTCCTTTACCAGGAACCATACCGCTGCCAGTGTGGGCAGGATTGTCACCAAAGTCCACTGATTCGGAGATAGCCCCAGCTTGGAAAAAACAATGCCGACCTTCACGGAGAATCCACTGAACCGCTCCCTTTTCTTGTATAGTGTCACATCAAACACCTATTTCTTCAAACCAAGCAATTGCAGGATGTTCTCCTGCCTGTTTGTCCCTATCACAGCATCAAGGTTATCGATTGCATGGAAGATAACAGCTTCCATTGTTTGGGGCGGTGTCGGCCCCTCAGGACCAAAGTGGCTTGCAACTATATGCAGGACCCTTTCTGGGAATCCCCTTGCATAGAGCTCTGCAGTGCCCAGCATGGTATGGTCCAGGGTTAAATCTGTGGCCTCCCAGCCGGATTCCCCTTTCTTTTCTCCCCACAGCTTCCCTATATCATGGACCAGGGCTGCTGCTATAAGGGAGTCAGAATCGAGTTCGATTTTGTAGACCTTTTTCATATGCTCAATAAAATCCATGCAGAGCAGGGTCACGGAATAGGTATGCTCCACCAGACCCTCCTTGTAAACATGATGGAACTGGATGCTTGCAGGCGCCTCCTTCAGGTCTGCTGTTTTATACTTCTTGGCAAGCCCTTTGTGAAAAAGCGAAGGGTGCTTGAGGGTCTCGACTACCCTTTTCTTCAAATCCCTGTCCCTTATTTTATCTGCCAGCTTTAGCAGTTCATTCAAAGTCGTCATTATCCAACCTCTTTCACCATCTGAACATGATATTTTTCAAATTTATGCTTTTTATAGAATTTAAGGGTTTTTAAGTTTTCAACATCGGCCTCTAGGGTCAAAAACTTTATCCCCAGCTTTTTTGCACGCTTTTCAATCTCTTTCAGCAATCTGGAGCCAACACCCTTCCCTCTATACCCAGTTTTCACAGCAAGCTCATCTATATACACTTCTTTCTTGTCTGAAAATCCCCTCCACCTTTTCTTTATAATTACCTTCGTATAGCCAACAATTTTTTTACCTTCAACCGCAACAAGAAAAATATATTTTTTTGAGTTCAGGATGCGCTTCATGTGTGCACGAGCAATCTTATCAACACCAGGAACAAAACTCCAATAGCTTGCAATAACAGGGTGCCTCTTTAAACACAAATGATAATCTATCAAATCCTTCCTCCACATCTCAACTATTGTTTCAATATCTTCCTTACTTACCTTTCTTATCCTTATCATAACCAGAACTCATGCCAGTTTTATTGGTTTTATAAATTCCTTTGGTATCCTGTTCAGGACACCTCTGTCAAAATCACCAAGTGTTTCTATTGCCGGTGGCAAGTAACTTATTTTATTATAATCCAGGCCAATCATAGTGGCTATTACGGCATCAACTTCAGCGGAATTTCTGCCACCCACAATCTGGCCCCAGTTTCTAACAGTTTCAAATTCCTCTGGCCAGTTACCAGATATTGCAGTAAAAATCCCTTCTGCCATGAAGATTGTCTTAAACAAAGTCCTGTAGATTTTATTTTCATCAACAATGCTCTGAGGTAAAATCTTGTTATTCTCCCCATGATATTTCGGCCATCTCGACGGGTCAGGTATCAGGCCAAAGATATTTTTGGTTGATGCTGTTATATTCCCGGGCTGGCCTGTCTTTAATTTGGAAAAGCTGATGAGGGTTGCCCCTTTAATATCAAATAATTTCTGGGGAACATAAGAATAGAGCTCTTTATACATAACTGGTTTGTATTTTTCTTCAACCAATTTCTTTATTATTTCTGGGTCAGCAGTCCTTCCAGACCAGACCTCCTCTGTGATGTTAACATATTCAACGCCATATTTTTCCAATAAGGGTTTAATTCCTTTGTTTTCCAAAAACCAGTTATCCTGCTGCTTAATCCATTCCCATTTTGCTTTGGCATCAATAAGGTTTCCTTTATCCGCTGGTATTTCCTCTTTTCCTTCCTCTGTACATGGCTGGTTTCTCCAAACAGTATAACTCTCTACGATGAAAAGCTTCTTACTCTTCAAATACTCAAAAACAAGTTCCAAAACCTTGGCATCAGTAAATGAGCCTTCTGTCCCATCAACCCAGTTCGGCTTGATTATAAAGGTATCTCCCTGGAGATTTAGCTCATCCATGAACTTGAAGAAATCCTCTTTGTTTTTTATTTTGCTCATAACAATATCATTTATTTTCATTTTTCATCCTCAGATCTTGCTAAACTCAATCTTAATTCTCTTACTCTCGAAATCGAGATAACCTTTCTCCTTTCCAATCTTGCCATATGTAATGCTTTTGGCTCCAACACCAGACAAAAGCGCTTTCTCCTGTTTTTTCAAAATAGACTTTGTCCCTTTATCTGTTTCCAGATATAAATTTATCCTGTCTGAAACCCTGAGTTTTGCTTCCTTCCTGAGCTGTTGTGTCTTCCTGATAAGCTCCCTGACAAAAGCCTCATCCATCAAAGGCTTGCCCATGGCCAGCGCTCCGCCTTCAAATTCCTTTTTCTTTCCTGTGAGCTTCTTTACAAAAACAACTTCCTTCACATTGCACATATATTTTATTGTTTCTACAAGGCTCTTTGGAGGCTTTTCCATCTGTATGAAGGCCTTGTCTACAGGCCA
>JAUWZW010000014.1 GCA_030615165.1 Candidatus Aenigmatarchaeota archaeon
TCCTCAAGCTCCTTTTCTTCAGTGGGTTCCAAACCAGACCCGCATTTCTCGCATTTCTGTTCAGGAATCTGCTCCTTTCTCAGGGTTTTTTCAAGCTCTGTGCTGCACTTTGGGCATCTTAGTTTGGCCTTTATCCAGTCAAACGCCTCGGATATGAGAAGGGTTTCAACATTCCCGGCCTTCAGCGCATCTGTGACCTCTTCCAAACCATAGACAGCCAGGCCACTATCCTTTGCAAACTCGCCGAAGAATCTCTCAAGGATTTTGTTCTCCCTGATGACAGATGCCTGGGATATTATGTCCTCTGCCCTTTCCACTGCCTCCTGGAGTCCGGGCTGACCTGTGTAGGATGTGTTCACAACACCCATTATCCTCTTCTTCACAGAATATTCAAGGAAATCCCCTTCCATGAATTTCTCCTTTATGGGCCCTGGACCTCCTATGATAATGCCCCTCAGGTCCCTCAAATCCTTGAACTGGGCTGAAGCAACCTCCCCTACCTTTTTGAGGAAATCATACAGCAGGCCCTCGCGGACTCTTGCAAAACGCTGCTGAGACCAGCCACCGGCTTTTGTTTTCCCTGGGACTATGGATTCCATATGCTTGAGGCTTGTTACCTTTTTGCCCTTAAGCAGGCCGACATCAGCCTCGCTCTTGTCCAGAACAACCAGGCCATAAACCTCCTTCTCCCTGACCAGGTCTTTTAGCGGGTCCAGTACAAATACCTGGTCGCACCTGTACAATCTGCTTTTTGCCGGCTCAGGGGGCTCCATGCTCCAGAGCTCTATGTCAGAAACACCTTCCTTCTCTGAAACGTTCCCGCAGAAAATGACAAGACCGTTCGTGGGTGTTTGTCTATAGAGCTTCAGATGCTGCAGAATCTTTTCCAGCGCAGCCATCACATTCTTCCGAACAGTCTTGCTCTTTATGTTCTGCGCAGTGCTCTGCTCCTGCCTTATCTGCTCTACTACCTTGGCTAAGTTAAACCCAGCCGGAACATACACAGAAACCAGTTCTGTATGCCTTCCGCGTATTCTGCCGAGCTCTTTTACAAGAGCCTCCAGCCTCTTCTTTCTTATGTCCATTTCCGCCATTATCATCACTTGATTAATATATAGAAAAAATCATATTATATAAATAGGTTGAAGCGTATGGATTGACTCAGTTGAAGACTGAGCATCCGTTAAAGAATGGAAGGCGGGGGTTATGGAGAGGGTGAAAACAGGGGTACCTGGTCTTGATGAGATAATGAAGGGGGGTGTACCAAAGAACCAGCTTGTTTTAGTGACCGGAACATCGGGAACAGGGAAAACAATCCTCTGCAATCAGTTTGTTTTCAACGGCGTTAAGAAATTCAATGAAAATGCTGTCTATCTGTCATTTGAAGAGCCTATTGATTTCATAAAACAGAATGCAAAAGTGTTCGGATGGGATTTTGATGTGATTGAGAAATCAGGGAAGTTCCAGTTCATAAAGTATGACCCATACAGGATTGAGGATGTTTTTGATGTACTGGAATCAACCATAAGGGATGTTAAGGCTTCAAGGGTTGTTGTAGATTCCATATCAGCCCTGGCTCTTTATGTAAGGGATGAGGCAGAACTGAGGAAGATGATATACAACCTGTCCATCATACTGAGAAGGCTCAACTGCACTTCAATAATCGTTTCAGAGATAGTCCATGGAACAGAGCCAAGACTCTCAAGATACGGTGTTGAGGAATTCGTTGCAGACAGCGTGATTGTGCTTTATTATGAAAGGATAGAGTCAGCATTCACAAGGGCTATACAGATCTGGAAATTAAGGGGCTCTACACACTCGGAGAAGCTCCATCCATATGAGATCACAAGTAAGGGTATTGTTGTCCATCCTGCACAGGAGGCATATATCAGAAGCGGGCTAGGCAGGCGAGAGCGCTGAGGGTGGGCTATTTCTTTTTAACTATTATTTTATTCCCCTCTATTTTGATTTCAATATTGCAAGTCTCTTTAAAGGGGAACTGTGAATCATAGATAATTTTGGATGGTATATAGAGCCTCCCACCGCCCTTTGCAAGCTTTAAAAACCGTCCTTTGCCTTCTATCATATCTTATATTTGACCGAAAACTTTATAAATAAGTAAATACAAATATTAACATATAATTTGACAAAAAAGGTGACAATATGCAAATACATTCAAAGAAGGCATATGAGAAGGTAATGGAATATAAAAAACTAACAGAAAATAAAAGGATGACTATAGCATCGGTTGCCAGACGGTTTAATATTCCACGCCAGACAGTTTCGGGGTGGTATCACGGTAAACGACCACTCTTTGAATTTCTGAATGGTTATGAAAGAAAGGATTTTAAGAAGATAATTCCCGAAACAGCTAAAATTCTAACACCTAATAAGGCATATATTTTAGGTGTGATATGCGGAGATGGTTATATAAATTATAAGGATATGTACATATCTCTTGAAACGATTTGTATGAAGTTTATAAAAAGATTCCAGGAAAGTGTGGTAGAGATATATGGAACAATTTTTAAGGGAAAGATAACCCCTACCTGCAATCGAAAATATAGAATAGTTATATGTGGAAAATGGATGGTAGAGGATTTGAAAAAATATTTAGGAGATAAAAAAGGTACATTTAGTTGGAGGGTTCCACCAAAAATTATTAGTTCAAGTGAAAATTGTAAAATAAATTTCATAAAAGGATTTTTTGATTCAGAAGGAACTGTATGCAAAAGATATTCTTTGAATTTCTGGAGCTCCAATATAGAAGGATTAAATCAAATAAAAGAGCTACTTAATGACCTGGACATAATGTCAAGTGATATAAAACCTTATAGAGAGGGTAATTGTAATAGACTTTATATTACAGGTAAGAAAAATATTATCAGATTTATAAAGCTAATAGGAACGAATATTCCATATAAATATAATAAAATGAAATATCTTTTAGAGAAGTATAACCTACCGGTGGTGGCCTAGCGGTTAGGGCGATCGGCTGTAGCCTTCGGTCTTTTGAGGTTCAAAAGAACTCATGATAAGCAGAGACCGATAGATCGGGAGAGGGTATATTAATTGTATACTCCCCGAATTCGAACGCTCTGCTCGCTGCGCTCGCAGGCGCATTCAGCAGAGCTGAACATCTCCCCCACCGGATTTTTTTTGTTTGTTCTAAGTACCGTTAAGTTGACAATTATAAAGAAAGGTCGCCTTTTCGGTCTTCATTGTGGGGATAGCATTGTGATGATAATGTTAACCTGAACACAAAAAGACTACCTCCGGAGAAATTCGGGTGGTGTAACCGAATCAACGACCTTTTTTTCTGTCTTGGTTTTTTGGACTGGAGTCTGGTACTCCTTGAAACATAATAGCCTAATCGTTTTTTTGCAATTTTTAGATTATATCACCTCCTTTCAAAGAGTCACACTATTAATAGAGCTTTGTTTTTTAGTTTCTCACGTACCATAAAGGCGAATTAATCTCATTTGAATAAAGGGCTGATATGCATTAACAACATCCAGCGATATCAGCCCTTGCGAGTTAGTTACCAAAATAAATAAAGGGCCACCTTTAAAATGGCTAAGAATAGCCGCAGTGCCAAGATACAGGACAGGTTATCCATAACCAGTCAGATGGCCCTTTCATAATGGTACTCCTTCCCTAAGGTCGAACCATATTTACATATTTTGCAGATAGCCAAGCTGGGTGCCATAGCTTAGGCACACACCCATCTACTGGTGTCAATCCCTGAAGGTGCCGGAGATTATATTTTGGGCGCCATCTCCGCCGGGCGCCTTATACAGACAAATTTAAGAACTTTCGGCGCACTTATTGTGCAATCCATCATGTTACGTTCCCGCTTGTCGGTATTCAGACCGACAAGGTGGCAGTCTTGTTTCCTGAAAAAAAGTGCGTATGTATATGGTGGTATGAGCGCTGAAAACTCACGCCATTCTCTGGAATGAGTCTGTGACCCCACCCCGAGTGTTGAAATTAATCCGAAAGCGAGAAATGTGAAATGCCCCGATATCATTTCCATCACAACCTCCTTTCATAATTAATAATTTCTATTTTGCCTGCCTTTGCAGATTGTTTCCAAAAAAGACCGAGGTCTCACCAATTCAAGACCCCGGTCCCGAATCATAGCTGCCTCGCTGGAGAACAGGTACTTCGAATTTGATATAAAAAGCTGAAGTCCCAGATACGCTAGGCTTCAGCTTTTTGCGAAAAAAAACCTCAAGTGATATAGAGCCCTAACTAAACCTGGCCGTTTGTTTTGTGTCTCGCGTTGCGCTTAAACGGAGCATGCGGCCATCTTTCATATGGGGTGACCTGTGCAAGCACTGGCCAAAGCAATCAAATGTTGTGAATCAAGGAACATGAAATGAGGGGTTAACAATATATATTTGATTACTGAAACTTAAATTCTTTATTGTTTCAGCGAAGCATTTATAATCAAGCCGGAACAATTATTATATAGTGTGTTTATGGACCTTGGAAGCTTGATGAATGCAACAGTTTACGGGTTTTCCATTTCAGAGGCAATGGTTCTTTGGAAGCCGCTCATCCTCTTTGTAATAGGGGTTGCAATATATTCCATATTCGTATTCACATTCTACAGATTTCTGGCAAGGAAGGAGATCTTTAAGCTCAAGATTCACGAGTATGATATCCATAAGGGATTAAAAAAGTTCTTGTATGTTGTAAAGTACATAATTCTATTCCCTTTTGTGGTTTTCTTCTGGTTCCTTGTGATGTCCCTGCTGATCACGATAGTTACTACTGCCCAGAACATAGAGAACATACTCTTCATCTCGGTTGCATTTGTTTCAGCAGTGAGGATAGGAGCCTACTACAAAGAGGTTTTGGCAAGGGACATGGCGAAACTCATTCCCTTAGCGCTGCTTGCCCTGTTCCTCATAGATGCTTCATTCTTGACATGGGAAAACTCGCTTATCCTTATAAACCAGCTTCCTTCAATGTGGAGAATCCTTGTTTACTATCTTTTCTTTGTGATATTCCTGGAGCTTGTTCTAAGGCTGATAACGCTGGGGAAACATAGAGTATCAAAGAAGGCTGAAAAAGCGCCAGAGACTCCTCAACAGCCTTGAGTGCCTCAAACCTCCAAAAACCCTCATTTATTCTCCCTCTTAACAATCTCCGCAACTTCTGATATATCCTTTATGTCATAATCCGCACCAGAGGTTTTGGGTCTGTATGGTTTTGTTTTGCCTCCTTTTCCTGCTATTATGACCGCACCGTACTTGGCAAAGGCTGTTTTCATTCCGAGTGCCTTGGCACCCTTTATGTCTTTTTCCACCCACTCACCAACAAACATGGTTTCCTCTGGTTTGACCTTTAGTTTCTGGAGGGCTGTCCTGAAGGGGAGCGGGGATGGCTTAGTTTCTCCTGTGTCTTGAAGGGTGATGACAACATCGAAGAAGTCATGTATGCCCATCTCAACAAGCCTTATCCAAGCATTTACAGAGGGGGCATCCGAAACTATCCCTATTTTTATTCCCGTCTTCTTCAGCCTGAGCAGGGTCTGGACTGTTTTTGGGTATGCCTTTACATAGGCTATCTGTGCCTTCCTGTAGGCAACTATTCCCTCTGCCAGAATCCTGTAGTCAACCCTGCGGATTAGCTTCTTGAGGAGTTGCTGGAATATTCTGTTGTACTCTATCCCGTACCTGTCATAAAGCTCAAAAAGAATCTCAAGTATTTTCTTCTTTTTCATCTTCAGGCCTGCTGCTATCATTGCATTGACAGCAGCCTCACAGGACTTGCGCTTCATCAGCATGAAGTCCATAAGGGTGTTATCCAGGTCAAAAAGCACTGCCTTTATCATATCCTGGTATTGGATTTATTGTTTAAATTACTTAGAAGTAACCCATTATCTCTTGTTTGATTTTATCAGCAAAAGCAGGGTTCCTTATAATAAATGCATAAATCTCTGCTTTTTCTTTTATTATTTTTAAGAAAAATTTATCCTGGTCAAATGCTGTTAAACCTTTAATTAAATTAATATATCTGTATTTTTGCATTCTCTTTTCAGATGGCTGGTAGATTAAGACTACCAAATCCCTTAAAACAAATGTTTCAAACATTCTATCAAGTTTAACCCCGAGTTTGATATTCATTCCAAGTTCCCTCCATCTTTTTGCAAATTGTTTATCCAAGAAACCATCCCCACCACAGATACAATACACTTCTGCCTTTTTACCCATTTCCTTCAATGCTGAATATATATTCTCCGGGACTGTTAATGGGGGCCATGCAGTTGGCCATATTATTGCTATTACCTCTCCCTTTTTGGCATTTTTCAATACACTAATAACAAACACAGCCATCTCATACTGGGAATCCAATTTCTTTATTACAAAATTCTTCTCTGACAATTCTTTAAACAAACCCCTTTCTTTTTTATAGTTCAGTTCCAACCTTTCCACAAAATAGCTTAATCTTTCAATATAATTCTTGCTTAACGAGTATTCCTTTCTTTTTTTAACCAGGACTTTTTCATTTAACAGTTCATAAACAGCTTTATGGACAGCCTGATAGCTGACCCGCTTTCTGTATTTTTTACTGATAATGTTATAGATTTTCTTAATTGATAAAGGAAACTCCTCAGATAGGATTTCTATTATAATATCCTTGGTGCTGGATTCCTTCTCTATTAGAGGAGATGTGAAGTGGTTCGACATATTAGTTATATAATTAATCGTATTTTTAAACCTTTTGGTTGATTTTTTCTTTACCAGGACCTTTGACAAATTGGTTCCACTATTCTAATCATATCTGCTTAAACGCAATCAGGGATTTCTTTATTTTCTTGTTCAGACTTAGGATTCGGATTTTTGCTCTGTTTCGGATTCTGCGGCCCCAGGTTCTGTTGTTTCAGCTGCTGGCTGTTTTTGATAGCTTCTGAACTGGTCAGCAATGCTTTTCTCTTCAGCATCGAGCTCCCTGAGGACGATTTCCTTTATCTCGCTGCTTTTTACTTCCTCTTTGTCTCCCAGTTCTTCTTCAACCTTTGCTGCTATCTTTTCAGCGACCTCATTAACCCTGCCCTCTTCCAAATCTGTTCTCTGGGCAGCCTTTACAACGCTGCTCTTTATCTTTTCCCTGTCGAAGTCTTCTCTTCTCTCATCCTTCTTTATAACCTGCATTTTTTCATCTCCTTATTTGAATAGATAATATGGATATTATGAAACAACCAGCGCCCTTGAGTAGATCTTGACCCTTTTGCCCTTGTCTGTTCTGAACCGCATGTATGCCTTGGGCATCTTCAGGGAACCCTCCACAAAGGCCTTGATTTTATAGCTCAGCATCCTTATTTCCTTTGGCTTTACATCACCGAGCTTCCATATGAGCTCTGTTCCTGCCTCTGATTTCCTTATGATTGGCTTTACAGCCTCTATCTCCTCATGCAGAACCTTTGCAAGGGGGGAGACCCAGTCCCTTACTATGACACTGCTGAGATGCTGGCGGAACGGATTCTTTACCTCCAGGATTATGCTGTGCCTCTTCTTCCCTCCCCTTGTGTATCTCTTGTTTATGCTTGGTTTTGTGACATGGATGAAGGAAAAACCTATTATTATGAGGACTATTATTATGCCAACACCGTATTGAGCAAGAACCGGCCAGTATTCAATTCTATAAGAAATCTGCGCTGTTCCACCAGGCTCTATCCTCTTGATAATGTAGTTGCAGACCCTGTCCCCTGCCTCCTCATAGCACTGTGTTGGTTCTGTTATGAAGCCTGTTAAAAGGTTGGCAGGAGAAGTCTGTGAAACAACATATTCTTCTTCAACAACGTTCCCCCTGTTC
Source organism: Candidatus Aenigmatarchaeota archaeon (assembly GCA_030615165.1). GTDB lineage: Archaea > Aenigmatarchaeota > Aenigmatarchaeia > QMZP01 > QMZP01 > JAUWZW01. The sequence goes on from JAUWZW010000014.1 coordinate 7,828, forward strand.
TCGAGTGTTATCACAACCTCCTCATACAGCAGTGTTGATATGCTCTTTGTGGTTTTAACAAGCTCATGAACAGCAGCCACTTCGAACTCCCTTGTTTCCTCTATGTCATAACCCAGGACATCAGCAGAGCTGATTGTTAAATCAACAGCATAAGTTCCCATGAGCATGTTTTCTGGCAGTGGTATGCTCCTTTCTATTATCTCCAAACCTTCTATATCCAATATCTCAGGAAAGGTTGTTATCAGCCTGTCACCGTCCCTCACATCAAGAGTTATGTTTATTTCCCTCTTCTTTAAGGTCTCGATATCCAGGCTCACTTCCAGCTCATTTCCTTTCTTTTCCGCAGAGAAATCATGCAGGATTAAAGGCTCAGGTATGTCAAGGTAGATTGTCTCTGTCAGCTCTGTTCCAAACTTTTGAGAAGAAACGATAACATTATAGGCAAACCTCCCCCTCTTGTCGCCTGTCGGGAAGATTGTTATGTTGACCTCTTTTGTTGAATTCGGGTTCATGAAGAGGTAGAATGCGGACTGGGTTACCCACCAAGGATATGGACCATCCACCCTTATATTGACACCATCTGACACAACCTGATTGTTTTCCACAATCATCTGGAAGAGGGCTTCTGTATCCGTGTCTGTCCTGATTTCTTCAGGGCTTACCTGAATCTCCAGTGTGGTTGCAGAAACACTGGAAATTGTAACAATAAGGGCAATGAATGCAGAAAATGTTGCCAATGCTCTCTTTTTCATAAAGTGATATATGGGAATTATATTTATAAACTTAATCCATCTAACAGGGAATTATTAATATTGTTATAATATCTCTTTAGAACTTTGTAGAATATGTACTGTGCTGTTCTGTAGACAGTTCAAAGTGGCCATAAAATTGGTTCCAGCCCTCAGATTTGCCATAATGATTTTCAACCGGTGTTTGCTCTTAATAGTTTTCAGCAACTGTAAGAATATGAAATCTGGCCTTTTGACAAACTTTATGTAAAAATTGTTTATCATTTTGAAGATTTCAGACGCGCTCAAATCTGATGGATAAACACTAACAGCAGGTATCTCTATTTCCCAGCATTTGTCTTCATTCAAGTAACCCTTTTTAACTGCCTCATCCCACAGCTCCATTCCAGGCGAAAGGGAAAGGATATTTACCTGGGGGAAATCCATTCCCTTCAGGCTGATTATAAAATCAAATGTTTGCCTTATATCCTTCCTTGTTTCCATTGGCGCACCCACGATGAAGGAGCCTATAACATTCTCAATTCCAGCTTTCTTGGAATTAAGTATAGCCTTCCTGCTCATATCTGGCGATATGTTTTTTCCGTAATAATCCAGAACCTTTTGGTTACCGCTTTCTATTCCAAAGTACATGATTTTACAGCCGGCTCTAGCAAATTTTTTTAAAACCTCGCGTGATGCATGATCGACCCTGCCCTCTGCCCAAAGGGTTAGTTTAATTTTATTCTTCTTTAGCAAATCACAAATCTTTTCAATCCTGTGCCTATTCATAAGCAGATTGTCATCCACAAATCCGACCTCTTCATAGCCCTCTTCCTGCAGTTGTTGCATCTCCGCAATTACAGCCTCCGGGGACCTGAGCCTGATTTTTCGCAGCGAGAAAGCTGAACATGAACAATATCTGCATTCATATGGGCATCCCCTGGATGTGAGGATTGTTGTGAACTTGCCGCTGCTTCCGATAAGTCCAACCAATTCAGAATGGTATTTTTGTTCCAAAAGGGTTCTATCCGGGAAGGGTATATCATCTAGATTTTGGACAAAGGGTCTTGGTTGGGTTTTAACCACAATACCATTGTGCCTAAACGCTATCCCCTTTACGCCCTTAATATTCCCGCCCTTTTCTAAAGCATTAACAAGCTCCAAAAAGGTGTGCTCACCCTCCCCCAAAACAACATAGTCAACCACTGGGTATTTCCGCAACAATCTATCATATACAAAGGTGGCGTGATAATTCCCGAATACTATTTTTACATCTGGAATTTCTGACTTTATTGCGCTTGCAATTTTTATACTGTGCCTAAATGTATGAGTCAGAATGCTCATCCCGATTATATCAGGATTCTCCCTTTTAACCCTTTTCATCAGACTCTCAATTGGTAGCTGAATTCTAGCATTATCTATGACTTTGACCTCATGCCCAGCATTTTGCAACATTGTCCCTATGTAAAGCATCCCCAGAGGCGGCCAAGCTGCCTCGTTTTCTACCCTCTCCAGATATCCGCTGTTTGGATTTAGGAGAATGATTTTCATTTAGATTACTTCCTTTATGCACAGTCTCTTGTATATAATTATATGAAAAATGTTTTATCTTTATCATCCAATTATCACTGCAATTATATTTAAATGCTTTTCGTAATATATCATGTAATGGAAAAAGAAGCCATTGTACTTGTGGATGAGAAGGACAATGAGACAGGCACGGAAGAAAAAATCAAGGCCCATCAGGATGGCGGAAAGCTTCACAGGGCCTTTTCCGTGTTCGTATTCAACAAGAGGGGCGAAATGCTTCTCCAGAAGAGGGCAAAGGAGAAATACCATTGTGGAGGTTTCTGGACAAACACATGCTGCAGCCACCAAAGACCGGATGAATCCCTGGAGCAGGCGGCTCACAGGAAGCTTAAGCAGGAGATGGGATTTGACACAGAATTAAAGGAGATTTTCTCATTCATCTACAGGGCATCATTTGAAAACGGATTAACGGAGCACGAGCTGGACCATGTTTTCATCGGCACTTTTAATGGAGAACCAAATTTGAATCCAGAAGAGGCAGAAGATTTCAAATGGGTGAGTCCCGAAGAACTGGAAAAGGACGTTAAGGAAAACCCGGATAAATATACTCCATGGCTTAGAAAGATTCTCCGAAGGGTTTTGGAATGGTACAGAGCCAACAGCGGTGAGCTATAGTTTTCCGTTAACGCTTTTGAACTGATGAACCGTTGTGTTTATGAGCAGAAAAGGGTTATGCTATAGCTTCTCAAACTCATATCTGCTTGGTATCCATCTGCCTTCTGAGCCTCTGTAGCCGCATTTTTGGCATCTTAGCCCGGAAAGGAGCTTCTTGCCGAACAGGTTCTTTGAATATGTCCTTTTCAGGCCATGGCTGCATGACGGGCATCTTTTGGGGACTTTGCCCCGCCTGGTTTTTATGGAAACCCTGGCCGGTATCTCCAGTGCAATCAGCCTTGCCCTCTTCCCTGTTATGCTGTATTTCCTATCCCCCCTCTTGAGTTTCTTTGCCACAACCCCTGCAAGTTCGCTCTGCGTGCTTATCTTCTGTCTCTGCAGGGCTTCCTTTATTATGAACTTCACTATCTCCTTTTTGGGGACCTTGCTCAGGGGCATATTTAATACTGGATTAATAAATTAATAAAAGATTGATATGCTCAAGTCAGGTCTTGCCTTGCTGGCTCTTTTGTTATTTTTATCCAGCCCTGCTCTGGCCCAGATTGAAATGAGCCCGGAATCTGTGTGCACTGAAGGTAATACAAGACCGTGCAGAGCAAATGTGGGCGAATGTGAATATGGAGTTAGCACGTGCGTGAACGGGGAATGGAGCATATGTGAGGGTGGCGTGGAACCTGCTCTAGAGATATGCGACAACGGCAAGGATGACAACTGCAATGGTCTTGTTGATGAATGCGTGACAGAGCTTTGGCCGATACTTATCATACTGGGTGTCCTGTTTCTGGTGACAATGGTGCTGCTTATAAAGATGGGGTTTTAGCCGTAAAGCTCCTTTCCGACCCTGTCCAGCATGTCAAAGCCTTTTATCTCCTCCTTGTAGAGGGGGAGCTTCATTATCTTAAATCTGGTGAATTTCTTTATGATTGTTTTCATCCTCTCCTGCTGGAGCTTTCTCTTTTCTGTGCAGAAATCGCATTTAGGGTTTTCCGGTATCAGTTCATTTACTATGATTGTTTTGACAGGGATTCCGTATTCCTTCAGAACATTCAGAGACCTTTCGGATTCAAGTATAGCCAATTCCTCTGCAATTAATATCATGCTGTAATAGGTCTTTTCAGGGTTTGAAAGTATCTCCTTTGCCTCCTTTATCCTCCTTTTCATTGCGTCTAGTTGCTCTGTTCCCGTGCCTGGTTTTTCTTCAGGCTCTCCGAAGGGCAGGACCTTCTTTACCAGGTTTGCAAGACCTGCAAACCTCATCCTCATCTTTATCAGTTTTCCAACCCAGGAATCCAGCACGTCAGGAAGGGAAAGGAATCTTAAGGCATGACCTGTTGGTGCGGTGTCAAATATTATTACATCATAATCCCTATTCTGCATATACTGCAAAAACCTGTCAAATGCTGCAATCTCATCAATGCCTGGTGTCATCCCTGCCATATCAAATATGCCGTCCAAGCCCAGACCTTTCAGAAATTCAGATTTCTCAATCTTGGGCATGAATCTTTCCTTGTACTCCTGCATTGCCTTCTTTGGGTCTATCTCAACCGCAAACAGGTTCTTCTTCAGCTTTTTTACTTCCCCTCCTATATCTATTTCAAAAGAGTCAGAAAGGGAATGCGCAGGATCGATTGATATGATTAGAACCTTCTTCTTCACCTTCTGCGAAAACCATAAAGCTGTGGCAGCAGCTATTGATGTCTTGCCTACTCCTCCCTTTCCAGAAAAGAAGTAGTATACAGTATCCTTTTTCCCCTTAATCAAATCTCCCAGTCCCATAAAGCAGAGGCCGGGATTCGCACCCGGGTACGCAGCTCTGCAGGCTGCTGCCTAACTACTCGGCCTTAGAGGTATTAACAGATTTTTTCTGTTAATGCTACCTCTGCGATGCCTCTGCATACTAATATTCTACATGAATATTTAATATAGTTATTTTTACCAGCATATTTTAATACCTTGAAGATAAAAATTAAATATTTAACCGCCTAATATAATATTATGTTCATACAAAAGGGATATGGTGATTTGTTTGCCAAAGCAGAAGTTTCCAGAGGCAGAGCAGAGGTTATTCCACAGGATATTCGTGTGCATGAAGTGTGGAGCAAAGTACAAGGCAGACCTTGTCAAGGTAAGAAGCGGAAAGGTCAAATGCAGGAAATGCAGGTCAAAACAGCTCAGACCAATCCACAGGGAGCACAAGGCATAGGAGGATTGACATAGGCGAAGCCTATGTCTCCGTAACCAATAGGAAGGCGAGGTATATGGTGAGGTTTTACAAAAGGGGATGGCATCACACAAAGGCAAGAGGAAAAGAATCAACAGTTTTTTGTGGATTCTGCGGCAAAAAGGTTCCTAAGTATAAAACATTCCCCATTGTTAGGGGGCTCAGGATAAGCGACCCCCTTTTGAGAAGGCAATTCGGTTCGGTTGGAAGAATGGGCTTGTCTCTTTTGCAGAGCAAGGTGTATGCCTGTCCTGCATGTGCAAGGCACAGAAACATCGTCAGGAGAAAAAGGTAGCAAACTAATTTTAACTACAAAAGCAATATTAAAACATGGAGAGGTATTACCATTTATATAAAAAAGTGGCAGTGGGATTTTTCGGGGGGATTGTGGACAAATACATCGAATATTTTAAGTCGTTAAAACCCAAACTGCTGGGTGCCAACATGCAGATTCTTTTGAAAACCTGGGTTTGCGTCATCTTATTGACAACAACCCTATCGTTTTTCCTCTCCATTTTTATCATCACAATCCTGTTTTTCATCCTTGCCTTTGACTTCATCCTGTTCATAATATTGCTGGTTTCTGTTCCTGTGGCGGTAGCAGTGATTGTATTCTTTATTTTCTATATTTATCCTGTCCAGAGAGCAGAGAGGATTAAAAATTCAATAGAAACAAACCTCCCATTTGCCCTTGCCCATATAAATGCCATTGCCTCATCAGGAATACCACCAGAGTACATGTTCGAGTTGCTGACAGAATTTAAGGAGTATGGGGAGATATCACAGCAGGCAAAGCTGATAGTCAGAAATATAAGGACATTTGGAATGAGTAGTGTGAGCGCAATAAATAATGTTGCAGAAAGAACCCCGTCCCTTGCATTCAAACAGGTCCTGACAGGAATATCAACAACAATAGAGAAGGGTGGAAATCTTGTTGGCTATATAAACGAGATGTCTAAGAAAGCATTGTTCGATTACAGGATTAAAAGGGAGAAATACCTTAAAACCCTCTCAACATATGCTGATATCTATACAGCACTTCTGGTTGCAGCACCGCTCATGATGCTTTCCATTTTGGGTATAATGAGCATAATAGGAGGAACTGTCCTTGGTCTGGGCATCAACGAACTGATAGTCCTGATAACATGGGTTATTCTCCCTGCGCTGAATGTATCCTTCCTTGCATTCGTGCACGTGACATACCCGGGTGTGTAAGCGAAGGGGGAATTGATACTATATTAGAATCTTATTCATGGGCTGGTAGACTACACCTTCCTTTTTGATTAATCTCGTTGATTTTCTATAGCCCATTTTTTCATAAAATTTTTGAGCATATAATGAAGACCAAATTATTATTTTTGTTGCACCTCTTTTCTTGTATAGTTTTTCAATTCTATTCATCAGATTCCTTGCAATGCCTTTTTCATGATATTTTTTATCAACAAATAGTCTTGTAACCTTACTATTTTCTTTTCCTTCAATCATTCCTACAATCTTGTTATTGATTAACGCAACAAAAATGTCTCTTGTTTTTGACCTTTCAATTTGTTTTTCAGGGACTTGTTCTTCCAGCCATTTCTTACTTCCATTTTTCGTGAAATCAGATGCAACAAATTCATTGAATGTTTTGGAAACCAACCTGAAAACTTTCTCTGCATCGTCTTTTTTGAATCTTCTGATTATCATGTTTATATATTATGGCAAGCCATTAAAAGAGGTTCCATTTATTTCATCATCTTCAGCCCGGTTGCGGATTTCCAAATCTTCTCGACAGCCTCCTTGGTTTTTGTTTTGTACGGAGGCAGATTCTTTCTTACCCAGTCCATTATGGTCTTCTGGTCCTTGTAATATAGATTTATCAGGCCGCACACCTCGTCAAATTGGACAACATCATGCCTTTGCATCCATTCCAGAACCCTTTTTCTCTTGTCCAGCTCCTTGAGTATGCTCGGGTATGACAATCCCCGCTCAAATGATATCCTTCTCAAAATCTCGGACTCTGTCGTATTCTCCTTGAAATCATCGGTTGCCGGCATCCAGCTAAAGGCTTTTATGGTATGTGCCTTGCCTGTTTTGGGGTCGATTGATTGGATTTCAATCACTTCCTTAATCCTCCTTGCGGACTTCCCCTTTTCCTTTGCATTCACCATCACTATGAGCAAATCCAGGGATTCTATAAGGGAAGGTGACAATTCTATTGGCGGGGTCTCAAGCCTCTTTATGACATCATCAACCGATCCCGCATGGATTGTTCCAAGCGAAGGATGGCCAGAAGCCATGCCTTGGAACATGACGTATGCCTCCTTGCCCCTGACCTCACCGACTATAACGTAGTCTGGATTCTGCCTGAAGGATTCCTTAAGGAGCTGGAAAAGATTGACTTCTCCGTACATCTTGCCGCCAGCTTCAGGGAAACCAAAACCAACCCTCGTGACAGATGGTATCCAGTTTTCATGCGGTATATTGATTTCCCTCGTGTCCTCTATACTTACTATCTTCTCTTCAGGTGCTATGAACATGCTTAAAACGTTTAAAAAAGTGGTTTTTCCGGTTGACACCCCCCCGCAAACAATAATGGAAACATCATGCTCGAGCAGGAACCAGAGGTAAGCCATTAAACCGGCTGAAGCTGTTTTCAGATTCATCATATCCACGGGTGAGAAGGGATTCTCTCTGAACTTCCTTATGGAGAATGTGGGACCCTTTGTTGTGACATCCTTTGCAAGGCTCGCCTGCACCCTTGAGCCATCAGGCAGGCTTCCATCGAGCAGTGGCTTTGCATAGGATATGTACCTTCCGCAGCGCTCTGATATCTTTACAACGAAATTGCTGAGATACTCAAAATCTTTATACTTTATGTTTGTTCCTACTGAGCCGAACTTCCTGTGGATTATGTAAACAGCTGAATTCAGCCCTGAACAGCCTATGTCCTCTATGTAAGGGTCATGCATCATGGGCTCTATTTCATTGAGTCCCACAAAATTCCTAATTATGTAATACATTATCTTTACATACTTCTCAGCGGATAGAACCCTTCCTGTTTCCTCAAGGATCTGCTTGGCCTTTTTCTGCAGGTATTGTACTGCCTCATCCTTATTTTTTGTGATAGAAAGCTTGACATCTATAATCTCTGTTATGTCATCCTCAATCTTTTTCAAAGTTTTTTTGTCTTTTGGAGAGAGTTCAGGCTCTACAATATAATACATGAGTTTCTTCTCCTTGGGAACCCATTTTATGTGGGCATGGGCAAAGGGTTCCAGCAGGGGGTATTTGATGTCAATCTCAGGTATTGTTTTAAATGTGGGAAGTGTTATGAAGTATTTTGGCTCCCTTATGAAAAATGGCGGGTACTTGGCAACTGTTTTTGGTACATTCTCTATCTTTCTTCTCAAGAAACCCCTTAAATCTTCAAGGCCAAACTTCCTCTTCCTAAGCTTGAGGGCTTTCAGCTTTACCATAATGTCACTTCCGGTGACGACTGTGAAACCGAGGTTTCACATAATTATTATATGCTTTATTTGAACTTATAACTTATATCCAGCAGGAAGTTTATCGTTTGCCCTTTAATGTCCAGCTTTGCTGGACAGCTGCATTAAAATCCTTTTTCTGAGCATCTCAAAATCCTTTTCCAGTCTCTCGCTTATATGTTTCCCCCTTGCCCTCTCCTCTGAAGGCAGGATGTCCTGGAGGTGTGGTATCTTCAGACCAGCGTCTAGGGCCCCCCTCAGAGCGCCATAAAGCCTTGAACCCTTTGTGGATTCATAAAGACCTATATCAAGGATTGCTCCTGAAACCCCTTCCTTCTTTGCCCTGACACCGCACAGCAGGCCTGTTAGATAGGCAGAAGGGATATTACCCCTGTGAGCCTCCCAGCCGAGTTTAACCAGCTCCCTAGAATCAGCAGAAACCAGAATCTTGTCGCCCCCGGGGTTGTGCTGGATTATCTGACACGTTAGATTATTAGAGGATTTCCTGACAACAAACCTTGGTTTCCCGGAGTGGAGCAACTTCAATCTTAGCCTGTAATCCGTTCTTCCCTCCCTTCTCCTTCTGTGCGGGACCTTATGGGTTCTTGTTCTTGCCATAACCTACACCCTGTGACATGAAATCTGTGCGACTATGATGACTGCTCAGTCTTCGACTGAGTCAACTCTCCTTATTTCGCCTTGCGTTTTGCATCTTTCTTGCGTTTCGCCTTGGCCTTTGGTTTCTTTGGTTTGGGTTTGGGTGTTTTCTTTCGTGGCCTCTTTGCAACGGGTTTCAATAACTCATGTTCCTTTAAGTAAAACAGGAGATGCTTTTTATTCCTGAACATTCCTCCCTTTACCCTCATGTAAAGTCTCCTGTAATCCTTCTTATCAATCTGACCAGAATCCCTTAATTTTCTGAGAAATCTCCTCAGGGGCCTGGCAACCTTAATCCAGGCTGCTTTTTTCCGTATTTTTCTGCCCCCCTTTCTGCTTCCTGTTCCTTTCCTTCTTCCCTTCTTTTTTTGCATGAGAATCTTCCTTGCCTTTGCCCTTGAGCTCCCCTTTTTCTGGACCTTTCTTATCAACCCCTTCCTAATCAGGTTCCTTATATCCTCTCTTGTTAGGGCTTCCCCTACCTCCTTTCTTGCATCTTCTGTGCTTGTATCAATCCTTACCCTTGAAGCACCGCACTTCAATATCTTCGCAGCCATGCTCTTCTGGGAACGCAAATCCATAATTCCTCCTGTAATATTGATTACCCTATTCACCAAAATCCTTAACATCCAGTTTGATTGCTTTCTCACCCCTACTTTTGAGAACCTCCCTTGCAAGTATCCAAAAAACCAGGACTAAGGCCTTCCTGCCGTTGTTGTTCATCGGTATCACAAGGTCTACATCCTTTACCATGTTGAATGTGTCACATAATGCAATTATTGGTATCCTTTTCTTTTTGGCCTCCTTTACAGTCTGTTCATCAACCATGGGGTCTATGACAAACACAACATCGGGCTCATAAAATTCTTTATAGGAAGGGTTTGTCAGTGTTCCTGGTGAGAACCTTCCGGCCACTGCTTTTCCCCCTATCACATCAGCGAATTTTTTTATGGCCTGTGCAGCATTCCCCTTCCTTGAGACAATGAGTATGTTTTTAAATCCTGAAAGAAAGTCTGCAGCTATCTTTATTCTCTCATCAACCAGTTTGAGATTGAAAACAGCAAGGCCATCATCCCTCACCTTGTAAACAAACTGCTTCATATATGGGGTGCATGATTTCATTCCTATATGTACACCTGCCGTCAGATACTCCGTCTTCTCCACAAGCATCTTTTCCTGAACCATAAGCTTTTCTTTACAGGGGCTGTCACTTCCTCAAGAAAACCTTAAGGAAAAGAAACACTAACTCCTGCCTCCTTACCAATTACATAATTAATAAACAGAAAAGGCTTATAAAGTTTTTAAGGCAGCTCAGCCATCCTGCTATTTGCAATGTCATCCCAGAGCTCTATCAGCCTGTTGAATTTCGGTATGTCAGAAAGGCCAATCTTTATCAAGGGGGCCTCCCAGTTAATTGCAAGGTCTGCAAGCCAATTATCACCGGTTTCCTCTGATCTGTGAGAAGGGATTAGGAACATCCCCTTCCTTCTTGCAATATCTATTACCTGCTTTGTTTGATAAAGCGTCCCTATTTGGTTTGGCTTTATAATAACACCACTACCTGCCCTGCTTCTTGTCCCGAGGGCAAGCCTCTTCGGGTTTGTGCAGTAAAGGTCATCCCCTGTCACAAGAGAATCCTGGAGCTCCTTTGTCAAAACCGAAAAAGACTTAAAGTCATTCTCATGGAAGGGGTCTTCCAGATAATAAATTCTGTATTTCTCTGCAACCTCTTTTATAAAATCTATCTGTTTCTCCGGACCAAGCTTCTTCCCCATTCCCTTGTAAACATATTTCTTCCCGTTCCAGAGGCTTGAGGCAGCGAAATCAACTCCAATCCTTACATCCCAGTCTGATGCAAAACGTGAAAGAAAATCCAGTGTTCTCAGATTATCCAGCCTGCCCATCCATGCATTCTCAAGGTTTCTTCCAGCAAGCAGCTTTTTTTTCTTCAGCTCCTCTCCAATGGATGTCCAGAAATCTATTATGGTCCTTGCAGCCTGGAATGGGTTCTTTGCCCTGTGAGGAATTATAAGGAATTCCTGCCAGTCACAACCTCCTCCATGTTTTCCCCCGCCAATTACGTTGGAGACAGGAAACGGAAAATCTGCATGTAGTTTTCTCCCATCCAGTCTCCACAATTCATTGTTCATTGCAGCCCTGGCAACTGCAACAGACGCTGCAAGGGCTGTATTCACGCCAATATCCCTGAAATCTTGTGTTCCGTCCAGCTTGATTAAAAGCCTGTCCAGCTTCTCCCATTCCTTCTCATCAAGACCTATCAGGTTTTTTCTTATCTCTGGGAATATCTTTAATGCCCTAGGGACGGAAACCTCCTTTGCCTCATTCTCGCCCCTTGATGTGCCTGCCGGGACAGAAGCAGAATATATACCGTTCTCTGTGAAAACCTTTATCTCAAGGGTTCTCTTTCCCCACAAGTTAAAAACAGGATAGATTTTCACATTCTCAATCATATAATAGAATTTGGTGAGTGGGGTTAAATTTATTCTTCCTTTTTCTCTTCAGGCTTCTCTTCCTTGCCTTCTTCTTTTATGTCAATCGGTATAACACCTGCCTCCCACTCAAGCATTGCTATGTCCATTGGTTTGGTAACACCCCTCGGAATATCTATTAGAACAGGGGAGCCCTGAGATATCTGCAAAGCCCTGGCTGATATTATCCTTGTCTTCTCGTACCTCGTGTATTTCTCTTTTTCTCTCATATAACCCTTTTCTGTTTGTATATAATATGAATTCATTGGTTCAAAAGCGTTAACGGAAAATCTTCTCTATGACCCTTTTCTGTTAATTAAATATATAAAATTATGGGCTCAAGGTTGACAGAAAAATTAACCAATGTATCTGAGCTGTTCCTTTCCTTTAACAGGGGCCTTCTCTTCTTTTGTTATCTCCATGATGGCTTTCCTCTGCAGCTCCTCGATCTTCTTTATGAACCTCTCCATCTCCTTTACCCTCTGCTCAAGTTTGCTCATGTCAACATCCAGTTTAAGGATTTTTGTTAATGTGTTTAGAACAACCTCTGCTGACTTCGGGTCTGTGACTATGGGGAACCCTGATGTCTCCCCCAGCAAGCAGATTCCCTCCATTCCCCTCTCCTTGCCCAAACCCAGGAGCAATCCTGCTGCACCAACTATGTAGCCGACCTTCTCCCCTGCAGTGAATTTTATGTTGTATTTCTTGTATTTTTTCAGAAGTTTTTTATCTGTTACAGAACCCAGTGTCTCCGGCTTTTTTTCAACCTCACCTGTTGCCAGCCCTCCTATGGTGAATATCTCCTTGACACCAAACTTCTCAACAAAATCCAGTATCTTTTCGATTACTTCATAGTGACCATGTGGAGAAAGGGACTGGCAATCACCAACAAGGAATATTATGTCTCTTTGTCCCTTCTTCTTTGCCTTCCAGTAATAGAATTCATTCTTCAAAAGATGCAGCTGATATTCCTCCTGGAGCATTACAAACGGGAAGAAGTGCTCGGAGTAGAGATGTGCAAACTTCTTTGCATTCAGTTCCTTTATCAGATACCCGACAGCAACCCTTCCTATGTTCCCGACACCAGGCAGCCCTTCTATGAGAATGGGATTCTTCAGCTTGGGCTTCGCAGAGGTCTTTATTATTGTCATATAACGCCTCGAAGATATTATTTATATATGACTAACAGTATTTAAATAATCCGTGCTCCCGTCGTCTAGTCCGGTCAAGGACCCGAGGTTCTCGACCTCGAAACCTGGGAAACTGCGTGGGTAACCATGTAGTTCAGGAATTCAAATCCCAGCGGGAGCGTCGGCGGGTCTTGCCGACGGATGTCGGCTGTCCTGTCTCAGAGGTGTAGGTTCCGGGCCCATGGCTCAGACGGATGGTTTTGCAGCCTTCCGGAGAAATGGTAGAGCGCACGACTGATAATCGTGAGGTCGGGAGTTCGATCCTCCCTGGGCCCATCTATGAACTCTTTGCTAACAAAGGAAGAGGAAGGGGTATTGAAGTCGATAAAAATCAGTTCTGACAATGACCCCTCAAGACCTGAGTTTCCCCCGGACAACCCAAGGTTTCCTGCAACACCGACTGTTAAGATTGAAGTCCCGGGGTTTACCAATGTGTTTGTAAAGGATGAAAGTGTGAATCCGACAGGGACGCATAAGGACCGGATGGCCTGGGAGATAGCCTGCCAGTACAGGAACTTTCTGGAAGCCAAGAAAAAGGGCCTTGTTGAAGGTAGTATGCCTGCTTTCTCTATAATAAGTTCCGGGAATGCGGCAATTGCTCTTGCTGAGATGCTGAAGAAATACGGCCTGCCAAAGCCGAAGATTCTGATTGATGTTAACACACCTGAAAAAATAATAAAATCATTAAAAAAGCGCTATTGCATGATATATGAAACAGACCTTTCAAGGAAGCCCCTGGGCTTTAAGGAAATTCTGGATTTGACAAACAACCCGAATGGTTTTGATATAACATCCAATGATGCCCTGGACCCCAGCACAATATTCTATGACTGGATGAGCTTTGAAATAATAAACCAGTCTCCTGAATACATGCTCGTTCCGTTTGGAACAGGCTCCCTCTATGAGAACATATGCAATATTATCAAGCATGAGGTTCAAAGGATTGACAAGAAAGACCCAAGATTAATGGCTGATATAAATAAAATAAGGAAATGCCATATAATAGGTGCAACCGTAAGCTCACCGAAAACAAAGGCGTACATGCTCTATTCCCCGCACCTGCCTTTCATACACTTTAACGAGCAGTGGCTTGATTTTTATAAAAATTTTGGATATATTGGCAAAAAATCCGGGGTTGTTGTGGTAAGTGAAGAAGCCCTGGAAGAGGCCTTTCAGCTTCTTAATTCCCGGGGAATAAACTGTGAACATTCGGGTGCTGCAGGGCTTGCTTATCTGCTTGAAAACAAAACCAAGCTACCAAAAGATAAAAAGTATCTTGTTGTGAATACAGGGAAGGGTAAATATTAATCTTTGGGTGTAACGGCCAATATCCTCCCTGGGGTCCATTCCTCTTAAATTGTTTTCTGTTATTAGAATCTTCATGAAGAAGGTGTCTCCTTTTGTGTCTGTTGGTGAGGGGAAGACTTACAGGATGGCGGATTCGCACATGACGTGGCATATGGATAGATATGAAAGGGTTGAGTTTGCCAGGCTTCCTCCTGCAGCTGTTGTGAAAAGCAGGCCGTTGCTAAGG
>JAUWZW010000062.1 GCA_030615165.1 Candidatus Aenigmatarchaeota archaeon
CTGACCTTTGTGAAGTTTCTTATCCCGCCAGTAGTATTGTTGATGAGCATTACACATTTTTAATACCATTCTGCTATCGTCCTCTATCTTTTTGATTGTTTTTTCTATTTCACTTGGTTGGTCTAAAGTTTGTTGTATCATGCTTTTAACCTCTTTCCTTTCCAGCATTTTTCACATATCTTTTTGATATTGTATTCATAATATCCCCCTTCTTCTTCTGGATTATGGAATTTATCCTCATAGTATTCTTCTCCATTTTTAATTTCGTGGTCACATTCACTACACTCATAAAATTCGCCTGGTAATAAACCCTTTGCTTTCCTTTTTGTAACTACCTTTCCATCACTCCATCTTATACATTTTCTATTTTGGAATACTATTTTATGTGTCTTTTTTACTTTCATTTAAATCTCCTTATGTTGATAGTTAATCCACTTAGCTATCCATTTAATCTTATCAAAATCTTTTATGGTAACTTCTGTTTCACCTCTTGCCAGAGCAGAAGCTTTAAGCAAAGTTTGAAAATGGAATTCATGTCTAAAACCTTTTCCCCCCTTTGTATAATAGGGAACACCATCTTTTATGCCTTTTCTTGTAATTTCATCATCAACTAAAGCTTTTCTGAAAGGTTTTATCTTTTTTATCATATCTTCGGAAATAAAAACTTCTTCGGGAATGATAGGAAGTTCCAACTCTTCACGGATAGATTGGTTAATTTCCTTCTTTCTTATTGCTCTAAATACCGCTTCGGTTCTTTCTTTTGAATAAGCATAAGTGAAAGGTATAAATCTTGACAAAAGCCCCATTCTATTCCATTTAAGTTTTCTGCTATAAAACAGTTCTGGTGTCAAAGAAGTTATTATGTTTGCTCTTGCTCCACCAAAGCTTATTGTATCTCTTAAAGTAACATCATAAACACCTTCTTCTATCAGGGAATTTAAAATCCCAATAAAATTAGAAGCTGTCGCTTGCCTTTTTTGTATTGTTTTAAGCATATCAGGGATAACTATTGTATTAACTGTCCCAGCTTTGATTTTAGGAAGGATATGATTAACGATTCCTATATAAGTTAAATCTGTTTGAATTGTTAATCCTTTGCTATTTGAATATAACAATAAACTCCGTGTTTTATTGAGTTCTGGTTCAGCTACTATGCAAATTGAAACTGATTTGTCTTCTTTCCCCTTAATATAAGCCGAAAAGATAGCCAGCTTTAATAGTTCTTCAAGCGGATAGAGCCTGATGTCCATGATAACCCCATGCCTAATAATTAACGCCAGGGTTTATAAAGGTATCGGTTGATAGGGACAAATGTGTAGCGAGATTACACTGTATTAATGTATATAAGACAGTTCCTTTTTTCCTTTATAAACTCTCATGTTAATAATTAACTATGGTTACAATTGCAGTAAAATGTCCGATTTGTGGTAATATTAAGAAACTTAATTATAAACCTAAGTATTTTTTCCATTGTTGTGGAATGTCGCATGAAGTTGATAAGTTTAAATTGGCAGAAACCGATTTTAATGCTCTAAAAAGTGCCAATTCTAAATCGATAGAAGAAGAGCCTGTTGCGGTGGTTGTAGATGACTAAAGAAATTAATGCCTCGGAGTATGCTGGTTTCCTGAAATGGAAAAAGGGTCAAAAGGAGGCCAAAAATGGACTTGACAAAGGGTCTAAGGGACACGATAATAAGCTTCGTGAAGAACTTGGAGATGAATCTGACAATAGAAAACAGGTGGGCAGAGGAGAGGAAGGTCGTAATAACCTTGACAGAGAAGGAGAAGGCATGACAGAAGAAATAGAAGAACTGGTAACAGCAGAAACAGAGAAGCCCACAGAAGAAGGGAAACCAAAAGAAGAAACACAGTGCGAATGCGGGAACATACTTACAGGGAAGCCTAAACACTGTCCAGAATGCGGGGCTGAACTAAATTGGGAGTGAGGGCATGGAAACCATCACGAAAGAGGATATAATTAAGGTTATCAAGATTAAACCCAAAACTGGAAACGCAGGGGTGGATAATGCAGTCAAGATACTAACCACAATTGAGAAGATAATGAATAACCCTATGGTAACGAGGATTGCAGGCAATATGATGAGCAGATTTGGGTTAGTAGGTAATACAGCAGGCAACCCATCAAGTAGGACAGGAGATAAGCTGAACCCCATGCCGACAGGGGGACAAACAGCAAAACCAAATCCAGATGAGGCTTACAATCAGATATTGGGTGTGATTGATATTCTCCTATCCACTGCGGGAGATGTCAAAATATCAGAGGTCAAGGAATACATGATTAAGAACAAGAAGTCAGTAACGGAGGCGATTAAGAATGTTGTTCCTACAAAATAAATGGGAGTATCTGGCGGGTGTTATTGATACAGAAGGATATCCAAAATTCAGGGAAAATTATAGGTTAGAAATGAATAAATTAAATAGAAGGGGGCGATTAAATGCTATTTCAGTTACAGAATAAAAAGCTTATTATCGGTGGCATACAAATCTTCTTTTAAGGAGAGTATAAGGCTCTGGTAAAACCTATCTTGCGAAGGACATAGCAAGGCAATACAAAACAATAGTCTATACTCCGCACATAGAAGAATGGAAAAAGGAGAAAGTTGTTCTTGTAAAAACAATAGATTACATAAAGGACTTCCCTTTTTGGTGTCAGAAGGTAAAAGTGTTAGCGAAAGAGAAGAAAATTAACTTGTTCGTTATTGACGAAGCTGACATGCTGTTTAAAACCCACTTTGACACTTCCCCAGAGTTCAGGGACATAATCATTAACCACAGGCATTATGGCCTGGCTATCGTGCTGATAACGAGAAGGATACAGGATATTCCTTCAAAGTTCTATGGCATGTGTGAGTTCATAGCTTGTTTCAGCATGGAAGATCCCCTTGTTATAGATAAGCTGAACAAGTTTTACAGTGGATTTGGGGACTTGGTAAGGACACTGAAATACGAAAGCTTTACTTTCGTAATGCGGAAGATAGGGGACAAGCCAAAGAAATATAAGGTCTGATGATGTTTTATTTCCGTTGCATTCGCAAGGGTGGGAAGTGTAAGCTGTTCTGCTGCCTGAAAGATGGGAAATGTTGTCCCTATTTAGTAGGTTCATGCTCGCTCTCTCGTGGTTCTAAGTCTGCATATCCCGTTAAGTAGTCAAAGTCCTTTATAAAGTAGCCTCCCCAATAATTAAGCACTGACGGGGACATGCAGGGGTGATGTCTGTCTTGTAATATAGGGGTCTTAAATGGCGAAGATAATTCCTACCATAAAGAAAGGGGCAGTGGAGGACGCTGTCAGGCTCATGGGCGGTTTTACTATAACTGGCCTTGGTGGAGGACTCGGCGGCGAGATTGGCTCTATCCTGGGCGGTTATTTAGGAACTCGCTATGTAGTCAAGGGCGATTTTGAAAAGAAGCTTAACATGGGGATTGCCCTTCTGAACACAATAGACATCTTCCTTGAGAGATTTACCCCAAGAGGAGTAGTGGGCTGACATGCCTTTATTTGGAGGACTAAGCGGAATACTCGGACAAATGATACCAGGAGCAGCAGTTAGCAGGGGATTTCACAGGACACTTGACAAAGAGGACTTGGGATTTACGGACACACTTCTGCCAGCAGGGATAGCCTGCAAGAATGGCGAGTGGAATACCATAGGCGAATTCCAGATTAAAGCACAGACAAAAATCAGGTTCGGTTTCGGAAAACCGACAGAGCCAGAGAATCAGGGGGCTTTATATGTCCTGCTTGACGATGAAACAGGAACGGAAGTTGAGGGAATGGTAAGACTGACTTACATGGATTACAACAGATACCTACACGATAGCGTCTATGATGAGAAGAATAAAAACTTATCAGGCTCGGCAACTAACAGAAATTCCATGAGGCTATTGCAGGAAACTCCGACAAAAATCAGGGCTGACGGCATGGCCGGACAGGATGATTGGCTCATACTTGAGTTCAAACCTGTCGGAGCAAAGCTTTCAGGGATAACCACAGTAGTTCCCGCACACTGTTCAATCGGAATACCAATTACACAATATTAGAGGCTTTAAAGCCTCAATCTTTTATTTGCTTTTTGCTTTATATTTACAACAGGGCGACAAAGGGGAGATACAAAATGGGATATGAAGATAGGTATAAGAAATTCGGAAGCCCTTTATTTACGCTTAAAAATCATTCCATAGCAGCAGGGGCAGGGGACATAATTGATTTTGAGGGGATAAGACCTGCCTGTGTCCATCTGCCCTTTAACCTTCTTGTTGTTACGCAGCAGGGAGAGGATGACATAGAGGTTAAATATGATGGTGTAGGGAATGCAAAGCTGTTTGCGGCAGGGACAGTTTTGAAGACCGAGAACATTTGGTTCAGGAGGCTTGTTGTCAGGAATATAGGGACTAATGCCATTACTGCGAACAAGATAGAGTTCTGCGGACAAAGGCTGCCTGTTTCAGAGGGCTTGGCAAGGGTGGCAGGAAACCCGCTTACAGAGATTATGAAAATCCTGCTTGGGAGGCAGTAAAATGGTTAT
>JAUWZW010000071.1 GCA_030615165.1 Candidatus Aenigmatarchaeota archaeon
GTGTTGTTGTATATATTAATACATACGGCCTGACTTCATTTAAACATAACATAATACACACAGAATCGGGTAATGATTATGGATTAATACTGGATACAGATGCAGGATCATTAAAAGAAGCAGTAAACATAACTATAGATGGTCCCAAGGCCAGAGTTCAGGAGTGGAATGAAAGATGGGAATTTATTAATTCCACGTTTGATGATGTTTTGTTGACTACTGACGACCTGGCTTCAGTTGTTTCAAAAAATCATAACAATGTTGCAAACAATTTCGCGATCTGGCCTGGAAATGGCACATTCAAAAAATCACAGATTACAAATGACTTTGGAGCAGGAGCCAACTTAACAATATATAAAGATTTGAGTGGAGATCCTGTAAGATTTAGGATTGACGAAAATGCATCTTTATATAAGTGGCATATGCCATATTATTCTGGAACCTCTTATACAAATTATATATTAGACTTTGACCCTGGCGTTACAATAACATTTGATGATACTTCAGATGCAGGATTTGTAAGCTATAATAATAGTTATGGCGCAACAAGATTAACTGCTTATATCAATGGAACATCTTCTAATTGGATTACATTTACTTCTGCTGGTGGAAAATACCCTGCAAATCACTGGCGAGGATTTTACTCAAGTTGGGGGGCTAAAGGAAAAAGAGAATATATGCTAGTTCAAGGACATACTTATTGGGCAGATACTCAATATGGATCTCCAACTATTAGTAATTGTATCTTTGAAGGGGCTTCAGATAGTGCCGGCGCATTATTCTTAAGAGATAGCACTTTTGCTGCTACTAACGTTATTGTAAGAGATTCAACTTATGGTTATAAGAATTATGGCTCAAGGACAGTTACTAACATAACTATTGAAAATATAACTGGAAGTAATTATCATGTTTATAGAGCTTACGGCAGTAATGCTCCTCTGCAATTTATTAATTCTAGTTTTAATGAAAACAGGATTGAATTTGGTACAGGAGGCTCTGCGAATAAATCAATAATATCTAAAAACCATAATAGAACAGTTGGAAGATATCTTATCTGGACTAAAAACACAACAACCGATCCTGGAGAAAACTACTTGAGAAAATCATGGATTACAAATGATTTTGCTTCAGGGGATAATGTAACTTTGAAGATGGGGAATTTCATTATCGATGAAGCGGCTAATTTGAAAAACATCAACATAACATCGGGTACATATGTCACTCTCGATGCAGGAAATACCGTAACGTTTGATGATCATGCTGATGCAGGATTCGTGAATTCAGGAGGAACCCTGTATTGCAACGGAACATCAGGCAATTGGGTAACGATAACCGGCGATTCTTCAAACAAATGGGACATACGCACAACCATGGACGTATTCATGGATTATGCAATAATTGAAAACTACTCGACACAAGATTCAGGGCAAATGTTCTCAGGGATAGTTGATATAGACAACAGCGTTTTCAGGTACAGCAACGACCGCGGATTACAAATTGCAGCGGGAGCCACATTCGTAAAACTGGATAACACGAACATTACAAACTGCGGCTGGTCTTGTTTATATCCATACCAGGACATCGAAGTTACAAATCTTTACATTGACAAAACAATAAATGCACAAGCAAAGATTGAATTAATCGATTCGAATTTTGACATCTCAGAATCCCACACCTTGGGCAGTGATGATAATATCATTTCCAAGAACCATAATGATGTTGCTGGGGATTATTATATCATAGCATCGGTTTTGGACAAATCAGATATTATAAACGACTTCGGCCCAAGCGACAACGTTGAATTATTCAATGGAACCCTCGTCATTGACGAAACAGCCGAGACAAACAACCTCACCCTGGACTCCGGAACAACCCTGAATATTTCTGGAAGCAACATCCTGACCATGCATGGCAACCTGAGCCTGAGCGGGAACTTCAACATGATTGACGGAACTGCACGAAACATAACCCTCGACTCAACCAAGTTCACTGTCGTGGCGACCAATGTCGGCATAAAGAATGTTGACACAGAGCCGGCAGACGAAAACGGAATCCACAACATAAGCAAGTACGTGAACCTGACCGACCTGGGCTCCGGCTCGGCCGACCTTAATGTCTCATACCTGGACGGGGATTTGGATGGCAAAAATGAAAGTCTGTTGAAGATATACAAACATGATGGCTCTTGGAACCTCCTTTCAAATACAGGAGTTTACCCAGCTGAGAATATAGTATGGGCCACTGGTATAACTTCATTCAGCGTATTCGCACCCATGTCAACTACAACACCTACCTTAGACTTTAGGGAACTATATCCAGCTTCACCTTTGACAACTCAGAATCTAACACTCAACTCCACCTGCTCCGATGCCGACCCGGACACGATCACTGCTTACTGGGAGTGTTATAAAGACGATGCCAAACAAGATTCCTATTCAGATTCCATGGTTGTGGACAATGGAACCTTAACAAATGTAGAAACGATTTTGAGTTCAGACACCAGCAAAGGAGAGGAGTGGTACTGTACAGTTTGGTGTGGCGATGGAACAACAAACTCCTCAAAGGGGAACACCTCTGTGAGAACAATCGAAATAATTAATGTTACTGTCAATCTAACATCCCCGTTAGACAACTGGTATGTCAATGACACTATAATATTCGAGTGTGAAGCATCTGATACTGGTTTAGAAAATATTACCTTATATCATAACTATTCTGGTACTTTTGAACCTAATGAGAGTGTTTCCGTGTCTGGAGAGGGTGCTAGTGCAACATTTAATGTCAGTGGTTTTGGTACAGAAAAAACATTCATATGGAATTGTTATGTGTGCGATGTAGAAGATTGTTATTTTGCAGATGCCAACAGGACTTTGACAGTAGATTTGACCGCTCCTAATATAAATTTCACTTCACCAACCCCTCCAAATGGAACAATTCAATCAGCTGATGCAGTTTATGTAAATGTAACAGCCAGTGATAACTATAATAATTACTCAGTCATCCTAGACTGGAACAAGAGCTTAGTTGGCTGGTGGAGACTAGAGCAAGGCAACGGAACGTTCTTTGTTGACTCAAGCACATATGGAAATAATGGGACTTGTTCTGGAACAACATGTCCTAATTTGACTACTGGTTATAGGGGCAAGGCTTATGA
>JAUWZW010000032.1 GCA_030615165.1 Candidatus Aenigmatarchaeota archaeon
ATAATGGGCTCGGAAAAGGATTATGATTTCGCAAATAGGATAGGTAAAAAGCTCCGCGAATTTGGTGTTCCTTGTGAATATAGAGTAGCTTCGGGACATAAAACGCCGAAGTATCTTCTTCAGATGGTTGCAGAATATGACGAGGGGCACGACCTCGTTGTTTATGAAACTGTTGCAGGAAGGTCAAATGCGTTGTCCGGGGTGGTTGCAGCAAACACAGATAATCCGGTAATAGCCTGCCCGCCTGATACTGACAAGATGGCGCTCATGACAGATATATGGTCATCGCTGAGAATGCCAAGCAATGTCCCTGTGATGACTGTTCTTGGTCCGGAAAACGCAGCATTGGCTGCTGTAAGAATGCTTTCTCTGTATGATACCAAACTATGCAAAAAACTGGCCGAATACAAATGCGATGTGACTGAAAATATCATAAGTGCTGATAAGAAATTAAAGAGTGAATAACATCTTTTATAATTCTAATCGATTAATTATATTATATGCATAGAAAAGCGCAGGTAGAATTCATAATTATTGTTGGTTTACTTGTTGTTGTGGTATCTGTCATATATTTTGCATACCAGACAGGGGTCATCTTCCCTTCACCTGTTTCGTCTGCTGTTTCCCAGGAACAGAAAACGGTCAAGGATTCTGTTGAGAATATCATAAGAAAGGGTGCTGATGAAGCAATAAAATGGCTGGAGGCGCAGGGCGGATATATCGTCCCCCCACTCAACGATAGTGTTAGCTTTACAAGGATTTTCGTTCCATACTGGCAGAAGTGTGATGATACATATATTCCTGACCTGAAAACCGATATTACCCCAAGGCTTGAAACAGTTGTGGAAAACTATATAAGATGGAGTATAAACGAGACCGGGGAGATATATGGAAAGGATGTATCATTCAATCTGACACAGCTTTCTGTGGATGCGAACATACTTGCCAACCAGATAGATATCAGTGTTAACCTGCCGACAAGTGTTCAGAACTATTCTATACAACAGCCCTACAGGGTTACCATCCCCACAAAGTTCGGGGAGATATACGGGCTTGCAAGGAATTATGCTGAGGAGGCTGCGAAAAACCGCTATCTTGAGCTTTTCATACTCAATTCAATGTACTTTTCAAAAACAATTGACGAGGGTGGAATCATGCATTCTGAGCTGCCCACTATTGGTGTACTCATATTATGCGGTGAAACCATATACAGGACACCTGAGCAACTTTCTAGTGCACTGGAAAACATAATTGGGTATACACTTTCCCATATCATCTGGTGGCGACCAACCATAACAGATCCTCAACAACCAAAGGTATATGGAGTAGAGAACCTGAACGGGAAGACATACCCTCAGCTGAATCCGCTTTTCCAGCTTCCTGATGATTTCGAAATACCCATACAAGATGGCATAGCCCTCATTAATCCTGCGCCACTTTTAACCTCACGGATATTAACAACAAGCGGGCTCTGCATGGGGACATACTATATACAGTACTCATTTACATTCCCTGTGGTGCTGAGGGTGCATGATGACCTTACAGGATATGACTTCAATATTGCAACACTTGTTGATGTGGGAGAGATGATACCGGGTAACTGTATGGAGCATGCTCCTTCAAGTGTTTGTATCAGTACGCCAAGTCCAACTGGCGGTGAGACGGTCTGCACAACAAATGCACCAGGGGAACCTAGTGTTGGGGGTATAATGGGATGCACAAATGCGACCTGTCTCATAAGCATAAGGGTTCTTAAGTCTGATGGTACTCCTGTAAGAAATGCCAGAGTGGTGTTCGGAAATTGTATCCTTAATAAAACAGATTCAGAAGGTGAAACAAGCGGCTTTGTCGCCTGCGACAAAAAGGACCTGTACATGCACTATTTGTCAGAAACAACATCAGAACAGCTGGTGTACAGTAAATGTGAGGTGACACCAAGCGAGGCAAGCGGAACCTATGTTGTGTATGATGAATACACCAATATTACAGTTAAACTCTATCAGGTAAAGCTGACCAGGGGATTCCGCGATGAAATAATAAGGGGTCCGAGCGTGCCTGTAACGCACAAGGTGTTACTTACATTCAAATCACACGGGTGTGAGGAGTACGAAAACAATATAATTGTTGACCCCAGCATGATATCAATCTGTTCCACTGGTAATACAGATGAATGCCTGGCTGCAATGCGCTCTGCTGAAATTGAGGATACAGTATCTGTTGAGCTGCAGCCTGGAAGGTATGGGATAGAAGCAGAAATGATAAAGGATGATGCAATTATCGGCACAACCACAACATCTTATGATGTGAGTACAGCAGATAGTACAATAGAAATAACCATTGAGTACTGGGGATGAAATGGAAATATGAATCACAAAATAATCGCACTGGAAATATTTGTGGTACTTGTATCATACCTAGTCCTGACCATGCCTGTGGCATTTGCAACAAATATAAAGATAATATATGGTGGTTTTGAAAAGAATGTTTCATACAATCCTGAGGGCCTTGTAAACAAGGTTATAGAGCCGGATAAGGATGATGAAACGGTTTTCGTGAGTATCAGCAATGCCAGCTCAGATGTTATAGAAACTGTTTACCTTTACACATGCAGGGGTTACAGCCCGACGGAGTGCATAGGGCATGGCTCATATGAGAGCCAGGATGCGGGATTCAGCAAAGAGTATGGATGGAGCGAGCTTGCAGACCAGACCTCAACCTTCCCGCAGACAGCAAATATAATGACACTGGTCAAGTTTGCAGACCCGTTCGGCAGTAAATGGGCTGGTTTTTGGGACACCGTGACCAGAGAACATAGCGGTAGTGATTTCAGTGTTTCCACACATAGTTTGGACAACATGGACCTTCATGTAAATTACGGCTATCAGAACCTGGTAGAGGATTTCATCAGAGACCGGGACATGATTCCCTTCAATCCTAGCTGGGTTCAGAAAGCCGTGTTTCCGGGAATGACAAAGCTGTATGAACTGGGGATGGACTCTCCTCCGGATATAACACCAGAGAGCCGTTCGGGTAATGTGATAACCAGTATTGACAAGGATTTCTCGTTTGTTTTCGCAGAGAGCAGCATAATGAATCCTGCTGTATTTAACTTTAACCCCAACTATGAATGCGGCAATGATGATTGCGAATCGGGTCTCGGTGAGAATTCTGGTAACTGCTGTTATGACTGCGGCTGCCTTTCGGGTTCCTACTGTGACAGCAGCAGGGGGTGTCAGAGTGAAGGGGGGATAACCCTTTCTCTGCCAGTAATACCGGACACAAGGGTAAGCAACTGCAATGTGGAGCACCATCTGAGTATTGCAGTAAGATTGGACAACCCCCCGACAGGCTTCAGCATCACAAGCATGAATTACATACTGAACGGCACGGATTCCTATACAGCCAGTTGCTCCGGAGGGGCGGGAACCAATTACATTTACATATGCAATATAACAGTGCCTCCTGCTGTGCTCTGCATAGAGGGTGAATTCATCCTTACCCCGAACAGCATAACCTTTGTTATAAGCTATCCTGACGGTCCAAACACCGTGAGTAAAACGCTTACAACATCTTTCCCTGATATAACAATAGGGTCCTGGACATGCGGCCAGTTCGGATGTGAATCACATCTTGGAGAGGATAGCAGCAACTGCTGCTATGACTGCAATAACTGCCCAGGCGGGCAGTACTGCGATTTTGAAACAGGCAAGCCAAGCACGAGTATGTGCAGGACAGAACCGGATGATAGCAATCTTGTTATTAGTGATGTCAGCCCAACCCATTTCAGTTCGTCTGATGGGAGCGAGGATATAAGCTTTATAGCGCAGATAACAAACAAGCCGCAGGGTATGTCTACGCCATCAGCAGACTGCTCCATAGACTGCACACCAAACTGCACTGCGTCCTGCTTTGTTTCCTGCCGCAGTGTTTCTTCATCTGACCCGTCTATATATAATTTCACCTGCATACTTTCATTCGTTATTAGCAATTACAATGTGCTCAGGGACTACACGCTTTACCCAATTCTGAACTACACCATGACATTTAACAATGGAACAGGACCCCAGATAACCAAAACCCTTTCAGCAGGTGTTGGGGGAATCACGATAGGTATTCACTACTGCGGTGACCTGGACTGCACACAGGATGAAAACCAAAGCATATGCTGTTATGACTGCGGCTGCTCTGCCGGGCAGTACTGCGATACCCTGGGGACAACAGATCACAGGCTGGATTCCTGCAAGCCCCTGAATCTGATAAACATAACAAAAGTGGATGTTGGTTCAACCAACCTTACTGATTCCAGTATAGAGCACAGGGTAAATGTCACGCTAAGGGTTGACAGCAAGCCATCTGGTGCGAGCCTTTCCGCAGTGTGCGGTTTCAACAACTCTGTAAGTGATGTTGCATGCAGTGCGGAATGCGGGGAGATAAACGAGAGTGGTGCTGTGTGCCAGGTAATAATCCCTGCAATAAATTATTCAGAAACGGGTTTTTATGACCCTGTAGCAAGAATGATAACCCTGCCCCAAAATGTCATGGGTGTTAACCTGGGTTTCAATGACGGACCGAATGTGTCAAGCATGGATTTCAGCTTCTCTGTGCCTGACATAACAATTGATGTTATAGCCCATTGTGGTGATGGTGATTGCGAATCAGATATAGGAGAAACCAGCGATAACTGCTGTCTTGACTGTCCATGCGGTCCTGACCTTTACTGCTACACAGGCTCGGTTCCGACCGGGGAATGCCTGTCAGTAAATGATGTCATACTTCTGATTGACAAGACAGAGCCGGAAGACCTGAACTGCACAATAACAGAGCACAAAGGCAAGTGCCAGTTCCTGAAGTCTGTGGATATACTGGCAAGGATTTTAAACCCCCCAAGTGATATTGAGGTGTTCAACTCCCATTATGAATTTGATGGTAATGATTACAGGAACATAAACTGCTTTGCTTCCCCTCCAGACCAGAATGAAAATTACACATGCCCTACTGTTTTGCCGGAGATAGATAGCAACAGCGGAGGGGGGATTGAAAAGAACCTCAGCCTCTACCTGACGGTCCGCTACACAAGCAACCAGAGCCTGATAACCCAGAACATATCCGCAAGCACAACCCTCACAATAAACAGGATAAAGAGTGACAGGGTGATGGAATGTGAAAGGGTGAAGGCTGAACTGGCAAGCACGAAAGCAAAGATTAGCAGGGATAAAACCATGCTTTATGTTTTCCTTGGGCTGGCCACCACAGTTGCAGTAATTATCTGTGCCACAGCTAGGCATTGCTGTATGGAGGGTGTTGAATGTACCTGGAGCTGTGCATTTTGGATATTTCTTTGCGGACTTGCGGTTGCAGTAGTCGGCTGTATAGGCAGCATGCTCCACTCGGCTGTGCTAGAACTCGAGCAGGAAATTACACAGCTTGAGCAGGAGGAGGACCTGCTCTGCTCAAGCAGCGATCCCAGTCAGATGAGGCAGGCACTTGGCAACATGAAGGAGACTGGTATGGATATGGTTAACATAGCGCTTGGTGTTGTGTGCGCGGTTGGTATTGCACTTATGCTGTGGGGTGTAGTGG
Source organism: Candidatus Aenigmatarchaeota archaeon (assembly GCA_030615165.1). Taxonomy (GTDB): domain Archaea; phylum Aenigmatarchaeota; class Aenigmatarchaeia; order QMZP01; family QMZP01; genus JAUWZW01. The sequence continues at coordinate 5,581 of JAUWZW010000032.1, forward strand.
GGATGATTAAGGCGCCTACACCTGCTCCTCCACCTGTGCAGGGTGGTACATTAGCTAGCACAAAAATTGTATATACTACGCAGGGGGCAGTAGTCATACCACAGGGTAGTGCATATGCTGTATCTGGCAATACTATGGCAATAGTAGCACCAAGCGGAGAAGTCATGACCATAACATCCAGTGGGGTTGTAACAGGCACCTGGCCGGCAGGAACTGCTTTAGCAACACCAAGTACTGCGGCGACCTTTTTACCGCCGCCAACACTTCCTCCGGGAGCGGTTTGATTATCCCAATTCCTTCAACCCTGTATAGCTGTCTTCCTTTCTTTCTATCTGCTCATCCAGCTCCTGTATCACAACCTCTGCTGTGGAGAATATCTTTGCCTCAATCAGATGCCCGCCAATGGCCCTGTTCTCATCAGAAACAAGAATATGAATGTGCAGCACGGGTTTGCCCTCGCACAGCGCGACAGAGCCCTGCGCAGCCACGATTTCTAATGGGCCCTTTAATTTTTTGGAGATGTATTTGCCTGGGAGTTTTTTGAGAAAACCGAGTTTTGCAGACTTCAGGGAACCTATTATACCAGTAATAATGCCTGATGTTATTCCGTTCTTCTTGCAAAAGGCCTGTACAGAGCCAAGAAGCTCCTGGTCAGGCTTAACCCTAAAGATATGAGTCCTGACACTCCCCACCCTGAAGGGCAAAGATTCTTTGCTAACAGGCATGAGATGCCTCCTGCAAAGTTAAGGGTGCTATCAGTGACACCCCGTCAAGAGACGGTATAGTCTCAAGACCTATTTGTGCTATTCGTTTAGCACCATTAAAGTCGGCATTTACTTGGTATCCGCAAGACGGGCATTTAAACATTCCCTGATACGGTCTTGTCCCTTTACTTCCGCATTTTGAGCAGGTATGCGATGTTCGTCCCTTCTCGCTTACTTTGATTATCTGCCTTCCATCCCAGTTAGCCATGTATGTTATCATCTGGGTTAGTTTGAGGTAGGGCATGTTGGACACTATTCGGTTGAACCTTTTACCTTTGGTCGATTTCCTTATGCCTTTGAGGTCTCCCAGCACGATAAGGGAATTTGTCTCTTCTGCCAAATTGTTTATTTGCCTTGCTATTTTATACAATTGGTCATTGACTTTGTGTTTTTCAGTGTGTTCCAGTCGCTTGATTACCTTTGGGATTTTTTTCTTGCCCAGTCTCTTGCGAAGCCATGCGTAATGCCTTCGTATTCCCCTAACCTTCCGCCCCAGAAATTGGGGTCGCTGATTGTTGAAACTGCCACAGACAGTTGCCATTACTTTCTCTCCCAAATCTATGGCGAGAATGTTGGAGTATGATTTCATGATGACGACCTCTTTCTTGACGGTCAGGAGCAGGAACCAGCCTTTTTTCTTTTTGGTTATCTTTGAGTCGCATATCTTTAGGTTTAGCAGTTCTTCATATTTTCTCGGAACTATAACTGGAAGCCAGATACCCCCATGCTTCCTTTTGGTCGGAAGCTTTAGCCAGTGCTTTGAGATTTTGGTCTGGTTCTCAACGACAGCAAATACATCATTGCGTAGATATAATGGCTGTTCTCCTATTCTGTCAAACTGCCTCTTGTTCTTTATGCTCTGAATGGCTCCCCAGACGGTTGCAGAATACCTGTTTGCCGTCTTAAACAGAGAATAGGGACGGTCTGACAGGTAATTGTTGTCCACACACGCCGACACTTCCTGACAAAGTTTTTGGTAATTGTTATACTCGTGACTAAGGATTTGTTCCTTTATGTTGGTCAAGCTGTGTATTTTGCACTTAACCGTTTTTGCGACTTGCATATTTCTCAACCTTGACCTTCCGCAAGCATCTGGGACATGTGGCATAGTATTTTGATTTTCCCTGATAGTTCCATTTATACTTACAGTTGTTACATTTTAATATCATAGTTAGTAATTAGTAGTTAGTATTTAAATACTTTACAGTCTGACTAACTCTCCCGTGAACAGGGGAGAATGCGTTAGGTTGTAATTTCATCTGTTGTGCCCATAGAATGGACTCTAACAAACAAGGCGAAAGAGCTTGCAAAAACTTTAATGAAATGGAGAAGGGAATTTGGAATATTAGGGTATGATTTACATTCCAGTCCCTACAACATTCTTACTTCTCTTAAACAAAGAGTTAGCCGAAAAGCGATGAGAGCCCCGCAGCAGCCTGCTCGGCCTTTTCCTCTGCCTTCTCTTCCTTCTTTTCCTCTTTCTTTTCTTCTTTCGGCGCTGCTGTTGGCGCAGCCATAGGAACAGCGGCGCTCTTCACTGCCTCATCTATATTTATTCCTTCAAGCGAGGAAACCAGTGCTTTTATCTGTGCTGGGTCAACCTTTGCCCCTGAGGCATCTATTACCTTCTTCATGTTTGATTCATTCACTTCCTTTCCTGCTGTATATAGGAGCAAGGCTGCATGCACTATGTTAACTCCCTTTGGTTTTTCTGGTTTTGGTTCTGGTGGTTTCTTTTCCACTGGCTTTTCTTCCTTGGGCTGCTCCCTTGGTTTCTCTGGTTTTGGCTCTGGTTTTTTCTCTTCTTCCTTTGCTTTCTCTTCTGGTTTCGCTTTCTCTTTTTCCTTTGCCATTTTTACACCTCCGTTTTTAATAATCATTTCTCTGCTGCTTTCAGCAGGGATTGTGCCTGGGCATCCGCCCTTGCGAGCAGACCTCCAACCGTTTCGGGGGTTATTATGTTTGCCTGGGATGAAAGGCTCAGTGCCTCCTGGTATGCCCTTGATAACAGCAACGGGATGTTTTCTGGTGTGAAGTAATTTACTCTTATCGAGAGGTTGAGTGCAGCAAGTCCTGCCTGCTTTATCCTATCTATATATTCCTCCATTGGAACAAACAATATATCCTTTGTGTATATGGCTCCGTTTTCCCAGACAGCCAGGATATTCAGTGTTATCTCCATTGGCTCTATCCCCAGCTTTGACAAAATAGCAGCCGTCTCCTTTCCTACCTCTTCGCCCTTCTTTGCAATAACCGTGTCTTCCTTTATGGCTATTTTTTCTCCCTCGACCATGGCCGGTATCTTAACCCTCTGGAGTTCCCCTATCACAGGACCTGGTGTCAGGGATGTCGGACCTGCCCTGACAATAATGTCCTTGGGTGCTGTATCGCCCTCCTTTGCAGGGGCCCGTGACCTTGATTCCTCTATAATCCTTGCGAGCCTGAACGGATCCATTTCAGTGAATATAAGGGCAGGCTCACCCTGTATGTAGTCCTCCAGTACCTTCATGTTCTTTGCACTGCTCTTTTCCAGGGCAATCCTTATCATCCTTTTCTTTACCATTTTTATGACTGCTTTCCCCCTCAGCTTGTTCCTTATCTCATGCAGCTGCCTTGCGGGCATCTTGAACATGTTAATTATACCCAGGACCGGATACTTCTCCATCTCCTCTCCTATCTCCTTCACCATTTTGAGTTTTTTCTCACTGACCACATTACCACCTATTTCATTCTCACCCTTACGGGTGGTCCCATCGTGAGCTTTATGCGAACTGCTCTTATGTTGCTCAATCCTTTTGAGAGCTTTTCCTTCACGAAGTTGAACACGGCTTCTGCATTCGCTGTTATCTGCTCTTCTGGCATTCTCTCATTCCCTATTGGAACATGGATTACAGGGGTTTCCCTCAGGGCAATCCTTACCATTTTCCTTGTAGCCATAACAAGTGGCTCCAGCTTTGTATTCGGTGGGATGGGTTTGGGGACCTTCCCCTTTGGTCCTAAAATGGCGCCCATTGACTTGACTATTGTTGGAAGCAATGATGCCTCGCTGAAAAACCAGTCATACTCTTCTATGAGCTTCTTAAGTTTCCTTTTATCCTTGACGAGGCTATTCATCTCGTTCTTCTTTATGACCAAATCTGCAACATCTTTTGCCTGTGCTGCAATGGAATCCGCAAAAACAGCAACCTTTGCATCCTTTCCCTTGCCATGCGGAAGTGCGAACCCAGAGCTGAACCTGTTCTCCGGCTTCTTCAAATCAAGGCCCTTGAGGCTGATTGATAAATCCCATGACTGGATGAAATTCCTTTGTTTTGCTCCTTCCTTGGCTGCCTTTATGCCTTCCGCCAGGCTGTGAATCCTGGATTCCTGTTTCTGCTTTTTGGTAATTTCGGCAGAAACAGGGACTTCCTTTGTTTCTTTAGTTGTCTTTTTTGTTTCTTCAGACATAAACACCCTCCTGCCGAAGCAGTCCTCATAAACAATTGCGGGTTGTAAATTACTTTTTACCTGTACGGGTTTTTAAGCTTTTTGGTATTCCGGTCCTGACATCCCTTATTTTCTGCTTCAAATCCGTGATGCTGGATTTATGGGATTCCATGACCCTCTTTGTTTTTTCTTCCAATTCGTTAGTATTACTCTTGCCTGTTTTTTCCACTTCCCTTATCTCCTGAGCAAGCGCCCTTCCTATTTCATTTAGACTGTTTTCCACATCCATTATCTTCTTTGCAAGTTCCCTGTAGTTCCCCTCTATCCTGCCCTCAATCTCCGCCCTCTTTCTGTCCAGATGGAGAAACCTGTGGTTATGCCTCTCCTTCAGTACTCTGGTCAGGTTTGTGCTTGTCCCGATCTGGTTTGCCAGATAATCCATGCTTTCGCTTATGTTACTGTGCCTCCTGCCCAGATTCCTCCTGGCAATATCCTCGCTGAGCTTCAGAACACCGATTGCAATCAGAATCAGGCCAAGAAGTATATCTAAGAAAACCAGTCTGATAAAGCTTCCAGCGATTACAAAGCCCCCTGCTATCACAAATAACAGCCAAAATATGCTGCTCCAGTAGTCCATGAGTTGTTGTGAGAAGTAAATAATTTAAACCTATGTTTTTTTCTCTTTTTCCTTTGGCTTCTCTTCTTCCTTCTTTTCCTCTGCTTCTTCTGGTTTTTCCTCCTCTATCTCTTCTGCTTCGCCTGTTGAAGGAGCTACAGGTGCCTCGCCTTCGGTAACCCTTGCCGCCTTTGCAGCCTCTTCCTCTGCCTTCAGCTTCTCCATTTCCTCGTATCTCTTCATCTCCTCTTCTGTTATTGCTCCCTGCCCTATTGTTACACCCATGCTCCTGCATGTCCCCTTAACCTGGTTCACAAATGCAGGGGCATCAGAGCCGAACTTTGTCCTTGCAATCTTTTTTATCTGCTCCTCTGTCAAATCGCCGACCCTTTTTATTCCTGTTTCACCACTGCCCTTCTCGATACCCAGTTCCTTCTTGACCAGGGATGCGACTGGTGGTGTGCCAATTTCTATTTCCCAGGTCTTTTTCTCTGTATCAATAATGACCTTTACAGGAACCTGCATTCCTTCAAGGTTCTTTGTCTTCTCATTTATTTCATCAACAACAGCCTTTGTATTCACCCTTAAAGGCCCTAGCTGGGGGCCAATGGGCGGGCCCGCTGTTGCCTTTCCGCCTTCAACCATTACTTCTATTGTTTGCTTTGGCATTTATTCACCTTCCATCTTCTCGAGTTTCTTTTTCTTCTTTTTCTTTTCCTCTTCCTCCAGTTCCTCGAGAATGGTTTTGTGTTCTTTTTCAGGGACTTCCTCTGGAATCTGCTTTGCCTTCTTTGCTTCTGCTCCGGAGATTTCCTCCTCACTGAGCTCCTTCCTGAGCTCCTCCATGGATATTTTTTTCTTTTCTGGTTCTGCTGGCTTTCCTGCTTCCGGCTTTTCTTCAGGCATAATCTTTTCCCTTATCTCTTCAGCAGCAGGCAAACCAACCTCTTCTTCTGGTTTCTTTTTTGGTTTCTCTTCCGGAGGCTCCTCTGGCTTTGCCCTCTTGACAATCTTTACAAACTCTGTTGCAATCGTTACCGGTATTGGTATTGAAGCCTCGAGCAATTCAATCGTGACCTCTCCCTTGACCTTATCTATCCTCTTTACCTTTCCCCTCTCACCCTTGAACGGACCGCCTATTATCTCAACCATGTCATTGATGTCAATCCTTATCCTTGCTTTTGTGTACTCCAGGAAGTGCTGTATCTCCCCCAGCTTCACGGATTTCTCTATTATCCCCCTGATGTGCATCATTCCCTGTATTGCCTTGTGCACTGCTCCCAGGGGGCCCTCGGCAAACACATAACCCTTTATCTCTGCTGGATGGAAAAGGGATTTTATATCCAGGTTTTCTGCCTTTACCCTGGATGCTAAAAGGTCTATCACAATATCCTCTCTTCCTGATGTTGTCCTTATTGTATAGATTGTCATGTTATTCTCCTATACTAAAACTATCGATAATGGATTCAAACTCACCTGAAAACTCATCATATGTTCCTTCTGTTGCTGTGCATGTGATTGCATACCAAGCACCGTTGTCTGGTATGCAAACCTGTTTTTTCTTGACTGTTACGCCTTTCATAACAGGGTGTCTGTGCCTGAAAACAATCTCTCTTGCCGCCCTTCCTGAAATATCTCTTGTTCCCTGGTATAACAGGTGATATTTCAAATCTTGGAGCCCATCTGTCTTCACTACATTAATATTCTCCCTGAATCCTGTTCCCATTCTTGTTCTTAACATTGCAAGAACTATATCATCATCAACAGGAATTTCTTCCCATATACTCTTATCATAATTGAATGAAAAACCCTTTCCATTATATCTCATAAAATCACTACAATCCCAGCAATATGAATATCAGGAATATGACGAATCCCACAAATCCTATCACAAGAACCCCGAGTGCGCATATCTTGCTTGTGCTGACAAACTCATCCTTTCCTGGCTTCCTTGCAA